>JAEZUI010000271.1 GCA_023421115.1 Bacillota bacterium | reverse complement strand
AAAGGTAAAAGTAAAGATAAGGATAATTCCGGGCGTTTCTAGTTCCATATCATAGTAATACCGGAATGCATTTCTTACAATGGTAACCCTACCGAAATACAAATGCTGAAATGGCATTTTTAAAAATCTCTCTTGTGAGAGTATTGGTAGGAGATGGGTTCATGCTTTTACCGTAGACATACAAGTAAAGCCTGTTGAAATTAATTATTTAGACGATATAATAAAAAATTACAATTTTAAAATACTTAAGGATATGAACCATGTGCTAAAGGTTACTCCCGAGGATGAAAAAGAGAATTTTAAAAAACTATTACGATTATTCCTATAAAGAAATCAGCACAATACTCAAGTGTCCAGTTGGAACTGTAAGGTCAAGGCTTCACTATTGTATAAAAAAGTTGAGAAGTTTAATTTGAAGGGAGTTTTTATATGTCTTTAAACCTTGAAAAAATACAAGAAGAACTTTTAGATATTTACTATGGAGAAAAGCACATGACAGAAGAAATCAGAATTCCTCTTGATACTTTCAGTAAGTGTGCTGCCTATTGGAAGGAGCTAGATGTACTAAAAAACAGGATGTCAGCTTTTGATAGGAAAGTTGAAATTGATGAGAGAATAATTGGCAGGGCATTTAGTAAATCAAACATAATAGTTGAAAGAAAGAAAAATTTAAGAGATTTACAAGACAAAGACTTATGGAGGAGGAGATTTAATGAATGATTTAAAGGATATACCTCTATATTTGTGGGTTGTTCTAATAGTTCTATTACTGGCACAAGGCTGCTGGATATTCTGGGATGCTTCTAAAAGAGGAGAAAACAAGTGGTTGTGGGGTTTGTTTAGACTATTGAATATACCATCAAATCTCATTGTTTACCTTATTGTGACTAGAGTTGTTTCAAAGGTTTATTTATATGCAATGTTTGCGGAAAAAAGGTCAGAAAGAACTATTGTTATTGCCCCTATTGTGGTGAAATGCAAAATAGAGAAAATTAGCCCTATAGGTTATGTTTTATTTTTGCTTTCAAAGCTTTTAGTTTGTAATTTGTAGCTGATTAGACAATATAATAAATATATATTAAAATATAGCTAAGAAATATTTTATACTTAATAATTACGAAAACAGTAGAGGGGAATATTTTTATGAGAAAAGTTTTTAGTATTACAGCTATAATTATGTTTGTTTCAATGTGTTTATCGGTAATAAACCCATTGTCGGTATTAGTTGCATCAGCAGATAATACTACATCTTTGACTTCAGCTTTCACAATTACTGCGGGAAAAGTTAGTGCTTCGACTTTGGAAGAAATAGATGTACCTGTCAGTTTTAGCAATGTTCCGGCTAATGGAATATGTACAGCAGAAATGTCAATTACTTATGATCCTACCAAGCTAGAGTATATTAGTTTAGAAGCCGGAAGTATAGTTAAAAATCCTAATATAAATTTTGCATTAAACAAAGTATCTGACGGGGAGTTAAAAATACTATTCCTTGATTATACAGTATCTAATGAGAGCATTACAAAGGATGGTGATTTTGCCCACCTTAGACTTAAAGTATTAGCAACTTCTGGTGAAGCTGCTATCAATCTAGTCTATACGACCTTTGGTGATTCGAATTTAGCTCCTGTAAAAGGCAATATAATTCAGGGAGTAGTTAATGTCATGAAAGCTGGAGTATCTGCAACACCATCACCTACACATGCTGGTGTAACACCGGTCTGCAGAATTGATGTAGGTTCAACTGAAGGGAAAATGGCTGAGTTAGTGACGGTACCTATAAGATTAAGTAGTATTCTTAAGGAAATTACTTCAAGTGATCTTACAATTACTTATGATCCAACTCTTTTGAAGTATATATCTTCACAACCTGGAGAAATAGTTAAAAATCCGGAAAACTTAGTGATAAAAAGTGAATCTGAAGGAAAAATAAATGTACATTATTCGACTTCGGATCAGGAAAGAGAATACCTAGGTCAAAGCGGAGTTTTTGCAGAACTTAATTTTGAAATAGTTGGTGATGAAAAGAACTCAGCTTCTATTGAAGTCTCAAAAGCAACAATAAAAGAAGGTGAAAAAATTCTGATTCCAGAAATAATAAAATCAGGAAAGGTTAAAATATCGGGACTAAAAGTAGAATTTTGTTCAATTCGTGTGTTTCCGGGTGAATCTTCGGTAGTGCCTATAGCATTTACGGATACGCCTGTTAAAGGAATAGGTGCACTTGAAATGACAATTACCTATGATACGACTAAGTTAGAATATGTTACAGCAGTACCAGGAGATATAGTTAAAAACCAGACTTTGAAAATTGATGCAAATCCATCAGAAGGGGTATTAAAAATAGACTTTCCTGATAATACAATGAAGGATGAATTAATAGACACGGATGGGGTTTTTGCTAAGGTTACCTTTAAAGCTTTATCTAGAACATTCTCACAACCTATCAATATATCCATTGATTCAGTTAGAGACATAAATAATAATAATGTATCAGTAGAAAATGTATCAGGTGAGTTTGATATTTTGGACAGTGAACTTAAAAAATATTATGATGATATCGTGCCAAGATTCATAAAAATTTCAGGTTATGTTGCCCCAGATTTTGTTATGAGCGAATCAAATAAACAAATAGTCAAAGCTGGATTTAAAGTAGAATTGGAGGGAACACCCTTTTCTGCTTTAACTGACGGCAATGGATATTTTGAAATGTTAAATGTACCTGTAGGAAAATATAGCATTAAAATTTCGAAGACTAATTATTTAACTAAGAAAACAGAAAATATTTCGGTGTATATAAATGGGGAAGTGTCTACTTCATTAAATCCTTTTTTCATATGGGCAGGTGATGTAGAAATAAACAATTCGAATGATGGTGCAATAAATATGGAAGACATAATGGCAATATCTAAAGCTTTTGCTACAGTAAAAGGTGATTCCGACTATCAGGAGTGTCTTGATTTAAACATGGATGGAGCTATCAACCTAGAAGATATAATGATAGTCGCAAAACACTTCAATAAAGTAAGTTCAGATTATTAATACATAACACCTGTAAAAACTTATTTGGAGGACAAATGAATAGTCTGAGGTATATAAAATATTTGATATATAAGTACAGATTCAGGTACCTAGCAGGTATACTTTCATTAATTCTGGTGGATACACTCCAACTAATTACACCGTTAGTTTTGGGTAATATTACCAACTGTCTTAAAGCAAGTACTTTGACTAATAGGCAGTAAGAAGCCAGACATTGTTTAAATGAGATGTCTGGCTATGCTTGACGCTTACCTTACGAGTAAATAATAATTGGGTTATAGAAAAAACGAGACTATAGATATTTACTGTATTGTTATACATAGGTATCTACAGTCTTAATTTTTTATTAGAGTATACGAAACTTCAATATTAAACAAACCTAGGTATGAACCCTAAAATTACTTGTCTCATTACTGCAAAGTCAATTGAATTTACTTCCCCATCATTATTAACATCAGCCGCTTTAAGCTGAGTCTCCTACTGTAAAGTCTAATTCCGATTTATGAACTGCATTAGCTGTTTCTTTGTTGTTGATTGGGTTGTTACTTAAAACTAAATAGTATAGATTAGTAAGTTTTGAAAGAGTTGATATATCACTTATTTCGTTGTTACTTACAACTAAACACTCTAGATTGTTAAGGTTTGAAAGAGGCGATATATCACTTATTTTGTTGTTACTAAAACTTAAAATATCTAGATTGTTAAGGTTTGAAAGAGGCGATATATCACTAACTGGATTGCGATCTATACTTAAATTAATTAGATTAGTAAGGCTGGAAATTGCTGATATATCACTCATATTGTTGTTATCTAAAACCTAAATACTTTAGCTTAGTAAGTTTTGAAAGAGCCGATATGTCACTTATTTTGCTGTCGATTATTTCTAAACTAGTTAGATTAGTAATCTTATTAATTTCAGATAGCGTTAAATCACTACAAGACGAATCCAGGCTTAAACTAGTTATAGTATCAACTTCACTTCTAAATATTCTACCTGTCTCTTTACCAATCTTTTTACGAACAAGACTTTCCAAATATTCATCTTCAAAAACTATTATTTCATCTTCAGTATTGGCTTTATCAATAGCCGTAAGAGTTCCTAAAACATTTTGATTAACTTCTTCAGATTGTGCAAAAGCTATTATTCCTGTAGAAAGCAGACGTCATCACAAACATAATCGTTACGATTGCAGATACTATTTTTTTTACCATTATAACTCCCCTTTTTCATAATTTTTTTAATAATATTATAACATTTTCCATTAAATTTGACTTAGATATTTTATGATAATTAAATTTGCACCTTTAAAACTTGTTGGCGGCTGATATATATTCACATATTTATGCCATTGTCTTTTTATAATTTCGTTTCAGGAAAGTCCAATAAAACATCCTTAGAATCCTTCCTTGAAATCAGCTTTAAACCTAATCTTATGCTCTCTTCGTATAGTGGGTTGTTATCAAACTTGCCGTCATCATTTATCACTTCTTCTCGTTCTCTTGTCAATGGATTTCTTTTTGGTTTTTCTATCCAATTTCTATTCCATAATCCAATAGCAGAAGTTACATCATTAGGAAACAAATAATTTGTAAATTTATCATTCATCATTGTCCATCCCAAATAACGATATCTATTATCTTTGAAGTCACCAAAGGTATATCCGTATACAATATAATTTCTGTAATCTTTTAAATGTTCATTTTTTGATATTATCTTTCCAGCTATGTTAACTTCAGCAAAATAATCCTCAGTTAGTAATCCCATGTCAATTATTTCTTTATTTTTGAAATGGCCAATTGAATAATTTAATCTGCAATGGTATTATATTTTACATATAATAGAACCCATAATATAAATTTGGAATACAGTTTAGAAAGCTAGGGTAGTTTCTGAAAATTTCGTAATTGCCATCTTTAAAATATGATGGACAAAGGCACATTAAATATTGATCAGGTTGTTTTCAGAAATATCTAAAAACACTGATGTAAGGAGATACTATTAAATTATGAATACAAAGGATTGCAATTTTTTATGGCAGGATGAAGTTAAACGCGTAGCTTACGGTATAAGACGCCGTGTTTTAGAACATACGATAAAAAATAACGGAGGATATTTGAGTCAGGCTTGCTCGTCAGCTGAAATCATCTCAACTCTATATACAAAAGTTATGAATTTAGGGAAATTAGAGTCACCTTTAGTTCCCGAACAATTCCCGGGTGTACCGGGGCCAAATAACCCTAACTATACCAGCGGTGCGCTATATAATGGCCCAAAGAGTCCTGAATATGACCGTTTTTTTCTATCACCGTCCCAGTATGCTCTTATTGTCTATGCTGCACTTATTGAAACTGGGAGAATGGCTGCTAACGGTCTTGACCACTTTAACAAGGATGGAAGTATTGTAGAAATGATTGGTGCAGAGCATTCACCGGGTATGGAAGTAATGACCGGTTCTTTAGGCCAGGGAATAAGCCAAGCTGCAGGTATTGCAATGGCACGTAAAATTAAAGGTGAGTCGGGCAGGGTAGTTCTATTTTTATCCGATGGTGAGTGTCAGTCCGGTCAATTTTGGGAAGCTCTGCAGGCAATTTCCCACCACAAGTTGGATAATATACTTGCTTATGTAGACATTAACGGATACCAATGTGACGGCAAAATGACCTGTGTCATGAATATAGAACCTTTCGATAAGCGGCTTGAGTCTTTTGGTTCAAGAGTTTACAGAATTGATGGCCATAATATTGGTGCCATTGCCGCGTTGGGCAGTTTAGAACCCGATGGAAGGCCTACTTTTATACTTTGCGATACAAATGCCTGCAAAGGAATTGAGATACTCGAAAAAAGGATTCCAAAACTTCACTATGTCAGATTTACAAGTTCCGATGAAAAAATGCAGTATGAAAACGCTTTAAAAGCAATGGAATCCTAAGGAGGTTATTATAAAATGGAAATACTAAGTAAAGTACATGCTAAAAATCTAGTTGCTTGGGCTAAGGACAAACCTAATGTTTATGTTCTTTCAGCCGATTTGACCGGTTCAACCGAAATAGATATTTTTAGGGACACCTACCCTAACCGTTTTTTATCCATGGGCATAGCAGAACAAAATATGCTGAGCTTCGCCGGTGGCCTTGCCCGTGAAGGTTTTATACCTTTTGTTCACACTTTTGCGGTGTTTATTTACCGAAGGGCTTTTGACCAAATTGCCATGTCCGTTTCATATCCCAATCTTCCCGTAAAGATGTTCGGATTTTTGCCGGGAGTTACAACACCAGGAGGTGCAACGCATCAGGCGATTGAAGATATAGCTGTTATGCGCTCCCTTCCTAACATGACAATACTAGAATGCGGCGATGCTACCGATGTTGAATCGGTTTTAGATGTTGCACATGAGGTAAACGGCCCTGTATATGTAAGAATGATACGTGGAGAAATCCCAAGACTTTTCGATGCTTCTGACCGAATGCGCTTTGATAAAATTCGTACTGTCAGTCATGGAAAAGATTTAGTACTTCTATCAACCGGTATTTGTACCGAAGAAGCAATGCGCGCAGTGAAAGTTCTAGAATCCCATGGTATATCTATCCATCATATGCATGTTACTACCTTAAAACCTTTTGGTGCCCAAGAAGTTCTTGATGCCATAGCTGCATCGAAGTATGGTGTTATAACAATGGAGAACCACTCTGTTATTGGAGGCCTTGGCAGTATTGTAGCCGAATGTATGGCTGAAGCGGGACTTGGTAAAAAACTATCACGGATAGGGCTTATGGATACCTATGTACACGGAGCGAGCAGACAATATCTGATGAAGGAATACGGCATAGATGCTATGGCTCTGATTTCACGCATAGAGTCTATTGTGGGTGCGAAGTTTGGAATTGACGAAACTGAGCTTCCAAAGATTCATATAACTCCTGTTCATAGTGATTCAAAAGCTGAAGCTCTTTAGTACAGTCTACTGTAACAAAGCTAATTGTGAAAAGAATTGTATACAAAACCCAAAGTAAAATTCAAATAATTATGGAGGAACACTCAAACATGTTTTTTTCAGAATATAAACAGCCTAAACTTTCCGGCGAAAGGTTTTCAGTAGTCTATAAGCTTTCCGGCGATGAAAATGAGGCCTATGCAAGAGCTCAGGATATTTGTCTTGAACAAACTGTAGAGTTCCCCGGTGAATTAGTACCGGAAGGAGCAATAAAGGATTTCATTGTAGGAAAAATCGAATCCTTTGAAAAATATAGCAATAGCCTTCACTACAGGGCAGTTATCAGTTATGCCGTCGAGTCATCTTCTAGCGAGTTCACCCAACTGCTCAATGTTGTGTTTGGTAATTCAAGTATAAAACCGGGAATACGGGTTGAAAAGCTTGAATTGTCTGATTCTATCTTAAAAAATTTTGAAGGCCCCCGTTTTGGCAGGGATGGAATAAGAGAGCTTTTAGCTGTAAGAGAGCGACCCTTGCTGTTTACAGCCTTAAAACCAATGGGATTGTCCTCAAAAGACCTTGCCGACCTTGCATATAAATTTGCTTTAGGCGGAATAGACATAATAAAAGATGACCATGGACTCTCAAATCAGAGTTTTTCTCCCTTTGAGCAAAGGGTTGAGCTGTGTGTTAAGGCTATCAATAGTGCGAACAGCGAAACTGGCAGAAGATCGATTTATGTTCCTAATATAACAGCACCCTTTGGTAAAATGCTAGAAAGAGCTCGCATGGCTAAAGAACTAGGTGCAGGAGGTCTGTTGATCTCTCCCGGTCTTACAGGCTTTGATGTAATTAGAGAAATCTCAGAAGATAAAAGTATTAATTTGCCTATATTCAGCCACCCTGCTTTCCTAGGTACTTATGTTATGAGTGAAATTGGCATTTCCCACGGTGCACTCTTCGGTCAGATAATGAGGCTCGCTGGTGCAGATGCTACCATATACCCGAATTTTGGAGGTCGCTTTTCCTTTAGCCGTGAGGAATGTGAAAGTATTGCAGCTTGCACCTTAGAAAAAATGGGCAAACTTAAACCGATTTTCCCCTGCCCTGCCGGTGGCATGAGTCTTAGCAGCATACCCGAATCTCTTGATGTCTATGGAAATGACGTAGTATTTTTGGTAGGAGGCGGCCTATTTAAACATGGGCCTGATCTTGTTGAGAACTGTAAATATTTTAGAGAACTTGTAGAAAATATAGACCTTAAGGGAATTTCTTAATCCCTTAAGGTCTATATTTTCTGTATAAATCTAAAAAAATGCTTTTAGCAAAATCATGTACAATAACCATAGAGCTTCAATACCTTCAATTCTTCATCCGTAGCAGCAATAATATCGTGCTTAATCAACTTTTCCATCATCTCAAGCACCAATATATCTGCCCAACCTGACATTATAAGTATTCTGCAACACTCATATACCGACAAATCATAGAGTTCAACATTCCATGACCAATCAACATATTTCCACATCATATTTAAAGTCATTTTCTTTCCTGATTTATTCATGGAATTATATATATTTTTAACTTTGTACTTATTTCTGCCTAACACAACAGCACCGAATATAGTTTTCACATATTCGTCAGTACAATCCGGTTCAGGTATGCTTCTAAACTTTGACGCTATATCCAAATCAAGATACAGCTTTTCACCGCAGTCAGCAATTGCTTTAAGCAAAGCCCATCGCATATTGTCATCAACGGAATCCATATATACACAAATCTTTAGTATTGTCATAATATCAAGACTTTTTTCATTCATACCCATATAATACATAGAAAGAATCAATATCAGTACAATATTACCTGGATCTTCTATATACTTTGACAATAGAGGTTGGATTGTCAGCCTATGAAATAATGGGTTGGATATTTCTCTACTCTTTTGATTAAAAAACCCATCATAATAATAAAACTCACTAACTCCCCTTACCAGCTTTTTAATGAAAACATTCTTTAAGCTTATATCCATTCTATATTGCGTATACAAATTTACAGCCTGAACAAATTTTCTCCTGAATACATTCGCAACAATCAAACCTACTTTAGCTAAAGTATAATTTGGATCAATTGAAATAGCCTTTTCAAAATCTTCCTGTGCCTCTTTATATTTAGCCAAATTCATTTTTATCCGACCCAAACAATAGTAAGCCTGTGGATTCTTAGAATTTTTTTTTATAAGACTCTCATATTTTGTAACTAAGACATTCAGCTTTTCCGAATCTTTTATCATTAAATTCACCCTATCAATAAATTCCCATCAATTCACTATATACCGTTTCCAAAAAGCCTCTTAACCTCATCTATCTGCATTCCGATCTTATTAGCAGCTGTTTCATTGTAGGTTATAACCTGATCGGGCAGCATTACAATAGTCTTAGCCAGTAGTTTTTCATTTTCCTTAAATTCATCGAGCAAACTTAAGAACCCTTTAAACACTCCATCCATACTCTCAGTAATTTTCTCTGATATTGCCTGACCGTTTCCTTCTAAGCTTTTTGAGAAAGCCTCAGTAGTATTTTCACCTAATATGTTCATTTCAGCGCTAATTTTAAGCATAAGCTTTGTTATATTTTCATGGTACTCACGTGCCTCATGAATACGTGTATCCAAATCACCCTTTAGTACTTCATTCAATTCTTTAATACCCGAAACTGAAGCTCCAATTTCTGTAGCCATTTTACCGAGATCCTCTGCAATTTGCTCAGTAGTAGATTTAGCACTCTGCTCTAAACTTAGTGAAAAAGCAGCTGCCGTCTTTTCACCTAAAAGGGTTATTTCTTCATTCACCTTGTCCATAAGCTTGCTAACATTCTCATGGTATCCCTTAGCCTCATCGCTTCTCACACTCAAATCATCTTTCAGTACACTGCTGAATTCTTTTATTGATGCAGCAGCTCCTTTAATTTCATCCGCTACTGAGATAATATCCTGTAAAACCTTTTCAGAAGTCGACTTAGTAGTCTCCTCAATAGTTTTTGAAAATGCAGTTGCAGTATTATATCCTAAAATTGATATATCACCACTTACCTTTTCTATCAACTGATTTATATTTTCCTGATATTCCTTTGCCTCTTCGCTGCGCAGGCTCATATGACTTTTTAAAACTTCCCCTAATTCTTTTATGGACATAACAGAGCCTTTAGCCTCTGATACTATACTGCTCATATCCTGTACAATTTGTTTGTTGTAAGAAGCCATTTCATTTGCAGCCTCTTTTATATCCTTTGATAAATTGCCCACCGAACCAAAATTAGTTTCAATAACATTTGTAGTTGAGTTTAAATTTTCTGTAAGACTTTTATAACTCTCATTCATTTTTTCTATGTTTGCACCAAGATTACTATTAAACTCAGTGATCTTGCTCATATTTTCAACTAAGTCCTTAATGGATCGATCAAACTTATTTACAGTATCATCTAGTGCCTGAGATGATAAGCTAACTTCCATAGCCATACCAGTCAGCTTGCTTCCAAACGTATCTATAGTTTCCTTAAGTGATTTGTCAATCTTATCTCCAAATTCAGCAAAGGTCGCCCTCATCATATTATTCAATAAAGAATACTGTTTATCAGCTTGCTTTTTTGTTGGCATGTTTCTTAAAAGAACTATCAGCGCAACTAAAGCAAATATTACAAGAACACCTAAAAGCAGAATTATTATACTTGAATATTGAGTAGCAGCAGTACTTACGTTAATAATTCCTAGCACAAAATGCATAATACTATCACTCCTATATTTCATAATGAACTCTAAACACCTATTTAATTTCAAAAAAGAAAAAACTGTAGAACTCAAAGCCTTTATCATTTCTCTTCAGTTTTATAAAGAAAAATAATAAGTATCAGGCTTCTATTTATAGAATACCACATTTTTTTTAAAAAACCTATATAAAGTATTCAATTCCACGAAAAAAAGAACACTTTTTTATAGATTTATAGTAATTCAAACTCAATCATATCCTGTTTTTGCTCATTCTATATAACTTTTCCAATTCGCTTTCTGGCAACTCTTTTTCTCCCCCTAAAATTTTTGTCAAGAGGAGGGTTTTAGCCATGCTTTCTGCAGCCTCAAGCTTAAAAAATGCATTATATATATCTGTTCCTATTGAGACTATACCATGATTGGCAAGAAGAATAATATCATACCTGCCTATATGCTCTTCAATTCCAATACTTATTTGGTCAGTAGAAGGTTCACCATATTTTGCTAACGGTATTTTATCAAAGAATGTTATCATTTCAGTATATGCCTTAGTCTCGATTGGTTTGTTTGCAACAGCATATGCAGTTGCATACGGTGGATGGGCATGTACAACAGATTTTATATCGCTTCTAAGTCTATATGCAGCAAGATGTAGTTTAATTTCCGAGGAAGGTTTATACATACCTTCTAAAACATTCCCGTTTAAATCTGTAACAACTATCATATCTTCACTCAAATAGCCTTTACAAACTCCTCTGGGAGTAATATACACCTGCTCTCCATGCAACACCGATACATTTCCTTCATATGGGTTTACAAGTCCTTTATCATACATTAACTTTGAGATGTCCACAATGTTTTTTCTTATTATTTCAGACAAAACAAGACCTCCTAGAAAACTATTGTTTAATTATACTTTTACACTCAGAATTCTAACATACTATAAAAAACTAAGCAAACTCATTTCACAAAAACTCATAAGATTTTAGTGAATATAATATACTTTATTAAGCTGTGGAATTTATAGATTAAAACAGCCTTAATTCCAATCAATATTTAATAATTAGGTGATATAATTTGAAAAGAAGAATAGTTTCAGCAGTAAGTATTTTTTTGTTAATTTTGTCTCTATTCACTATTTGCAATAATATATTAATGCTTGACGATTTTCATCCATTGTTTAGCTCACTCACAACAGATGAATCAAATGAAACAAATATAGAAAATATGAAAGGATATTTCATATTTATAAATCTTGATGCTCTTATGCTGAGTTTGTATAAAGACGGTTCGCTTATTAGAACCTACCCTGTCTCTGGTGGAAAAGCCAATACCCCTTCTCCAACCGGTACATGGAAAATTGTCAGCAAATCAACTTGGGGAGAAGGTTTTGGAGGTTCGTGGTTAGGACTTAACGTTCCCTGGGGTAAATACGGAATACATGGCACAAAATCCCCTTGGTATGTCGGCAAGTCTAACGCTTCCCACGGCTGTATCAGAATGAATAATAAGGATGCGAAAGAGCTTTATGAAACTGTGCCTCATGGAACAACTGTTGCAATTGCGCAGAAAAACATACCCTACAGAATTATAAAAAGTGGCGATGTAGGCTCTGATGTATTGATGGTACAAAAAGCTTTAAAAAAGCTCGGATATTTTCATGATTGGTCTAGCGGAAAATATGGCGATAATCTTAAAAGAAGTGTTATAAAGTATCAGAAAGCCAACAATTTTAAGGTTACTGGAACAATAAACAAGGCCCTTTATGACAATATTATCCAGAGGTATAAGGATAAGCTTAATAACGAACAGGTTGAATTTAAGTAGGAATATCCCTACTCAAAGAAGCCTTATTGATTATTATCACAAGTAATTATCGATAAGACTTCATTTTTAAGTATTTCTGAAAATTTATCCGGTCTATCCATCATTGTCAGATAAGTTTTTCC
The DNA here is from genome assembly GCA_023421115.1 of Bacillota bacterium. Taxonomy (GTDB): domain Bacteria; phylum Bacillota; class Clostridia; order Acetivibrionales; family Acetivibrionaceae; genus Acetivibrio. The sequence continues at coordinate 7,264 of JAEZUI010000271.1, read as the reverse complement.
GTTTGCGATATATACCTTCAGCTAAATTAATCGGATTTTCCCAAGTCTTTTCCACTTGATACTTTAAGAAATCATATAGAGGTTTTAAATCCTCATTTTCATCGTAACATTGCAAAGCTTCATAGTAAAGCTTCTTATTTTCATCATAGACGATTAAAGGTGGATGGTTTAGGATCATAAGATAATAATTTAGTAACATTCTTCCCACTCGACCATTCCCGTCAGCAAATGGGTGTATGTACTCAAACACCGCATGTAAGTATGTAGCAGCCTTTAATATATCGTTACCACTGTATTGATTCACTTCATTTATCAACTCAGTTAACTCCTTTTCAACATTTTCAGCAGAACAGCCAACTTCGAGAAGCCCAGTTACATAATCATGTTTTTTAAATTCACCAGGTCTTTCCTCATTTTTGATATATCTTTGTTCATCATATGTACCGCTAGTGAGAACTTTATGAATTTCCTTTATTAAGTCTATACTTAAAGGTTCTTTTTTAATAATTTTCTCTTTTATTAACTCATAGCACAATTTCTGATTTTGTTGTTCAAACAAAGCACGTGGATTTCCAGAATAATTTGAAACCTTACCGTTTTCAAATATTTCCCTTGTATCATGATAAGTTATTTCCTCATTTTCAATACGACCGGAATGAAAGGCGAATAAAACACGGAAATTATCAAGGTATTTATCTAAATCACTCACTGAAATTATCTTGTATGATTGCCATAGGGCAAGGGCTTTTCCATATTTATCCAAATGTACACCTCCTCATCATCTGCTTTAAACCATTTCAATAAACAACCTATACAATGGTCGTCAAGCCCCTCAAAATTTGTCTTAAGTTATTTTGCAAATGTACTATAAAAGATATTCACCCCAATTATATCATAAATTATCTTTAATCATCCTATATAAAATAAATTCGTACTATTCAAAAGGCACTTGCGGTGCTAAAGGAGGATATTGCTGAGGCAGCAGAGGATACAGGTTGTGGAACTGATCTGCCAGTTCCTGTGCCTCTACTTGTGATACAGACCTAATGCGCTTATAAATATATACCAAGCTATCATTTTCTAATTTGAAAGAATTGTCAAGTTTTTTGAAGGCTTTCCCAAAGCCAACAACCTGTAGAATATTATTTGTAGGAAGTACCACAACCATTTGATCTTTTGGGTTTAAGTGATATTGTGGTGGATTTCCCAAAACAACATAATCACAATCAAACAGCCAAAATGGAGTTGTAGAACGTTGGTCAACTGTTGAACCACTTACAATGTATGGCCTTTTTTTCCAATCACTTTCAGGCATACCTAGAGACATTTCAAAGTATGCAAATGTATCAGAATTAAGTGAAAAAGAAGATGCTAACAATCCTATTTTTACATTACCTTCTTGTGACAATTGATCTAAGGCATTAAGCAGGTTTTGAAGCTCCTTTATATCGGTACGCTTTCTCGGAATAATTTTTTGTGTCACAAATAAGCCATTATTAAACACAGTTCTTATGGCAATATTCTTTATATCTGCAGTACCAAAAAAAGGTATAGAGAAATTTAATACACTCATTATGCCAACTAGAAAAATTAATCCCCATGAAATAGCCTTCTTCTTTATCCTACAAATACTTGATAATAGATATGACATAACAATCATCATTCCAGGAATGTACATGAGATAGTGCTGGGCCCCATGTGTCTGAACCCTCGTAAAAATCAGAAAACAGATTACTATTTGTGCAGCAAAGAAAATTATTTTAGATCTCATTTCTTTGATGAATATTGAAACTATGAGAGATAAAATTGATAGTATTGGCACAATAGCTCCAAAATACTTTATTATCTGACCTAAATCTTTTGATAGCCCAAAATTATACGCAGAGTACATATCAGAATAGTTGGATAGGAGAAGTTTATTAACTACAAGAGGCTGAAATGCGAGAGTCAGTAAGCCACCAAAAGCCAGTGGAATAATAAGAACCATACCAACCCTATGAATAAGCTCTTTAAATTTATTATTTTCAGTCTGCTTCATTGCTTCTATTACAGCATTAACAAAAACACATATAATAAATGATATTATCCAGAACATATACCATCTGCGGAACAAATAAAGTAATGCCAGTAAAAAACCTATTGCAAAGCTTTTCTGTAAAGGGTCTATGCCTTTCTTAAGATATAATAATATAGTTAAAGCAATTATTATCAGACCTCCTGCATCAACAAAACCTGCAAAAGTAATAAATATTATAAGCGGAAAGAAAAGCATTATAATGTAGTATATTATATTTTTATTTAATTTAATATTAACCGCTGACAATATATGTAGTATAGTTATTCTCAAAAACCATAGACAAGGAATAAAGTACACATTTAGTATTGATAATATGTACACCAATCTGCTCTTTCCAAACACTTTCATAATAACACAAATAGGCACAATAGGGAGATAATTATAATCACTAGTTAATATTGAATTATTTACACTTTCCATAAAGCTGTAGAAATCGCTAAAAAGCAAGTCAGACATGCTTTGACTAACAATCCAATATCCCAAGTTGTCCCAACAATAAACAACTTTTTCTGAAGTTATATAATAAACAGCTAGCATATTGGCAATTATAACTACAATAAGAAAGGGGAATATTCCTTTTACTGAGACTCTATGATAATCCGCCGTTCTTACAATTCCTAAAAAGCTCGATAAGAGTAGCAAACATAACAAAGCGAAAACGAAACCCGATCCAATATCTGAAAATACACGTACTAAATTGTCAGGAATCCTACTTGATATAGTACCTGCACCTTTAAAAGTTAAAACTTTATATGAAAAAAGGCTGCTCAAGAAAGATATAATTATCAGGCATATATAAGCAAAGTTTATTTTTTTTTGTTGAAATTCTTTGCACTTAGCTCCTACTATTTTACCCACCAAAATTTCACCATAATTATTCCTGATTGCCAAGTAAGTCCCACATAATATTAATATAAATACTACAGGTAAAAGATGAAACAACCCTAAATCAATCGATAGCCAATCTATAAATAATCCTTTAATTCTATACGCTCCAAAAAAACTCACAAAAGCAGCAAATAAAACATAGTATAATGTTTTAAAAAGATGAAACTTAGTACTTTTATTTCCTATAAGCAAGTTCATAAATTTCTGACTGGCAAAGCCATCCTCTCTTCTTTCATTGTTAAGAAAATTTTCATATATAACACTTATAGCATACCGCAACAGAATTTACTACATTGATTGTAGCTTCCGCTGAGGTATGCTAGGATCGCTAATGATATTTGAGCTGACGGTTCAATAATTCATCTAATATAATTAACTACATCATAATTTCTACTTGGTACATCTGGCTGTGAATCTTGCTCTTTGTAGCCTAAGACAAAAGCGTAGTATGGTTCATACCCTTCAGGTACATCTAATTTTTTAGCCTCTCCTGGAGTTTGAATCCCAAATATGGCAAATCCCAACCATACTGATCCAATGTTTAAGCTTTCAGCAGCTAGGAGCATATTTTCAACAGCAGCACAGCAGTCAATTTTACTGCTGGGTACATCTTCTTTCCCCGAGACAATAATTAAAGTTGGTGCCTTATATGTAATATCAGCATCAGGATCTAATCCTATTTTCTTGATCCATTCAATTTCCATCGTCGCCATAAGCTTTTTTGAAATATCATTAATGTGCTCAATAACTTTTCTATCCTGTACAACTGTAAAATGCCAAGGTTGTGAATTATGACCCGACGGAGCATAAATACCAGCTTCAATAATCATTCCTAGTTCTTCCTGCTTAATTTGCTCAGGTCTATATTTTCTTAGACTTCTCCTGCTTTTAATTGCTTTTAATACTTCATTCATTTGCAATCCCCCTAAATATATATTTATTTAGAATTTATTCTGAACAATTCAAATTTTTGTTTTAAATATTTAATCTAGTTGTTTTTTTCAAAAGGACCCACTTATAAGTTTTTGAATTTCAGATGTAACTGTTCTTGTATAAACAAAACCGACAACTATTGAGATAACCAAAACTATAACCCATAGCAACGGACTCGTGAGAAGGTTATTATTAGCCTTACTTGCTTTTCCAAACATTTCTTCGGCTAAAGATTGCTGTTGACTAAACGTTTTAATACCTCTTTTTTTCATTTCCTCATGAAACTCGGCACTGTCCATATTACTTGAAAAAGAAAGGTTTCTGCTGTCTAAATCAGTTACAAATGTTTTTGCTAACAGGTCGTGAATAGATTGTTTTTTTTCATTGAAAGCTGCAACTAATCCAGAGATATAAATAAGACCAGGTAATGCTCCAATTACTTTTACTAATGATCTTATAAAAACTTTTATAAAGCTTGATTCGTAACTTACTACTTCTATTCCTAAAATTATCTTACCAGGAGTTGAAGATAAAGCCGATGCTAAGAAAGACACCTCATATATCAGATAAATTAAAAAATACAAAATATAATATCTACTAAAAAAAGAAAAATCGCCCTCCATTATACCCTCAAAGGATATACCCACATCAAAAATTTTAAGAAACAATAGCAACGCAGAAACAATACCAGTTACTATAAGGGAATCAAAATAGAAAGCAAAAAATCTTCTTGATAGTCTTGCATAATTCATAATTCTTCCTCCAAATCAAAATAATAAAGTAATTTATTAAGACATTTCAATAAAATTCATTAGCCAATTCTTGTAGCATAAACCCAATAAAATTCGAGTTTTTTGCAAACGAAAATCGACAAGTTATTTTCTGGAAAACACTTAACACCAAGAATTATATCAGATTATTAATATGAAATCCATATGAAAATATAATGAGATAAACAATGACAGCAATAATAAGATAAAAAGAAGTAAAACCTCCTCCCATTAATTGAGAGAAGGTTTTTTATCGACTATTTCTTTTGGGTCTGTGTCAACATTAGGTTTTTTATCAAGTGTATTCTCGGGTTTTACTTCGGGTTTAACCTTTTGTTCTATTTCGGAATTAACTTCGAATTTGTCCTTTTCTTCTTCTACTTCTGGTTTTGCTTCTAGTTCTACTTCCTGTTTCACTTCAGGTTTATCCTTTGGTTCTACTTCCTGTTTTATTTCAGGTTTATCCTTTGGTTCTATTTCCGGTTTTACTTCAGGTTTATCCTTTGGCTCTATTTCCGGTTTTACTTCAGATTTGTCTTTTGATTCTATTTCCGGTTTTACTTCAGGCTTATCCTTTGGTTCTATTTCCGGTTTTACTTCAGGTTTATCCTTTGGCTCTATTTCCTGCTTTACTTCAGATTTATCCTTTGGCTCTGTTTTCTGTTTTACTTCAGGTTTTTCCTTTAGTTCTAATTCCTGTTTTACTTCAGGTTTATCCTTGGGCTCCACTATAGACTTTGGATCTTTTTTCACAATTGGATCCATTTTTTCTATTGGGATTTCTTTTCTTTTAGATTCTGGGGCAGGCTTTTGGACTTCAGCTTTTTTCACATCATGTATAACACCCACATCGTCAATTTTGACCTTCTTCAGAGCTTCATCAATACTTTTGCTTTTAATTTCTTCGATATCTAAATCAACACCTTGTTCTTTGGCTTTCTCATAGACAATACTTCTCCCTATAGAAATCTTATTTATATTGGCCAATTTCTTGTAGTCATACGAGGTTTCTACTACTTTTGAGCGGATATCCTCGTTAGTATCATCTTCAGCGGCACTCTTACAGATATCTATTAACTTTTTCAACTCTTCAGAGTTATTCTCCTTTTTATCACCAGAATTAGTATTCCTTTGTTCTTTCAAACATGCTGTTATGAGTATTGTTGATTCATTTAAGTTAGATTTCTTAATTACTTCTCTTATCGCAACATCGACAGACTTATGCTTTAGATCTAATTCCTTTAATAAATCACTTGTATCGTCGTTAAAACTATTTACCTTTAGTATTTTGTTGTTTTTATCCAACTCAAATTCAATACTGGTATTCGAGTCTAATGCAACATAAGCATATACACCATTGCTGTTGAAGGGATTGAAAAAAGCAAGCATAATTATAAACATTGCAGCAACTGCAGCAACAATTTGAGAAGTAAGAACAAGTTTGTTCTTTTTATGTATAATCTCATTTGTGTTGAACAAAACTTCTAAACCTACGTACATACCCGGCTGTTTTAATATTGAAACAACTCTACAATCAGAAGTCATAATAATAGCCAAGTTGTTTTTGAATTTCAAAATAGTGCCCTTTTGTTTTATCATAATATTTCACCGTCCTATTGTATCATATATGTATCTTTTTAATATATCAAGATCGCTTTTTAGTACAAAAATCATTGCGATAATAAATTTTCTATTCTTTTCAAGTGTTCTCCTACATTGATTAACGTGCTCAGTTAACTCTTTATACGGCAAAATTTTCTTTTTCATAAATAGTTGATATAATGTATCATTTTCTGTTATAATCCTTGCTACATTAAGACACAAAATTCTAGTATCACGGTGTTTTGGGGAACAATCAATCAAGTCCTCAATTGTCATTTTATATTCGTATATTTTCAGCTCAAAATTTCTAATTTCTTCTTTGGTGTCAAACTCACTGCTATAATCTGAACTACCATCATACAAATACTTCTCTTCGAAAATACTACTCTCGTTGTCGCTAAAATATGAAAAAGGTACAGTGATATTGTTCTTTTTTGTACTTCTTAAATAATCTATAAGCCGTCTTTTTATTACTTGCTTCGAAAAACTGACAAACATAGTCTTTTTATCTAAATTATAGGACTCGATAGCTTCGTTAAAGGCAATGAGAGCAATGCTGTATTCATCACTTTGAACTAAATTACTTTTTTTTCCTACTAGTTGTGATACACATTTCAATATAAAAGGTTTGTAGTCATCAATAAACTTATTTCTAAGGAGAATATCACCATTTTTAATTTTTTCTATTATTTCTAAAAACGAGTCTTTTTCGTGTCTTAACATGTTGTATGATTTTAAATTTATCAATGAGTATTCCCTCCCTACTGTAGTATCTTCGTATATTAACTCTTTTTTAATTCGCTTGAAGACACTTAAATGTAAAAAAACTATAATTCACAGCTGTCTTGAAATAGCAATGGCTCAGTAGTCTTTAGAAACCACCTTATTAATGTTATTACTTGATTAACCTGGAAGTTTTCTGCGGGGACTATGAATATTTATTCCAGTAATTCTTTTAAGAGGTGAAAAACTTATCAGGTCATGAAATTTATCT
>JAEZUI010000171.1 GCA_023421115.1 Bacillota bacterium | reverse complement strand
GTAAATGGGGATCCGCCTGAGGTTGCGACAAAGAGGGTTGCGTTTGAATACTTGACGCCTATATATCCTGATCAAAGAATAACTCTTGAAACAGCTCCTAGGGAGTTGTCAACAAGGTTGATTGATTTGATAGCACCTATAGGTAAAGGACAACGTGGAATGATTGTTTCACCTCCAAAAGCTGGTAAAACCATACTTTTAAAGAAAGTAGCAAATGCCATAACCACAAATTACCCTGAAATGGAACTTATTGTTCTGCTTATAGATGAGCGGCCAGAGGAAGTAACAGATATGCAGCGTTCTATAAAAGGTGAGGTAATATATTCTACTTTTGATGAAGTTCCCGAACACCATATAAAAGTAGCGGAAATGGTTCTTGAAAGGGCCCAAAGGCTTGTTGAGCAAAAGAAGGATGTTGTAATATTGCTAGACAGTATAACAAGGCTTGCAAGAGCATACAACCTTACAATACCGCCTACTGGAAGAACTTTGTCTGGAGGTCTTGATCCCGGTGCTCTCCACAAACCAAAAAGATTTTTCGGAGCGGCAAGAAACATTGAACATGGTGGAAGCCTTACAATAATGGCAACAGCTCTTATTGAGACAGGAAGCAGAATGGATGACGTAATATTTGAAGAATTTAAGGGAACAGGTAATATGGAGCTTCACTTAGATAGAAGATTATCAGAAATGAGGATATTCCCTGCAATAGATATTAATAAATCCGGAACTCGTAGAGAAGAACTGCTTCTTGACCAAAGGGAGCTTGAAAGTGTATGGGCTGTCAGGAAGGCAATGAGTAACATGGGAACTGCACAGGTAACCGAAATGATTATCAGTAGATTAATGCAGACCAAGACAAATATAGATTTTGTAGGAAGTATTAATGTTTCTTTCGGTGAAAAATAGTTCTTGCTTATATTGTATATTTGTGTTAGAATATTTTTTGCGTCGAAAAGTTATTTATTAGACATTACTTATAATAAAATGCCCTCGTATTTGGGCTTTACTTACAGATGTTTATTTGAAAGAAGGTGAATAGAGTGAGAGAAGGTATACATCCAAATTATCAGCAAACTGTAATAAAGTGTGCTTGCGGTGCGACATATGATACTGGTTCAACTAAAAAGGACTTACACGTTGAAATATGTTCAAGTTGCCACCCTTTCTTTACAGGTAAGCAAAAGTTGATAGATGTAGGTGGACGTGTTGATAAGTTCAAAAAGAGATTTGGTATCGTTGATAAAGAATAATATCTATGAAAACCATATAAAATAAAAGACCGATATTGTCGGTCTTTTGTTTTATGAAAAAGCACTAAGGCAATTCTAGAAAAGTCTTAATAATGGACTCTTACAAGCCAAAATTTGATGTTTTTATTGTTCCATCCAAGATCCCATGGAACTCTATATCTATCTGTATTATGGCAGTTGACAAGGGAATAACCTTTTGAATCAGCCCCTGTTACTACTGAAATGTGGGTTATCTTTCCCTTTTTTTCGTAAGCGACAAAATCACCGGGTAGCAGTTTGAAGGATGCCTTAAAGACTTGATTATATGTACCTTTAGCTATTAAAGATGCTCGTGAGCTATTTATCATATAATCTTTAAAGGCTTGAGCATTTACCCATGATTTGCTACCGTCTTTTGTGTAATTCCATGTTCCGGTCTTTTTAAATTTGCCGCCTTCAAAAAGTATTTGAGATGCGAAATTTGCACAATCGCCGCCTAAAGGATTGTAATCCCTGTATTTTTTGTTATAACTGAAACCAAACTCTTCGTCGGCAGCAGCACCGCAATAACGATCTGCATATTCAACAGCATTTATTCTCCTTTGGTTCAAGCTTGAAAAATCTCTTGGGTTTGATGAAAGTATATACTCTTCAAATTCCTCCGTTTTCAAATTTTCAAGATCTAAAGAATCGGCAAAGGGATCGGTATACCATTCTTTTGCAATCAACCAGCTATTGTCGACTTTAAGTAATTTTAAGGAATGATATGTACCTATTCTAAAAAAATTTTCTGTTTGAGGTTCGTTTTCATAAACGTAGCTGTATTCAGTAGAAGCAATAAAGTTATAAGAAACTGTATTGCTGCTTTCCTTTACAGTCCGTATTTTGAATTTTGATTTTATGCTTGAAAATATTATACCCTGTTTTTCAGCCCAATTATGAAGATATTTCATTTTTTTCATTTGATGCTCATATGCCCAGGTTCCAAGTTTGGTGTTTTTGTCATACATTGCTTCAATAACTTCCAAATTGCCATTAAGAAAGCCGTTGTTTCTGGTAGAGAGAATTTCTTCTATTATTTGATTATGACTTTCGTCTATAGGCGTACTTGTCATTAAGGGTGAGGCATTATAAAAAGATACACTTAGTATAAGTGTTGATAGTATAAAAGTAATCAATATTAAATGTGTTCTCTTTAAAGTTAATAGGAAAAACATTCTTCTACCCCTTACATATTTGTTCATAAAAGTATATGCCTGAAAATAACTGAAATATTACTTATTTTATTTGCTTTAAAATAGGCGTAATATATTTCTTGAGAAAACAAAAACGGTTAGCTTGTATGGTAACTAACCGACTAAAATTTTAGGGAGGATGTCATTACATAAATGTAAACATACTCAAAATTAAATTTTCTATATAAAGTTCTTTACAAGAGTGGGGGGAGCGATGAACCCCAAATGATGTTAAAATCACATAGTGTATCGTATTAGCGATATTAGTCAGTGAGTGAATAGTGATGTTCATTGCTGCAAAGTATATTAGGTCGTATACAGTATGTTGAAAAATGGGTTGTTGTATAATGTGTTTAAGCGATTAGTTCAATCGTAGATAAATTGAATTATATAAATTAAGTGTGTGTAAAATAACAAATAATATAGTAAACAGTTTTATAGATAAATTACAATGCTTATTTCCCTTAAGCGACAAAGTGATTTCATTAAACTGCTACTCCCCCTTTGGTCAAGAAGATTGTTAAATTTATATAAAATACTTTCTACTTCTTACAGAAAGTATTTGATTTCTATTTACAGTTCAAATTCTCTCTCTGGAATAAATAATATAATAAGATTATGAACTATAGGTTACGAAAAAGTTAAAACTTAATAAATTTTTTGAAATGGCAAAGGACAAGTTATTTTTTAAAATAACAATTACTTTAAAATTAATGCCCTAAAAAAAGAAAATGGCCCTGCTTAATTCATTCAAGCAGAGCAGGAGTATCCAACTTTAAAAGTATGGAATTTATATTATTTGAGGATTAGCACGATTATTTACCAACTATAGTTGGTAATGACTTTGAATCGTCAAACTACCCTTGATGTCTTACGGTATAGTAATTCAGAAATAGGGTTTTTTTTGGGGGGGCTAAAAATAAAAAAATAAAAATAGTTTTGCGGAGGTAGGATTTAAAATTGTTATATTATTGCCCTATAGTTTTTATTTCTATAAGGGCCATGGTTATGTCATCCGCAACTTGGCTGTATTGATCAATACCGGCAAATTTTGATGCGGCCTTTATTATTTGGTCGAGAATAACATCAGGACTTTTAGAATTGTTTTGTAAGGCATTGACAAGTCTATCTTCTCCAAATTGTTCACTATTATGATTCTTTAATTCAACAATACCATCAGTATACAAAAAAAGTCTATCTCCCTTGTTGAGCACTAACTTCCTATCGTTATAGGACGGATCTTCAACCCAATTGCTTATAGGTATACCTGGAATTCTTAAAAGCTCAAACCTTTTGCTGTTGGGGTTCAATACTATGGGAGAGACATTGTGGCCTGCATTTGAATACACAAGGGTATTATTTTGTGTGTTTATAATAGCATAAAAAACGGTTATGTACAAATCCTGATCGGAATAGTCGCGGTTAAATTCTTTGTAAAGTTTTTTTAATGCATCAGCTGGCGACAATAGATTTTTATCGATGGAAGACCTTAAAAAGACTGTAAGCATGGAAGCAGCAACACCATGACCGGAAACATCGGCTATATATACCCCTATATGGTCTGCATCAATCTCAAAAATATCAAGGAAATCTCCACCTAAGGTATCACACGGTTTGTAGATGTAGGAAAATTCAACTTTATCTTCAGGTGGATTTTTAGGCAATAGGCTGCATTGAAGCCTTCTAGCCATGTTAAGTTCACTTTTAAGTTTTTTATTTTGAAGTATAATTTCTTTCTGAAGTTTTTTCATGTCTGTTATGTCCCGCAATACTTCAACAATTGCAATAGTGTTTCCGTCGTTATCTTTAATTGGAGAGCTCATTACAGAATAAATACGATCTAAAATAAGTTCTTCTTTATGCTGTGGTTTACCATTAATGACAGCAAATCTAGATACACAGTTTTCACAAGGTGTATCTCTTCCGATTGCTTTATAGCACTTCTTGCCAATAAAATCCCCTTTTAGGGAACTAGACATTGACTTGTTTACATATATAAGGTTGTCATTTAAGTCTATTACTCTTACCCAATCAGACATTCCGTTTAATATATGTTCAGTCAGGCCATTTATATTTACATTAATATTTGAGTCAAATTCGCTTTTATATATATTCATGGTATTATCCTTTCAGAATTCTGTATAGCAACTTTAGGTTGCAAACAAGGTTCCTCCTAAAAGTCCGATAAATAAAACAGACTTTTAAGAAGAAATATACATTGATAATAACAAAGAGAAAAGTCAATATCAATAGAAATAAAATGGTGAAATTATAGAAATGAGTAATAAAACTACAATACATGGGAATAATATTTATAGATATATAAATTAGGTGATTTCTAATAACTTTGATTTAAAGGACTTTATACTACAAGGATTGAATTGATCGTTTTTAGAAATGGCCGTACAGGAGCAAATATATGTTTCTTAAAACATCAAGTAAGCAGCTTTATATTGATATGAGCAGCAAGTCGGCATTTAAGACACTTACGGATACAATGTATGCTCTTATCGGGAATTCGCTAAAATGCGGATATAAGTCAATAGTATTTGTGTGTATAGGAACTGACCGATCTACAGGAGATAGTTTGGGTCCTCTTATTGGTTATAAAATGTGTAACTTGGAATATAGAAATATATATGTACATGGCAGTCTAGATGACCCGGTACATGCAAAGAATATAGACAAGGTAATGGAACATATACAGAATTTCTATGATAAACCCTTTGTAATTGCAATTGATGCGTGTCTTGGGAAAATGGATCATGTGGGATATATTACAATAGGTGAAGGATCTATAAAACCAGGCTCTGGAGTAAAGAAAGACCTTGCTCCAGTGGGTGATATGTACATAACCGGAATTGTTAACTTTGGTGGTTTTATGGATTACCTTATTCTTCAGAATACAAGATTAAATCTGGTTATGAAAATGGCAGATACTATTTCCATGAGTATTAAATATGTTTTGTGGAAAATAAGCAATGATCCTGCACTATCTTCCTTGTTTTGCAGTTCGAAAGCATAAATTGTAGGCAAAAGAAGAGGGTTTTAAGAAATTTTTCTTAGAGCCTTTTTCTTCTATAAAGGTTTAAATATTATGTTTCAATTGGGTAGAAATATGGTATTATTAGCATGTAATAAAATTATTAATAGGAGATGATACTTAATGGACAAATACTTGTGTACTGTATGTGGGTATATATATGACCCGGCTGAAGGAGATCCAGATGGTGGTATTGCTCCGGGAACTTCCTTTGAGGATATACCGGAAGATTGGGTTTGCCCTGTTTGCGGTGTTGGAAAAGATATGTTTGAAAAGGCTTAGTACATTTTAGCTTTGTAAAGGTTCAATATTTAGCAAGGTTAAATGTATTATTGCGTTTAGTGCCTCGTAACTGAGCTGTTAATCAAGTTACGAGGCATTAATAATAAGTCTTATTGGGCTATCTCCAACATGGACTTATCTACCCATTTAACATAATTATCTTCGATAAACAAAAGTACTTCATTATCCAGCCAGGTAAGGATTATTGCTTCATTATTATAGTATTTTACTATTTTGCCGGTATAAAGCATATAATATTCCTCCTCTTTAGTAAGGTACATTATACTTATTTTATATAGTACTTTTTTCTTATTTTTAATATCGGTTAAAATTGAATATACTTTAGCACTTTATGCTTATTAAATTCTTTATTATATAGAAAATTATTGAAATAACTGTTTTGTTAATATATAATAGGTTAAGATACTTGAGATGTAAAAATGCCGAACCCATTTCTGGCTATTGTTTGAGTAGGAATCTTTGCAGAGTATTAATAAATCTGTAAATATTTTGATTTGACTATTGATTATAGGGATAGTACATTAATATAAAGTCCGAATAAATGTTGCTGCTTTTAAATAAACCTTAGAGGGGGTTTGCCAGATGAAATTCGAAACAAAAGAAGTGGATGGTGTTAAGATAATTAAACTAACAGGGCAAATAAGAATATCTACTCAAAATGAGTTTAAGGATTTACTTGATGGTTTAGCAAGGGATAATGAAGGCAAGACAGTTATAATAAGCATGGATGGCGTTATATATATGAATAGTGCAGGTTTGGGTATTATTATTGACACATATAAGAAGTTTAAAGAAAAAAAGGGCAAAATGGTTCTTTGCAATTTACTGCCTGATATTGAGAAGCTTTTTGAAGTGACAAGGCTCAATCGTTTTATAGAAATTTACGGTACAGAATCGGAAGCATTGAGCAAATTGTAGTAATTGTGATATTAATGAAAGGCGTTCTCAAACCTGGGATTGACCTGTTTTGAGTACGCTTTTTTATTTTATGTACAATTAAAAATTAAGTTACAACAAAAAAGTTTGTTTTGAATATATTTACTATATATCAAATAATAAGGGGTGGGCAAAATGCCAAACAGTAGACCTATAATTGGAATAACTGCCGGATTTGACTATAGTGAAAATAAGCTTTATATTAATAACGGTTATGTTGAAGCAATTCGATTGGCCGGAGGATTACCTGTTCTTTTACCTCTAACTGACGATATTGAATTTCTAAAGAGTATAATAGGCCGTTTCGACGGTATATTACTTTCCGGTGGAAGTGACGTAGATGCAAGGCACTGGGGAGAGCCAAATCATACTTTTGGTGGTGAGATTTCCCCGCTAAGAGATGAAATGGAGATATTTACAGCTAGAGAGGCAATTGCAACCGACAAGCCAATTTTGGGAATATGCAGAGGTTGTCAGGTGCTGAACATTGCCTTAGGTGGAACTATATATCAAGATATTTATGCAGAGCAAAAGGGCAAGGAGATTTATAAGCATTCCCAGAGCGCTCCAAAATGGTATCCGACTCATGAAATTTATATTGATAAGGATACCAAGGTGTTTAAAGCACATCAGGAGGAAATTATACGAGTTAATTCATTCCATCATCAGGCTGTAAAGGATGTTGCACCTGGGTTTATTGTTTCTTCGAGGTGTGGTGATGGCATTATAGAATCAATAGAGCACGCAAGTTGCAAGTTTGCAGTAGGTGTTCAGTGGCATCCAGAAGTGATGTGGGAGAAGGATAACACTCACCGGAAAATTTTCATTAAGTTTGTATCTTACTGTAAATAAGAAGTTTATACGAAGAAATTTTGTCGAATAATGACGAATAATAGAGAAATGTTGAATGTGTTAAACTAATGTGATAGATTATTAAATAACAGGAGAGGAAAATCTTATGGGTTTTATAGACATCATAGATTTTATCGTTATATCTTTACCTGAGCAGTTTCTGATGGCATTGTTTGCCTGGGTGCTGTTAGGAAGGACAGACAGGGTAAATATACGCAATGTATATTTTGTGGGTTTTATAAGTGCAGGGGTATTTTTTATAACCCAGGAAGTGAGTCTTCCGAGCATTTCGCTTCCATTAATTCAAGCTCTAAGTTTTGCTTTATTGATATACTTTGGATATAAATTAAATATTTTAGAAGCAGGATTGGGATGTTTAGTAACTCTGGTTTTTTTTACATTAGTTCAAGGTACGACTATTGGTTTAGTAAGTATTTTTGCAGATGTATCGCAGGGTGACATTGCAAGTGCATTATCAATTAGATTTTTTTGTAGTGTTGCAGAATTTGTTATTATAGGTTTGATTCTTTTCTTCATATATAGAAAAAATATTAACATCTATTATTTGAAGGAAAATAAACTTGATGAGTCTCAAAAGAGTAGACTTGGATTTTTGGTATTACAGTTATTGTTTGCTTTTTTTATACTTATAGTTATTTATACAATGTTTATTACTAATAGTGAAGTTTTTAAGTCATTGTCGGACAAGCTTTTAATTATTTCAAGTTTTATTATTACTATTGCATTTACTGTTTTGCTAATAAGAAGTGTTTTTAAGTTAGGAGAGATAATCCAAAAAGAAGAAGAAGTAAAGCGCCGTATGGATGGAATTGAGTTTATACAAAATATAGATTACTTGTGTTCATTAATTGATGAAAAGCAATACTGTGAACTGAAAAGGATACTAAAGTCCATAAAGAGTGACATTGAAGAAGGAATGATTCAATCACAAAAAAGCGCTAATAAGGAGGTTCTAACTAGCAAGAACAAGGATTAGACACTTCTTTATTAAATAAAAAATGGGGAGATGTTATTATGAAAGGAAAGTTTTTGGGACTGATTTCAGCTGGTTTGACCCTACTTGCATTATCGATATCAAGTTCGGCAAGTTATTGGTGGCTTTATCAACCTAAGGCACCTAAATCCCTGCATAAATAACATCAGATTGTTCAAAACAAATAGATAATAGAATTGTAGTTTGTTAATTGTTTTGATTTTATTAGATAAGCACCTTGTATGGAAGGTGCTTTTTTTGATGAGTAACAAAATCACTTAAAAATAAACTTGTGAGTTGCAAACTTACGAGTTTATAAGGCCACACTTACTTAAGTTTGTGAATTCGTCTGAGATTAACATGTAGGTGGAAAAGTTTTTGGTTTCATGTTAAAATTTAATCGATTTATGTTTATTATATATGAAGATAATTTATTAGCTTGAAGCAATATTAAACTAGGAGATGAGTTTATGATGGAATTTTTCCGGAATTTTGCATATTCAGTGATCATACCTGGGATTCAATCAATAGGTCTTGCTATTGCAGTATTAATAGTCGGTATGTTTGTTATCAAATGGGGTGTCAAAAAATTGAAAGTCATTTTGGATAAGTCCAAAATGGATGTTAGTTTAAAACCCTTTATGATTTCGCTTATTGATGCTTTACTGAAAATATTTTTGGTGGTGTCTGTAGTAGGTATTTTAGGGGTTCCAACTTCATCCTTTGTGGCGGTGTTAGCATCGGCAGGTCTTGCTATTGGTCTTGCTTTTCAAGGTTCACTATCTAATATTGCAGGAGGGGTTTTACTTCTTACAACAAAGCCCTTTGCCGTTGGCAACTTTATTGAAGTTAATGGACACTCTGGGACAGTGCAGGCGATAAAGATTTTACAAACTGAGATTGTTACCCCGGACAATAAAGTTATATTTATACCTAATGGAAGTTTGGCCAATTCAAGTATAGTAAACTATTCTAAGAAAGCTACACGTAGAGTCGACTTAAAATTTGGAGTATCCTATAAGGCAAACAATTCTGAGGTGATAAGCGTTTTAAAGGATGTAGTTAGCAGACAGACTCTTGTGCTAAAAGATCCGGAACCTTTTGTTAGAATGTCGGAACATGGAGAAAATGCTGTAATGTATACTATAAGAGTATGGGTTAATTCTCAGGACTATTGGGAGGTTTATTTTAATATTTTAGAAGAGGTTAAAAAGAATTTTGATGAGAAGGATATATCCATACCTTATCGACAAATGGATATTCATATGATGAAAGAATAGTTCGAATATTGTTTTACGGAGCAAAGAAATATAAAGATACTAAAGAAGCGTATTGAAGGAGTTGGACAATTGACACGATAGGCAGGTGAATACTGTTGTTTGAAGGAATTCTTGATATGATATTTCCACCTAAGTGCATATTCTGCAACAGATTATTGAATTATGGTGTAAAAGTTTGTATTTGTGAGAATTGCAGCGTGAAAATTCCTTTTATGAAAAGCAGAAATATAAATCTTATTAAAGCAAATTGCTATTTTGACGATATTATTTGTATATGTGAATATTCCGGGATGATAAAGGAAGCTCTCATAAAGTATAAGTTTTTTAACAGACCTTCTTTTGGAAGAACTTTTGCAAAGCTTATTTATGACCATATAAAAGGAATGACAGAATGGGAAAAAGTTGATATAATTATAAGTGTACCCCTTCATCGTAAGAAGGAGAAAAAAAGGGGGTATAACCAGGCACATCTGATTTCAAAGCAATTAGGCAGGTTACTTGGGATTAAAGTAAACAAAAGCCTACTCATAAGGACTAAAAATACTGACAGCCAGAGCCTTCTAAACAGAGCAGATAGACTTAAAAATGTAAAAGATGCTTTTCTAGTAACCGATTCAAATTCAGTAAAGGACAAATCTATCCTTGTTTTAGACGACATTTTAACTACAGGAACTACCCTTAATGAATGCTGTAAAGCTTTAAAAGATGCAGGGGCACGCAAGGTTACAGCGGCTGTAGTGGCTACAGGAAGGAAGTTTTAATTTAAGCTAGGAGGTATTTTTATGCCGGATGTAAGAAACTGTAGAAGGTGCAATAAAATATTCAATTATCTTAGTGGACCGCCAATCTGTTTTGATTGCAAACAACAGGATGAAGAAAATTTTAAAAGAGTAAAGGAATATCTTTATGATAATCCTAAAGCTTCTCTGTTTGAGGTGTCAAAAGAACTTGAAATCAGTGTTCAGCAAATTAGAGCTTACTTGAAGGAAGGGCGTCTAGAGATAATTGGTGAAGGCGGAAATATGTTTTTAGAATGTGAAAGATGTGGCAAGTCAATAGTTACAGGGCGGTATTGTGAAGGTTGTTCAAAACAGGTCACAGATGATCTGAAATCGGTGGCAGGTCAAATAGGTGCTTCATCAACTGAGGCAGCATCGGCAAAAAAAAGTAGTGGTATGAGATACTTACACAAAAATGGTAGGTAGCACAATTTGAATTGTTGGGAAATACTATTGCTATATTTGTTGATTCCGTTATAAGATATCTATGACCTCAAAGTCGTAGATATTTTTTTATAAAAATATGTTAATTATTTTTTGAGAGTGACGATATTATTAATGAGAGAAAGTTTTGGAGAAACTAATGATAAAGTTTATACAGATAGTGTTAACATATAAAAAATTTTGAAAGTGAGTGGTAGGTATGAAGATTTGGGGGGAAATCCCGAAAGTATCCGGGGTTTACAGCAAGAAAAAGAGCGTGGAAAAAGCTGATAGAGCAGACAAACTAAGCTCAAAGACAGATGCAGTGTCAATATCAAAAGAGGCAAAGGACATTCAAGCAGTGATGAAAGCACTAAAAAGCACACCGGATATAAGGAACGAGCTGGTAGACAAATTAAAAGACAAATACGAAGCTGGCGAATATGAAGTAAAAGAAACAGATATAGCCGATAAAATTTTAAAATCGGTTATGGACAAGAAGGTTTAGAACACCTACTATTTGCGGGAGGCATGGGTTTGGCCCAAGCTTTCCCGCAATAAATTTATTAATGCCGGGGTGGAAATTTTATGAATAGTGAAAAAATAAATGATTTAATGGATATATTAGAGCGTGAAATTCGAATCTATGAAGAATTGTTGAAGGTATCGAAGGATAAAACAGAGATTATTGTTCAGGGAAAGGTAACTGAACTTGACAATATTACAAAAATAGAACAGGTTCTTGTTTTAAATATGGGAAAACTTGAAGCCTTCAGAGAAAAGGTTGTAAATGATTTATCACAAGAACTTAGGACGAATCCATGGGATCTAACTATTTCCGAACTATTTCAATATCTTGACAGAAATCAGACACAAAGGTTTGAAGAGTACAAAACAAAGCTTCTAAATACTATTAATGAAATTAAGACTATAAATGAACTGAATTCAAAACTTATTCAAAATTCTATTGACTATATAAATTTTTCAGTAAATGTTTTATCGAGTGTTCCGGAAGAAAGTAATAATTATGGCAATACGGGACATACAAATGAAGGAAAGAAAAAGACATACTTTGATGTAAAACTATAAATATTTGTACTTGGAGGCGGTATTATGGCATTAGGCTTTGCCGGTTTTGAAATTGCTAAATCAGGAATGTCTTTCAGTGAACGTGCGTTGTCTGTGACAGGGCACAACATTTCCAATGTCAATACAAAGGGTTATGTGAGGCAGCAAGCAATATCTTCAACAGGGCCTTACTATAAATCACAAGGGCATCAATATGGCCTTGGTGCAGATATTCAGGATTTAAGGCAAATAAGAAATCAATTTTTAGATAATATATATAGGAAGGAAAGTACTGCTTTAGGTTATTGGGAAACAAGAAATAAGACCTTTGAGGATGTACAGGCCATACTTGGAGATCCTATGGAAAGTGGACTTCAAGAAGTTATGAACCAGTTTTGGGATTCGTGGCAGGAATTATCAAAAGAACCTGACAGTCTTACCGTCAGGGCTTTGGTTTGTAAAAGAGGAGAAGCTCTTGTAGAACAGATTAATCATCTAGGAGTGCAACTCGATAAGTTACAGAAAGACCTTGACTCAGAAATAAAGGTTAGAATAGAGGAAGTAAATGACATTACAAGCCAAATAGCAAAGCTAAACCTTGAAATACTTAAGGTTGAAATATCAAAAGACAGTGCAAATGATTATAGGGATCAAAGGAATTTGCTTTTAGACAGACTGTGCAAACTTGCAAATGTTGAAGTGAGTGAGATGCAAGATGGACAGCTGGATATAACCCTTGGAGGATACTTTTTGGTTACAAAGGGAGACCAGACAAACTTAGTTACAGATCAAGGGGAGACCTCCGGAATGTTTGTAGTTCCAAAGCTAATGGGCACAGAAATTGAAGTACCTATAAAAAGCGGTATAATAAAGGGACTTCTCGAATCTAGAGGAGAGGTTTTTGACGCTACTGGAGGTATTCCAGATAATACGACAGATATATTGCCTGATTTGATAAAAAGGCTCAATTCTCTGGTTAGCGCTCTAACTGAAGAAGTGAATAATCTCCATAAAAGTGGAAAAACGCTTGGGCCTCCATCACTTGACGGAGAAGATTTCTTTGTGAAAATTAAACCGGAACGTCCTTTAGAGATGGGAAATATCAAACTAAATGACAATCTCATTAATTTAAATAATGTTGTTGCTTCTAATAGCGAAGCGAGCGGTGACAACACCATTGCAATAGCCATTGCAAATATAAGAGGAATGAAATGTATAACCGACACAAAGGGAATACTAAGTATTGATGACTTTTATCAATCCATCATTCTAAAGGTTGGTGCCGGCGGCTTTGAATCACAAGGGATAACTGAAAGTCAGAAGAAACTGGTGGAAGCTGCTGATTTCCAAAGACAATCAATAATGGGTGTATCAATGGATGAAGAAGTATCAAATATGATGAAATATAAGTTTTCATATAGTGCGGCATCAAGAGCTATAAATGTTATAGATGATATGTTCGATACAATAATATCCCGTATGGGATTGGTAGGCAGGTGATGAAAGATGAGACAAAGTTTCTTTGGTTTTAATGTAGCAGTTAGAGGCTTATACACAGCCCAGAGGAATCTTGACATTATTAACAACAATATAAATAATGTCAACACTCCCGGCTATTCAAGACAACAAGCTGTACAAACAGCATCAAGACCTATACCTATGCTTAACGGAACAGGCATGGTTGGTACCGGCTCTGAAGTAATTGGGGTTAATAGAGTTCGGGATGAATATCTTGACTTCAAGTATTGGAGTGAAAACATTTCCTATGGAGAATGGGAGGTTAAGAAAGCTCTTTTATCAGAGCTGGAAGTTACCTTTAATGAGCCTTCCAGCAGTGGCTTTAGTACAATAATGGATGAGTTTTTTGGCTCTCTTCAGGAACTTTCCAAAGATCCTACCAGTGAGTCGGTCAGAACTTTGGTAAAAGAGCGTGGAGTAACTTTAGCCAAATATTTTAATGGCCTTTCAAACCATTTTGAACAGCTTCAAGTGGATGTTAACGACAGAATTGAGGTGACAGTTGAAAATATAAATTCCTTAGGAACCCAAATTCAGCAATTGAATAAACAAATATACAGTGCTGAGTTAGATGGTAATACTGCTAATAGCCTTCGGGATCAAAGGACTTTGCTCATTGATGAACTTTCCAAGTTGGTAAATATTGATGCAAGTGAAGTTATAGTGGGCAAGCTCCCAAATGGTAAGGTTGATTCGCGAATGATTATAACCATAAGTGGAAAGGCGTTTGTTGACCATGTTAATATAAGTAAATTAGCTTTAACCCAGAGAGATACCAAATTAAATGATGAGGATGTTCCTAATCTTTATGAAGTTGGTTGGGCAGACGGAAATACTTTAAAAGTAAAGGGCGGAGCATTAAAGGGCTACCTCGATGTAAGGGATGGAAATGATGGAGAAAATGGAAGTCCTGTTTTTAGTGGAATACCTTCTTATATAAAGAAGTTGGATCAGTTTGTTCAAACCTTTGCAAAAGCATTTAATGAAGGGCATATTGATTACAATAACGATGGAACAATTGGCGCAGGGGAAGATGGTTTAGGACATGTAGATGGATATGGTGTCGGAGCGGGCGCAACTAATGGAATAAGGTTTTTTACTATGCTCGGAGTTGGTAATCAAGCGCTAAGCAGCGATGATTTTATGATCGGTGATAGCTACAATGGTCTAAAAGCTAAAAATTTCGCTGTAAGCAGCGATATATTGAACGATATTAATAAAATTGCAACTTCCGGTGATCCTGACGAAGTAGGAAACACAGTTAACTTAAAGGAACTTATAAAATTGAGAAATAATACTGAAATGTTTGTTGAGGGAGCACCGGAGGATTTTATGAAGTCCGTTGTAACCACCTTAGGTGTAAATTCACAACAAGCTGTAAGATTTGCTGCAAATAAGACGGTTATCATTGAACAGATTGAAAATCGTAGATTGTCTGAATCGGGAGTGTCATTAGATGAGGAAATGACAAATATGGTGAAACAACAGCAAGCATATAGTGCAGCTGCACAAATGATTAATGCAATGTCAGAAATATACGATATTCTAATTAACAGAGTAGGTTTATAGGGTGGTAAACAACAGAAAGCTGGAGGGTTAATATGAGAATAACAAACAATATGCTTGTAAACAACATGGTTAATCATATAGGAAGAAATTTGATAAGAATGGAGAGTTATCAGAAAAGGCTGGCAACTGGAAAAAAGATTTCGGTTCCATCCGATGATCCTGTTGTGGCGGCAAGAGCGCTGAAACTCCGTACCGATGTCTCCCAAATAAACCAGCATATAAGAAATGTGGATGACGCAATGTCTTGGTTGGAAATAACGGAAGCATCTCTTAATAATGTGGGAGAAATACTGCATAGAGCAAGGGAACTGGCTGTGCAGGGAAGTAATAGTACTGCAACGGAGGAAGATACGCAAAAGATAGCTCAAGAAGTGGAGCAGCTTAAAGGTCAATTAATTCAAGTAGGTAATGCTACTTATGCCGGCAGATATATTTTTTCGGGATTTAAGACAGATACAAAGCTGCTTGATGAGAATGGAAATTTTGCTATAGAGGTTAAAAATACTGAATCGATAATGTACGAAATAGGTATCAGTGATAATATAAATGTAAATGTATTGGGGGGGCAACTTTTTAATAATGGAGGCGAAGCGACAGCAGGAGGAACAGGTCAACTAATACAGATGATGACAAACTATATAGATGCCCTTAATTTGGGAGATAAGGACAACATCAGCGGAGCAATAGCAGATATTGATGAAGAATTCAACAACTTGTTAGCAATAAGAGCTGGTGTTGGGGCAAGGTATAATCGCCTTGAATTGACAAGGGATAGGCTTGAGAGTGATAAACTTAATTTTTCCAAGCTTATGAGTGAAAATGAGGACGTAGATCAGGCAGAAAATATAATGCTTCTAAAGAATGAGGAAAATGTATATAGGGCATCTTTATCGGGTGGAGCAAAAATTATACAAAATTCATTAGTTGACTTTTTACGATAATACTGATAAAAATGAGTTTAAAGAAGGTGAGCCAATATGGCACTTAATATAACTCAAACCTATGCAAAAATTGGTATTGAAACAACTCCATCTATGCTTGAACTTCGAACACAAAGGGCACAATTACAGATAAAACAAAAGCATGCAAAATTGAGTATAGATACTGAACCACCAAGGCTTGAGATTGACCAATATGAAGCTTTTGCCAGTGCAGGATATAAAAATAACTTTGACTTTATAAAATCAGAGATTGAAAGGGTTAAGCAAGAGCACTTGGCATATATCGGTAAAATAGTGGATGACGGTAATACCTTAGCAGCTATTGAAAACGGAGGAAATCCTATAGCCGAAATTGCCGAAAGGGATTCCTATACTACCCATGAATTTAATATTGACTTCATTCCTAAAGCAAGACCTGAGATTAATTTAATAGAGGGAGAGGTTAATATTGAGTTGGAGAATGGAGACAACGAAGGAATAAATAACGGTGTAGAGGTAAATTATATTCCGGGACAGATGAATATAAATTATACACCAGCACAGGTAAAAATATTTTTATCCCAGTACGCATCAATTAAATTTGAGTACATAAAAGAAAGCAAAATTAATGAGTATATATAATAGCTAAACTGTGATGTATAAACGGAGGAGATCAAATGCTTCTAAACACAAAGCACTTTGGAGAAATTGAAATTGATGAAAATAAAATAATAACTTTTAGGGAAGGAATACCTAGCTTTGAGAATTTAAAGAGGTATATAGTATTGTATAACGGAGACGAGAAATCACCCTTCCGATGGCTTCAATGTGTTGATGACGGGCAGCTTGCTTTTGCAGTAATTAATCCTTTCATGATTTTGGGAAATTATGATATTGAAATCTCTGAGGAGACAGTTGGCAGTCTTAATATTGAAAGTATTTCGGATGTTATGGTTTTGGCAATAGTTGTTGTACCTGAAGACCCTAATAAAATGACAATGAATCTAAAGGCTCCTGTAATTATAAATACAAAAAATAATAGCGGAATGCAAGTTGTCCTTGACACGGATATGTATAGTGTGCGACACTATATTGTAGAAGAACTCCGTAGACAGGAGGTAAATACAGGTGCTGGTTCTAACAAGGAAGAAAAATGAATCAATAGTCATAAACGACAATATTGAGATCACTATTGTGGATGTTCAAGGGGATCAGGTGCGTATAGGAATTAACGCGCCTAAAAGTGTTTCTATTTATAGGAAGGAAATATTCCTCGAAATCCAGGCAGAGAATAAAAAAGCTGCCGATGTGAAGTCCATTGACCTGAAAGATTTGCTTAAGTAGTAAAAAGTGATTGTCGCAATCACTTTTTTTCTGTGTTTTTATCACTATGTTAAATATCGAATAGGTTGCATTTTAAAACAGAATAAAATTTCTAAAAAAATCTTAAAAAATTGTGTTAAGATTTTTTTTATTCAGTCGATATATATTATGAGATCACTTAAGAATATATTTTTTCAAGAAGGCCTGTTGTTAAAATATAATTTAGGTGATGGCATGGACGCAAAAAAACCAAAAGAATCAAGGAGGAATTTTTTATGAGAATTAATAACAATTTGATGGCAATGAATTCACACAGACAACTAGGGATTACAAACAACGCTAGTTCAAAATCAATGGAGAAGCTTTCTTCTGGATACAGAATTAACCGTGCAGGAGATGACGCAGCTGGTCTTTCAATCTCTGAAAAAATGAGAGCTCAAGTTAGAGGTCTAAATATGGCTTCAAGAAATGCTCAAGATGCTATTTCTATGATTCAGACAGCTGAAGGAGCACTAAATGAGACTCATTCAATACTTCAAAGAATGAGAGAATTATCAGTACAAGCTGCTAATGACACAAATGTAACGGTGGATAGAACTGCTATATCAGATGAGCTTGGAACATTAGTTGCTGAGATCAATAGAATAGCTGATAGTACAACATTTAATGAAAAGAAACTTCTAGACGGTTCATTATCTACAACAGCTGCTACTTTCCAAATTGGTGCTGACAACGGTGTTTCTATGGGATTAACAATAGGTGCAATGGGTGCAACGGCTTTGGCAATTACTGCACTTGCTGTAACTAGTCATGCAACTGCAACTGCAGCTATAGGTACAGTAGATGCTGCAATTAAAAAGGTTTCTGCTGAGAGATCTAAATTAGGTGCAAACCAAAACAGATTAGAACATACTATCAAAAACTTAGATAATGCCTCTGAAAACATCCAAGCTTCTGAATCTAGAATAAGAGATGTGGATATGGCGAAAGAAATGATGGAGTTCACTAAAAACAATATTCTTCAGCAAGCTGCACAGGCTATGCTTGCGCAGGCAAACCAAGCACCTCAAGGCGTACTTCAATTATTGAGATAGTTAATTACTAGGTGTAAACATCCAAGGAGGGTCAGAATACGACTCTCCTAAATTATAATAAGATCACTTAAAGATATATTTTTTCAAGAAGGTTTGTTGTTGAAATATAATTCAAGTGATAGGCGCATGGATGCAAAAAACCAAAAGAATCAAGGAGGAATTTTTAATGAGAATTAATAACAATTTGATGGCTATGAATGCACACAGACAACTAGGGATAACAAACAACGCTAGCTCAAGATCAATGGAGAAGCTTTCTTCAGGATACAGAATTAACCGTGCAGGAGATGATGCAGCGGGTCTTTCGATTTCTGAAAAAATGAGAGCTCAAGTTAGAGGCTTAAATATGGCTTCAAGAAATGCCCAAGATGGTATTTCTATGATTCAAACAGCTGAAGGAGCACTAAATGAGACTCATTCGATACTTCAAAGAATGAGAGAATTAGCAGTACAAGCTGCTAATGACACAAATGTTTCGGTGGATAGAACTGCTATATCAGATGAGCTTGGTACACTAATAGCTGAGATTAACAGAATAGCCGATAGTACAACATTTAATGAAAAGAAACTTTTAAATGGTGATTTAGCTGCGACAGCTGCTAATTTCCAAATTGGTGCTGACAGTGGTGTTTCTATGGGCTTAACAATACGTGCAATGTGTGCTACAGCCTTGACAGTTAATAGTGTAGGTTCTAGTGTAGATACTTATGCAAATGCAACTGCAGCAATAGGAACAATAGATTTAGCAATTAAAGCAGTTTCTGCTGAGAGGTCTAAATTAGGTGCAAACCAAAATAGATTAGAACATACTATCAAAAACTTAGATAATGCCTCTGAAAACATCCAAGCTTCTGAATCTAGAATAAGAGATGTAGATATGGCGAAAGAAATGATGGAGTTCACTAAGAACAATATTCTTCAGCAAGCTGCACAGGCTATGCTTGCACAGGCAAACCAAGCACCTCAAGGCGTACTTCAATTATTGAGATAGTTAATTACTAGGTGTATACATCTAGGGAGGGTCAGAATACGACTCTTCTGAATTATAATAAGATCACTTAAAGATATATTTTTTCAAGAAGGTTTGTTGTTGAAATATAATTCAAGTGATAGGCGCATGGACGCAAAAAACCAAAGGAATCAAGGAGGAATTTTTTATGAGAATTAATAACAATTTGATGGCAATGAATTCACACAGACAACTAGGGATAACAAACAACGCTAGCTCAAGATCAATGGAGAAGCTTTCTTCAGGATACAGAATTAACCGTGCAGGGGATGATGCAGCTGGCCTTTCAATCTCTGAAAAAATGAGAGCTCAAGTTAGAGGCTTAAATATGGCTTCAAGAAATGCCCAAGATAGTATTTCTATGATTCAAACGGCTGAAGGAGCATTAAATGAGACTCATGCAATTCTTCAAAGAATGAGAGAATTGGCAGTACAAGCTGCTAATGACACAAATGTTTCGGTGGATAGAACTGCTGTAGCAGATGAGCTTGGAACATTAGTAGCTGAGATTGACAGAATATCTACAAGTACAACCTTCAATGAAAAGAAACTTTTAAATGGAGACTTAGCTGCATCAGCAGCTAATTTCCAAATTGGTGCCGACAGTGGTGTAACGATGACATTAACAATAGCAACAATGGATGCAGCAGCTTTGACAGTTGATGCACTTTCTGTAGATACTTATGCAAATGCAACTGCAGCTATAGGCACAGTAGATGCTGCAATTAAAGCAGTTTCTGCTGAGAGATCTAAATTAGGTGCAAACCAAAACAGATTAGAACATACTATCAAAAACTTAGATAATGCTTCTGAAAACATCCAAGCTTCTGAATCTAGAATAAGAGATGTAGATATGGCAAAAGAAATGATGGAGTTCACTAAAAATAATATTCTACAGCAGGCTGCACAGGCTATGCTTGCACAGGCAAACCAAGCGCCTCAGGGTGTACTTCAATTATTGAGATAGTTTAATATTAGGAGTATATATAACCATGGAGGGTCGGAATGCGACCCTCCTATCTTTATATAAAGAAGTATTTTTTACAAAAAAAGTCTAATAGGATGGGTGAGTATTATGATATTAAGTCTTTGTATGATTGTAAAAAATGAGGAAGAAAATATAAAAGAATGTCTGGATAGAGCGCTGGAATATGTTGATGAAGCTATTATTGTAGACACAGGGTCCACCGATAATACAAGAAATATTCTAAAAGACTATGAAGAATTAGATAAGGTTACCATTATAGACTATGTTTGGGACAATGATTTTAGTAAGGCAAGAAACAAGTCCATAGAAAACGCTAAGGGGGATTATATATTAATTCTAGATGCTGATGAAAGAATCTTTTGTGACAGACTCAAACTAGAAGAGTTTTTATTGCAGAGTAATGAGCTTGTGTATACTATAACTATCTATAATGTATATGAGAATCAAGAGATGGTTGTTTCTAACGGGATGATACGGTTGTACAAGAATCAAAACCCTTTTTATAATGGAGCGATTCACGAGCAACTAGAGATAGATGGGAAAAAGCGTTTTGGTGCAACAATAGATGACAAAATATGTAAGCTATATCACTTTGGATATAGCAGAAATGCATTTCAGATTAAGGGTAAGCAAAAAAGAAATATGGATATTATTAATGCCGAAATAGAAAGAAACCCTAAACAACCATTTAATTGGTACAACAAAGGTGTTATGGAGATGATAGCAGGAAATCTGGATGTTGCAATAGATGATTTTATAAAAGCCCATGAACTATGTAATGGTGATAGAATGGTATATCACGATGATTTAGTGATTAGAATGATACAATGCATGCTTATGCAAAAAAAGTATGGGCAAGTTATTGGTTTTATAAATAATTTAGTAAATGATCCTCAAATCAATAAAATGCCTGATATATATTATTACCTTGGCACTTGCTTTAAAGAGATTAAAAAGTATGAGCTGGCAATAAAAAACTTTAGAAAAGCAATAGAAATTGGGGATACTACAAAAGGAATTTCAAAGTTTGGGTCAGGGAGTTATCTTTCGATGCTTGAATGGGCAAATATTTTAAAAATAAATAAAAAGTTTGAACAATCAATAGAAAAATATAAAGAAGCTGTATTTCACTATAATAATGTAACTAACCAAGGCTTTAATGAATTAAAACAATTACTTTTACAAAAGAATAGAATAGATGAACTGGAAGAAGTAGAAAAAAGACTATCAACGAAAAATTCCAACGTAAAAGAACAGGATAAGCTCAAGGATGAACTTGAAAGTTATAAAAAGGAATTTAAAGAAAAAATGCAGAGTCTTATAGAAAAAGGGATGTTGGAAGATACTAAGAAAGCGATTCAGGAATATGAAAAATTTGTTACAGATGATGTAGATATGTATTCCATGAAAGGTGTAATAGCTATAATGGAAGGCAATATGGACGAGGCAGAAGAGATTTTGAAAAGAGGACTTATTATTTATAGTGAGAATTTCGACTTAGATTATAATCTTGGCTACCTATATCAATCTATTGGTAAAGAAAAACTAGCAAGAGATTATTATAAAAAAGCACTTAAAAATGCGAGTAATGAAACTTGTGAAAATGAAGTATATGAGCAATTAAAAATGTTAGGACTTGAAGAGGATACAACTGATTCGTTTTAAACCGCCATCAAAATCTGTAAACAATTACTATAAAGTTTCACAACTAACCAACCGATATTAAAATCAATTAATTTGTTATCATATTAAAATGCATTATTATCTCAGTGGGGGGATGAATAACTATGAAAGTGGTTATATTAGCAGGAGGAATGGGGACCCGTATCAGTGAAGAAAGCCAAATAAAACCAAAACCTATGGTTGAAATCGGAGAATCGCCGATTCTATGGCATATTATGAAGTACTATTCATATTATGGCTATAATGATTTTATTATTTGCTGCGGTTATAAAGGATTTATGATAAAGGAATATTTCGCAAACTATTATATGCATTCATCGGATATAACATTTGATTTCTCTCAACAAAATAATATGATTATTCATAATAATGTCGCGGAGCCTTGGAAGATTACCTTGGTAGATACAGGATTAAACACACAAACGGGGGCCCGTATTAAAAAGGTACAGAAGTACATCGGCAATGAAAGTTTTATGCTGACCTATGGAGATGGATTAAGTGATGTACCACTAAATGAATTGGTAAATATCCATAAAAAGCACGGAAAAGTATTAACTATGACTGCAATACAACCTGGAGGACGTTTTGGAGTATTATCCTTTGGGGAAGATGACTATACAATTGATAAGTTTACTGAAAAAGCAAGAGAAGATGGCGGTTGGATCAATGGCGGTTTTATGGTGGCAGAGCCTGAGGTTTTTGATTATTTAGAATATAGAGATGATTTAGTATTTGAACAGGTAACGATGCATAAACTAGCGTCTAGTGGACAGTTAGATGCCTATAAGCATTTTGGTTTTTGGCAATGTATGGATACTATGAGAGACAGATTAATCTTGGAGCATTTATGGACTTCAAACAAAGCTCCATGGAAATTATGGTAAATTGTCGATTGTAGCCAATGAGACTAAAGAATTTATTAACTTACTCTTTTTTGTGTCGATATATAATATATACTTTTGTAAAAATAGCAAGCCAAATATAGACAAGTGAGTGCATTTAATTATCGTGCACCATATTATATAAGCATCACAGATTCTTGTAATGTATGGATACTATGAGAGATAAGGCATATCTCGAAAAGCTTTGGATAAAACAGAGCGCCGTGGAAAAATAGTAATTTGCAAGGGGGAAAGATTATGATAATACGTGCTAAGACTAAAATGTTATTTGAGGGTAAATCACTTACAGAAAGACAAAAGGCAAATTCAGAATTAAATATAAGTGAAATTGACGAAAGAAAGGCAATATTGCAGTCGTATCCACGAAGACTTGTGTTGGAGTTAACAAATGCTTGCAATTTGAATTGCGTTATGTGCGGAAGAAATGCGGCAAATTTTAAGCTTACAGCATTTGATATGGATTTGTTCCGTTCTTTTGAGCCGATGATGGATACCATAGAAGAAGTAACTCTTATGGGCTGGGGCGAGCCGACTATACATCCTCACTTTAATGAAATGCTTGAAATAATAGATAAACATAGTGCAAGAAAATATTTTTGTACAAACGGGATGAACTTGAAAAAAATCAAGGATAGTCTTTTTAAATATAATGTTGATGTGTTTGCGGTAAGTGTTGACGGTGCAACACAGGAAACAAATTCACGTATAAGACTAGGTTCTGACCTTAGTGTTATAACATCCGACCTGAAGGATATTGTAGCTGAAAAGAAACGCAGAGGACTTAAATATCCATGGATTAATTTTGTTTTCTGTGCAATGAAATCGAATATCAATGAACTTCCTGACCTTGTAAGATTAGCTGCAGAGATAGGAATAGAGGAAGTAAAAGTTGTTTATCTGACTGTATTTAACGATGAACTTCTTCACGAAACATTATGGGGAATGGAAGAAAAGGTTAGAAGAGTATTTGAGGAGGCTGTAAGAATTGGCGATGAGCTTGGCATAGTGCTGAAATTGCCTCATATAGCAGGTGAAGATGTTGCTGCCGATAAACTGCATAAAGACTGCTTTGTTACATGGCGTGACTTCTTCCTCGGTTCGGACGGATATGTCAGGCCGTGTATGTCAACTTCTGTAAAGTTCTTTAAATATGATAGTTCAAAGAATTTTATGGATATATGGAATGCTGCTGAGTATCAGCAGTATCGACAGTTTGTAAATTCCGATGATATGGATTCACCTTGCAGACGATGCTATCAGTCTTCACATTGCAACTGGAACAAAAAAACGTCATTTATACAGATAGGTGAGCAATTTTCGCCTGATTGGGAGAAAAAGCATGTTTAGTATAGATTTCTTTAAAAGGAAGAAAATACTTGTAACAGGTCATACAGGCTTCAAGGGGACATGGCTCTCTTTGATGTTAGAAACTCTCGGTGCTGACGTTTATGGGTATGCACTTGAAAAAAGTGATGAAACTCCATTTTATAAATTATCAGAGCCGTGCATAGTTGAGTCGTGCTTTGGCTTTATTCAGGATAAAAATAAGATTATTAAGTTTACCGAAAGAATTCAGCCTGAAATAATAATACATCTTGCATCACATTCTACATTAAACAAAAGTGCAGAAATAACGGATTATATATTTGAATCGAATGTATCAGGTCTGGTAAATCTTTTGGAGGCTGTGCGTACAACACCGGCTGTTAAGGCTGTGCTTGTCGTTACAAGTGATAAATGCTATAATAATCTTGAAAGCTTGGAAGCTTATAAAGAAGAATCCTTGCTGGGAGCACAAGATCCTTATTCTACAAGTAAAGCGTGTCAGGAATTGATTACTGAGTGTTACAGGAAATCATTTTTTTCTTCACAAAATTTAAACGTTCCTATTGCAACGGCAAGAGCGAGTAATGTAATAGGCGGCGGAGATTTTAATCTAACAAGACTTTTTCCATATCTTCTTGATTGCTTTTCAAGAGGTGTAAAGGCAGAAATAAGAAATCCATTTGCGATAAGACCGTGGCAAAATGTTCTCGATGTACTTGGCGGGTATCTTACATTGATTGAGAAGTTGTACACAAGTAATAATGGTAATTCTGTTTATGCATCAGCTTTTAATTTTGGACCGAATGAAGATGGTTTTGTAACTGTTAAAGATGCCGCAGATATTCTTGTGGATTTTTTTGAAAATGCAGAATATAAAGCATCAGGTTCTCTTGATAATGTTATAGAAACCAATATACTAAAGCTTGACAGTAGTAAAGCGAAAAACATTCTGAATTGGAAAATAGTGTACAGTTTCGAGGATACTTTAAGAATGTCAGCGGAGTTTGTTAAGAGATCCACAGATGAATATCTAAGAGAAATTGCAATGGATAAT
Source organism: Bacillota bacterium (assembly GCA_023421115.1). Classification (GTDB taxonomy): domain Bacteria; phylum Bacillota; class Clostridia; order Acetivibrionales; family Acetivibrionaceae; genus Acetivibrio. The sequence continues at coordinate 12,323 of JAEZUI010000171.1, read as the reverse complement.
ATTATAAAATATATGCGAGGGATTACAAATGTCTGATAATTATAATGATATAAAGCAATTTGCATCAAACGTCAGAAGAGAAGTTGCGAAAGTGTTAAACAGAACACATGACTCACATATTGGTGGTGGATACTCTTCGATAGATATACTTTCTGTCTTGTATACAAGGGTTTTAAATATTAATAAGGATAATCTTGATGATCCGAACAGAGATGTTTTCATTTTGAGTAAAGGTCATATTGCGGCTTCGTATTACACAGTGCTGGCATATAAAGGAATTATTCCTTTCTCAGACCTTGATAAACACGTTGTTGACGGCGAAAATTATGCAGGACATACAAGAAGATACGTTGTTCCTGGTGTAGAGATGTCAGCAGGTTCTTTGGGACATGGTGCAAATGTCGGAATAGGTATGGCATATGCTAAAAGATGTATGGGATACAGTGGAAATGTATATATTTTAATGGGTGACGGCGAGTGCAATGAGGGTTCTGTTTGGGAGGCTGCAATGTGTGCGGCAAGATTCAATCTTTCTAATCTTGTGCTTATTATAGACAGAAACAGACTTCAGTCGTACGGAAGTGACGTAGAAGTAATGAATATGGGAGATTTGGCTCATAAATTCAGAAGCTTTGGATGTAATGTTCAGGAAATTGACGGTCATGATTATGGTCAGATATTAAAAGCACTTATGACTTCTACTGCACGTATGCCTTCAGTTCCTACAGTTGTAGTAGCCAATACTACTAAAGGCAAGGGCGTATCGTTTATGGAGAATAAGCTAGAGTGGCATTTTAAATCTCCGAATGATGAACAGCTGGAAATAATATTAAAGGAGCTTGAAGTATGAGGAGTACATTTGTAAAAGTTCTGGATAAGATTGCTGAAAAAGATAAAAGAGTTATCTGTGTTATCGGAGATACAGGTTTTTCAGTATTTGAAGAATTTGAAAAAAAATATAAAGAGCGTTTTATTAATGTCGGTATAGCAGAGCAGAACTTTGTTGGTTTTGGTGCAGGTCTTGCTGCTATGGGAATGAAGCCGTTTATTTATAATGTTGTTTCATTTATGATATACAGGGCATTTGAACAGATTGAGCTTGATGTTTGTTTTCAAGAAAATCCTGTTGTATTAGTGGGAGTAGGAGGAGGCCATGCATACGGAGCAGCAGGTCCGACTCATCATGGATATTTTGATATTACATTAATGACTTCCTTACCGAATATGACGGTTATATGTCCTGGCGACCCATATGAAATGGAAGCGGCGATGTATACTGCATATGAGATGAACTCTCCTGTATATATACGAATAGGAAGAAGTGTTGACCCTGTTGTGCATAATAAACCGATAGATTTTAAATCGTCAAAATTCATTGAAATAAATAAGGGTGAGAAAGCAGTATTATTTGCAACAGGTGCTCTTTTGAAAGACGGAGTAAAGGCAGTTGAACTGTTAAAGCAATCGGGAATTGATATTTCATTGTATAGTGTTCCGTTTATAAAACCTATTGATGAAAATTTGATTCGCAGATGTTCCGAAGAATATGAGTATATTTTTACTTTGGAGGAACATAGCAAAAACGGTGGACTCGGAACAGCTGTCGGCAATGTAATACTTGATAACAATTTATCGGTAAAGCTTTATAAATTTGGTTTTCCTGATACTTTTGCTCCTGTAACGGGTTCAAGAGAATATCTTAACAAGCTTTATTGTATAGATGCCGAAAGTGTAACAGAAACTATAAAATCTTTAATAAACGGAGAAAAATAAGATGAATTGCATTGACAGAATATTCGACGAGTTTAAAGAAATTAAATCACATATGGAAATAAGTATCAGTCAAATGAAAGCTGATTTGGGCGATATGATAAATCATGTCGTTCTTTATGGTGCTGGAAGTGCGGGAATAGCATTTTTGAAATATCTTAAGGATGTTGATATTCATCCTTTGTATTTTGCAGATGGTAAGCAAGATAAGTGGGGAATTGAATGCCAGGGATTGAAGATTATTTCACCTGAAAGTATTGTGCAATTAGTCGGTGAAAATGCTTTGGTAATAGTCACCATTAATACTGACGGAAAGCGATATTGTAAGAGCTTTGAAGAAGCACTCAGAATAGCAGGTCACAGCGGAGTACATAAGTTGCTTCGTGATTGTGGTTGTAAAAATGTCATAGACTATACTTATTTCAGAAGATGTCACTCATTATTCTGCAATGATCCATATAATTTACCATCATGTTCGGATGTTGAACTAATGGTGGAAAATCAAAGAGCCGTATCTAAAGTGTACGACTGGCTCGATGATGACTTGTCCAGAGAAACGTTTGAGAAGATTGTACGATTCAGATTAATAGATGACAGCATTTGTGTACCAACTTTAGCTCAGGACGAGCAGTATTTTGAGTCGGAATTGTATAGCATCAGAGATGATGCTTGTTTTGTTGACTGCGGTGCTTTTAACGGAATAAGTTTGGATACTTTCCTTAAAAAGAATAAAAAATTTGAGAAGTATTATGGTTTTGAACCAGATAGATTCAATTTCGAAAATCTTCAGAATCATATTAATTTATTTCCCGATGATGTGAAAAGCAAGTGCAGAATTTTCAATTCGGCGGTATATGATAAGTTTGGACAAGCTATGCTTTATTCGCTGGAAGGTCCTGGAAGCTTTGTGACTGATATAGGAGAAGAAATAGTTGATACTGTAAGAATAGATGATGTTCTTGAAGGTCAAAAGGCAACTTATATAAAAATGAATATTGAAGGTTCTGAAATAAAGGCTTTGGAAGGTGCTGAAAATACAATAAAAACTTTCAAACCTTATATGGCAATTGCAGGGTATCATAAGACATTGGATTTGTGGTCAATTCCAATGCTGGTCAAAGCCTACAGAGAGGATTATAAAATCTATTTGAGATCTTATATGAATCATATTTCGTTTGTGTATTATTTTAGGTGATATATCATGAAAAATATATTGATATTAGGTTCATCAAGCTTGATAAGTAAGAGCTTTATTGATATTGTTGATAAAGAATTGTATATAATATATGCTGCATCACGTACAAATAGCAATAATGAAAAAATTAATCATTTGTCTTGGAATATTTATATGCATGACAAAGATGATTTTGTTAAAAGTTTGCCGGATATTATTGATTGTATTATTGTTGCTGCATGGGATGGAAATTCACGAGAATACAGAAATAATCATGAAATTAATATGAATTGTGCTAATTATATTTATAGTCAACTTTCTTTAATATGTGAAAATAAAGATGTAAAACAGATTATATTATTTGGAAGTCAGGCAGAATACGGAATAGCGTCCGGTGTAGTCAACGAAGAATATATAATAGATTTTAGTACACTTTCTGCATATGGAAAGGCAAAGCTATGGTTATATAATCAACTTAAAAAAAACAAGATTTGTAATTCGATAACAGAGATAAGGTTTAATAATGTTTATGGTTATTGTCAAAATAAGTCACAATTATTATTAGAGGTTATTAAGAAAATTAGTAATAATGAAAAATTTGTATTTTATTCTGATTGTAGTCAGTATTTGGATTACTTATATGTTTCAGATGCAGCATGTGCTGTAATAGATGCTATTAAATATAATTTAGAAGGTATTTATAATGTGGGTTCATCTGAAGTGAGAACTCTAAAGGAATTTATGGAGATATTAGCGAACAAGATGAAAGTAATTAATTATGTTGAATATGGAAATAAACGAGAAAAACCGGGTTTCATATTTGATTCAAACAAGTTCAGAAATCTAACGGGTTGGAATGATGAAATTAGATTTTCTGATGGAATAGACAAAGTGATAAAATGCCTTAATAAGTAGCTGCTGTTTGTCATATAAAAATAAAATGATTAGGAATGTGATGTATATGTTATGCAGAATATGCGGCAATAAAACACATAAAATTGACGAAATCATTGATAATGTTGTAGATGTAACACATTATTATAATATGCCCGTAAATAATAATAGTCATATAATTGATATATATAGTTGTCCGTATTGTAATCATATACAAACTAAGGAATGTATGGATAACAATTATTATGATAATTATAATCTTATGTATAATTCAGATGACAATAAGTCTCAATATCCTAAACGTTTAATTAGTTATTATCAGCAATGCTTGAAAAAAGCTTCTGAATTTTGTATCAATTTTGAGTATGCATTGGATGTAGGTTGTGCATCTGGAGATTTATTCCCAATATTGAGCGAGATGTTTAAAAAATGTATAGGGATAGAACCATCTTCAAAGTTAGCTGCTCAGGCAAATGAAAAGGGATATGTTGTAATAAACGATTATTTTAGTTCCAAAATAGATTTTGGGGTAAAATTTGATTTTGTTTCTTCTTTGATGGTATTAGAGCATATATCAGATATTTCTGAATTTATGAATGCTTTGAATTCGTGTTTAAATGAGGACGGTGTCGTATTTATTAATGTTCCTAATGGACAAAAAATAATAGGTACATGTGCCTATAATGATTTTTTTGATGAGCATATTAATTATTTTACAACGGAAAGTATTATTGAGTTATCCCGAAAATATAACTTTGAATTAATATATTTAGAAGAAGGCTTCACAGATGGGATGCATCTGACGTTTATGTTAAAAAAGAAAAAGAAAAATATCAAAATGTCAGATAAAAAGAAAATAGATAAAGAAATTATAAATAATATAATAAATGAACATATTAATATTGGTTTTTGGGGAATGGGGGTTAGATCGAGGAACCTTTTGGAAATGCTTAATAATAAGGAGAAAGTGAAATATTTATTTGATATTAATGTTTCAATCAGTGGTAAGTATGTGCCCGGACTGAACCGTAAAATAATGGTTCCAAGTGCAAATAGAATAAATGAATGCGATTTGATTTTTATTTCTTCAATAGAATATTACAAAGAAATAATATCTGATTTGAAAGAAAACTATTGTTATCAAGGAGATATATGTTATTTAGAAAATGGTAAATTTAAATTAATGAAAATAGGCGAATGTTATGTATAAAAAAATAGTTTTGTCTGATTTATATGAAAATAAAATAATAATATACGGTGCGGGATTCTGTGGATTAGCTTTTTCAGATATGTTGTTAAATATAAAAATAACTCCAAAAGTTTTTTTTGATACTAATATTACTAAACAAGTAAAAAATTTTAATAATATAAATGTGTCGTTACCATATATGTGCCATGATAAAAATACTATAGTGATAATTTGTTTATTGAATACCTCCTTTTATTCAGAGATTGAGGAAAAATTGTTATCATTAGGTTATGAAAGAATAGCTAATATATATGAATTAACGGAAATAGAAGAGCTTTTTATAAATCAGCCGTTGATTTTTTATGTGAATCAAAATTGGAAAGAAATAAATATGGACAATATAAGTAAGGTTATTTCATCTCTTTCCGATAAAAAGTCTGTTGATACTTATAAGGGTATAATTGATTTCATATGTAAAGACTATAATGTAAATATTGATTCATATCCAATGGTTGAACAATATTTTGCTTATGACGTATATAAAAAATCAGATGATGAGGTTTTTGTTGATTGTGGAGCATTCCGTGGGGATATATTAAAGATATTTATGAAAAATAATGAAAATAGGTATAAGAGATATATTGCAATAGAACCGGATCCTGATAATTATAATAGAATTTATCAGTTACAGGAAACTCAAAACAAAGATGTGCGGATAATTGAAGAGGCACTCTCAGATAAAGAAGAACTTTTAAAAATGAAAAATTATATGAATGAAAATTCTGTTATTTGTGATCGCGGTTTTGAGGTTCATGCCTGTACATTGGACAGTATATGTTTGAAATATAACATAGAGCCAACTTTTATTAAAATTGATGTTGAAGGATATGAAGAAAAGCTGCTTAATGGTGCTTATGAAATCATATCCATGTATAAGCCGATTATAGCAATAGCTATATATCATAAATGTGATGATTTGTGGAAATTGCCATTGAAAATAAAAAGTATGCTGCCGAATCATAGATTATTTATAAGAAGCTATATGAATGTAAATGAAACAGTTTTATATGTTGTTCCTGAAGAAAGGGTATGCGATGAAATACATAAATAATACAAATGTATCAAAAATAGGTTTAGGGACAGGAAGATTTGGAACTGTAGTATCTGAAGAAATATCGCATCAATTATTAGATTATTTTTATGATAATGGTGGGACGGTTATAGATACTGCCAGAAATTATTATGAATGGGTTGAAAATGGCAGAGGTAAGAGTGAAGAATGTATAGGAAGATGGCTGGAAAAGAGAAAAAATAGAGAGAAGGTTTGCCTTTCTACAAAATGTGGTGTAAAAAATAAAGGTAAGGTATGGAATATTGATTTATCAAAAGATGCTTTAATCTGTGAATTAAACGAAAGCCTGGAAGCTCTTCATACAGATTACATAGATATATATTTACTTCATAGGGATGAAAAGGAAAGAGCGGTTGAAGAAATCGTTGATACTATGCAGCTGATTAAGGAGCAGGGAAAGATTAGATATTTAGGTGTATCAAACTGGAGCTGTGAAAGAGTAAAAGCTGCAAATGATTATGCTATAAAAAATAAGCTTGAGCCATTTAAATTTGTTCAGACGTGGTGGTCTTTGGCAGAATATAAATATGAGATGTGGAATGATGACAATACAACTCATATGGATGATGATATGTATAGTTATATGCTTCAAAATAATATGATAGGAATGGCGTATACATCACAGTGTAAAGGTTTTTTTCAAAAAGCAATAAAAGATGGACTTGAAAATGTGAGTGAATTTCTGAGACACAGAATAGTGACTGAAAGAAATTTAAAGAAATTGGAATATATTAAAAGACATTGTATTTTAAATAATGTATCACCTACGTCCTTTGTTAACGGATATATTACATCAAATCCTTTGAATGGTATAGCATTGGTAAGCAGTTCTAACCCAGAGCAATTGAGTGATATTTTAAGAAATTGCGACTATGAATTAGATGTAAATGAGATAAAGAAAATCGATAGTATATAGCTTACAAAAGGAGTGATAAAATGGGAGATAGCGAAATTATAACAATAAAGTGTGATGGTATGGAGAAACCGGCTCCAAATTTGAATTATAAAAAAGTAAGAGAAAAGATATATAGCGAAGGTTCTGACAAGGATATAACGATCGTTGTCCAAGCTTATGGAAAAGTTGATAAGACTCAAACGTGTGTTGATAATATATTAAAGCATACTAATAATGACTATGATTTATTATTAATGGATAATGGGACAGATAATGAAGAACTTTTAGATTACTTTAAAACGGTAGAATATCCGAAAAAGAATATAATAAGATTTACCAAAAATATTACAGGCGTTTTTGCAACAGATACTACGTTAAAGCTTTTAAAAACCAAATATATAGTGGTGGTAAATAATGATGTAATAGTAACTCATAACTGGCTTGAAAATCTTATTACTTGTGCTGAGACTGATAATAGTATAGGAATGGTTGTTGCAGCATCAACCAACGTAAGTAATTTGCAGTATGAGGATATGGGCGGATTTGATACTGAGGACGAAATGCATGAAAAAGCAAAGAATTTTAATATCAGTGATCCAAGGAAATGGGAAGAAAAAATAAGATTAATTCCTACAGCAACTTTGTATAGACGTGAAATTTTTGACGTGGTTGGTTTTTATGACTTAGGATTTATGCATGATTTTGGTGATGATGACTTTACATTCAGAGTACGTAGAGCAGGTTATAAATTAATGCTTTGCAGAGATACATTTGTTCATCATAATCATAATCAGTCTGCTTTGCCTCAGGAAAGATTAGATATAATGAAGCAGTCTAGAGAGTTTTTTAAAGAAAAACATAAGGGTATTGATGCATGGGATGATACAACAAATTTTATAAAGTTTTCTTTTAATGGTATTGAAGACATTAATAATAACAGTTCTATTTTAGCGATTGATGTAAAATGTGGAACCCCTATTCTTGAAATGAAAAATCTCTTTCGTGAGAATGAGGCGGAACTTTCGTTTGTTAAAGCTTATACTTCAGATGTTAAATACTATGTTGACCTTCAAAGTGTTTCAAATAATGTAGCTTGCGGAAATATTGAATCGCTTTTGATATCAGAAAAAAGAAAATATGATTATATTATTTTAGGTAAGCCGATAAATGTATATTCAAATCCATTTGAACTTTTAAACAGACTATCTTCACTTTTAAATAAAGGGGGATATATTATTTTTTCTGTAAGAAATACAAATAATGTTTTTAGCTTTCTTAACATGCTGAATGTTAATGTTAATAGTGATGAATTGCAGCCTAGGGCAATTAATTACAGAGAATTTATTACTGTTCTTTCAGATTTGAATTTAACAAATGCAAAAGTTAATACATATCCTTTATCTATTAGCGAAGAGCTTAATGAAGCAATAAAAAGACTGCTTATCAGAATGAATTTTGACGAAGATAAAAGTTTTGTAAATAACATTATGACGCAAGACTACTGGATAACAGTACATTGATGGAGGAAAATAATATGACCGTATCAGAGTATATATTTGATTTTCTTGAAAAGAAGGGTGTAAAAAATGTATTTATGGTATCAGGAAGTTCAGCGATGTGGCTTACTGATGCTTTAAAGAGAAATGATAAGCTGAAAGCAATTTGTTGTCACCATGAACAGGCAGCAGCAATGTCTGCTGACGGGTGCGGACGTGTACAGGAGAATATTCCTGGTGTTTGTCTTGTAACAATTGGACCTGGAGCAACAAATGCAATTACAGGAGTAGCAGAAGCATTTGTAGATTCTTCGCCTGTTTTTGTTATTTCAGGTCAGGCAAGTTCGAGAATACTTGATTATCAGGTGAAATCGGGTATAAGGCAAAAAGGAACGCAGAGTATAAATCTTGAACCGCTGGTTTCATCTATAACAAAATATTTTGCCGCTGTTATGACACCTGAAAGTATACGTTATCATATGGAGAGAGCGTATTCTTGTGCTATGAGCGGAAGAAAAGGTCCTGTATGGCTTGACATACCAATAGACATTCAAAATAAGCAGACACCAGAAGTAATGGAAGGTTTTACTTCAACAGAAAATGATGTGACTTTGTCTAAATATATAGATGTTTCTCAAACATTATCAGAATTAAGAAAAGCAAAAAAGCCATTGGTTTTGGCTGGCTATGGTGTTAGGGCAGCTGGTTGTACAGATAAATTGCTTGGATTTTGTGAAATGCAGAATATTCCTATTGTTACATCAAGAGGCGGTATTGATGTTATAGATACTGAGAACAGATTATTTGTCGGCAGACCGGGTAGTTATGGTGATAGAGCATCGCATTTTGCTATACAGGAAAGTGACTTTGTTTTTATTCTTGGAAGCAGGCTTTCTGTAGCTACTATTGGATATTATCCTGAACGTTTTGGAAAAAATGCGTATAAAGTAATGGTTGATATTGATAATAAGGAGCTTGAAAAAGGTGATGTTCCTGTAAATGAAAACTATAATTGTAATGTATCTGATTTTCTTGATAAACTTATAGAAAAATCAGATAATGGTTATGATAAAGAAGCTAGAACAGAATGGATTAATCATTGCAGTGATATGAGTTTAAAATATCCTGTGGTTCAGGAAGAGTATAGAAGTTCAAATGTAATAAACAGCTATTATTTTACTGAAAGACTTTCTTTACAAGCACCTGATTTTACAGATGTTATTGTAGATACAGGCAGTGTATGCAATATAGTTTCGCAGACATGGAAGGTTAAGAAGAACCAAAGATATATAATTTCGGGGGGACTATCATGTATGGGATTCTGGGCATCGGCAATAGGCAATGCGTCTTTGGGAAGAAATGCCATTGCTTTATCGGGTGACGGAAGTGTACAAATGAACATACAGGATTTTGCTACTATAAAGTATTATAATCTTCCTTTAAAACTGTTTGTTTATAATAATAACGGATATATGCTTATAAGGCATAATCAGCATAATTATATGAATGATAGATTTTTGGGGGTTGGACCTGATAGTGGAGTGCAGACTCCTGATTTTTGCAAGGTTGCAGCTGCTTATGGTTTAAAGTCTGTAAAAATATCAAATAAAGAAGAAATAGATGATAAGCTAAGTGAAGTGTTTTCATATGACGGCCCTGTTGTATGTGAGGTTCTTGTTGAAGAATTTGGCACAATTGCACCTAGAATAGCTTCAAGGGTTATGCCTGACGGTTCTCTTAAAGCAGCAGAATTTGATGATTTGTGGCCTTTCCTTGAGGACGAAAAAAATGATTAAAGAATCATTGGAACTTTGAGGTTAAATGTTGGAGCATTTAACGTAAAAACTCAAAGTTCTTTCCACACCTCCCAAAACTCTCTTTGGAAAGATATTAACAAGTCATGCAACTTGAGCAATGCTATGACCTTTAACGCGGGTAGAAACAATATAGATATGGAGGGACAAAATGAAAGTTAGTTTATGTATGATAGTAAAAAATGAAGAAATAAACTTAAGTAAGTGTTTGGACAGTATAATCGGTTACATTGATGAAATAGTTATTGTAGATACAGGGTCTACTGACCAAACAAAAGAAATAGCCCGTAAATACACTGACAAAGTATTTGATTACACTTGGTGTGATGATTTTGCCAAAGCTAGAAATTATTCTTTATCAAAAGCTAATAATGACTGGGTTCTCATTTTAGATGCAGATGAGATAATATTAAGATTTGATAAAAAAAGCGTGTATGACTTTATTCAGTCAAATCCAATGATTGTAGGTAGGATAAAAATAATTAATCCTTTTCAGGGTGAAAAAGAAGAGAACAAATATATAGAACGTGTTAATAGATTATTTAACAGAAAATATTACTGTTATGAAGGAACTATACATGAGCAGGTTGTGGCGAATGATGGAAGTCAATATAGTATGATTCCTGTAGAAATTGAAGTTGAACATATAGGGTACCTTGATGAAGTCATTGGGTTCACAAACAAATTAGAAAGAAATATAAGTTTATTACTCATATCTATAAAAAATAACCCAACAGATGCTTATCTGCACTATCAGATTGGAAAGTCCTATTATAAAAAAAGGGATTTTCAAAAGGCATATGAAAGTTTTGCCAATTCAATTAGTCTATGTACAGATTTTAGACTTGAATATGTAGAAGATTTAGTAGAAAGCTATGGTTATACCCTGCTAAAATGTGAAAAATATAGTGAGGCTATGGAGTTAAAGAAGTATCAAGTTTACTATGAGAATTCACCCGATTACAACTTTGTAATGGCGTTAATATATATGAATAATGGAAGATTTCAAGAGGCAGTAGAATCCTTTGAAAATTGCATTGGTGATAAGGAAGGTAAATTAGAGGGGATAAATTCATATCTACCTAACTATAACATAGGTGTAATTTATGAAGCTTTAGGAATTAATGAAACAGCAATTATGCACTATCAGAAATGTGGGGGATACCACCTTGCGGAACAAAGAATTAAGCAAATCTCAGCCTAAACAACTTCTAAACAAAACTTAGTATAAACTTAATGCCATAATAATCCGATATAAATAATGAGAATATTCATGGAGGGATTATTATGAGAATTGATAGCATGGATGCTACTAGGATACAACTTGAAAGAAATCAGAGCACAGATCATAGTTCTAAGGATAATCAAAATATACGCGAAACAAAAACAAATACAGAAAAGGAACAAGTCTCGGATAAAGCAGTTGTTGATGCTATTGAAAGGGCAAATAAGGCGATATCAGTGACTAGAACACAAATGGAGTTTTCTATACATGAAAAGACTAAAGAGATAATGGTCAAAGTTATTAATTCCGATACAAAGGAAGTAATAAGAGAGATTCCGCAGGAAAAGATACTTGATATGGTCGCAAAAATGTGGGAGATGGCAGGTATTTTGATAGATGAAAGGAGGTAATAAATATGTCTCAGATTAGAATAACTGGTACTTATTCCGGTTTTGATACCGATAAAATTATATCTGACTTAATGAAAGTTGAACGTTTAAAAGTAGATAAAGTGTTTAAACAAAAAGAAATACTAAGTTGGAAAAAAGATAGTTACAGAGATATAAGCAGTTCACTAATGTCATTTAGTAATGAATTTTTTGATATATTAAAGCCAGAAACAAACTTCAGGTCAAGCAGTTCTTTCGCAAAGTTTAACATTCAATCTTCAAATAGCTCTACTGTGACAGCAACAGCTAGTGCATCGGCTGTTAAAAAAACGCACAGTATTACAG
>JAEZUI010000096.1 GCA_023421115.1 Bacillota bacterium | reverse complement strand
TTGTTGGTGTTGTCTTTGGTGTTTCTGTTGCTGTTGGCGTTGGTGTTGCTGTTGCTGTTGCTGTTGCTGTTGGCGTTGCTGTTGGCGTTGGTACCGGATTAACCGGAACCGTGGCTGTCACCTCAACAAGGTTTTCTGCTGCATCAAATGCTTTGACAGTAATTTTATATATCTTTTCTTCAACATTTGATATTGTATAGCTTCCATTCTTGTCAAGTGAAATTGCTTTACCATCCACACTTACCTCAAGCTTGGCAACTCCAATATTATCCGTCGCAGTTACTGTAAATTGAATGCTGTCCCCCACATAGTAAATATCTCTGTTAAAGGATACACTTACTTCTGGCTCCTCGTCATCCACAATAACAACTTTGTTGACAGGAACTGTGACTTTCATTTCGGAAAAGTTTTCAGCTTCATCAAATGCTTTGACAGTAATTTTATATATCTTTTCTTCAACATTTGATATTGTATAGCTTCCATTCTTGTCAAATGAAATTGCCTTACCATCCACACTTGCCTCAAGCTTGACAACTCCAATATTATCTGTCGCAGTTACTGTGAATTGAATGCTGTCTCCCACATAGTATATATCTTTGTCAAAGGATACATTTACTTCTGGCTCCTCCTCATCCTCTGGCGTTGGTGTTGGTGTTGGTGTTGGCGTTGGTGTCGGCGTTGGTGTCGGTGTCGGTGTTAGTGTGGGTGTTAGTGTGGGTGTTGGCGTTGCTGTTGCTGTTGGCGTCGGTGTTGCTGTTGGTGTTGGCACATCCTTAGTAAAAACTTCAACAGACACTTTGGAAACCTTTTCTCCGTCATCTGCCCTTAATTCTATCGAATAATTCCCGGCTTCGCTGAATAACACCTTCGACATAAAGCTTCCAGCATTTATTATACTTACATTCTCCGTATTCCCGTCAGTAACTTCCCATTCAAACTTAATTCCGCCATTAGGAATACAGTCATCAATTACCTTGCTTACAAGCCACTGAGTCTTACCTGCCAAACCGAATATCGGTAATATTTCTTCAATTATTGGTGAAGCATTACTATAATTCGGAAGCTCATAGTCCTTACCTGCAATTGTTATATCAAACAATTCCGGACTAAATCCGTCTGTAGAACGTTTAAAATCAATATCAATTTTAGCATATCTACCCACAGGAATATCGAAGCTGCTAAAATTGGATACCTCCAAAGGTTCGCTATAAGCCTCCCCATCGTTGCTGCTTGAAACTCTAACCTTTAGCGCTCCATCATTGTAGACCTTACCATTCCAATAAATATTTCCCCATTTTGTTTCGTCATTCTCACTGTCATATACTACACTCCAGCTTCCCTCATCACAATATCTGCTTACCGGAAGCAAAACATCCTCCATATAAAGCTCAACTAATTTATTGTCTTTATCGTGATATGAAAGCTTAGTGTCCTTCATTAAGATAACCCTTGACACATCAGGCATATCATTACATTCAAAAGGTATTTTCAGGCTTTTTTGTGCATCAATAATAAGATTGTCATATTTCCATTGATATGTTTTACTTCCGTCACCATTATCAATAATATTTGAAGGTACAACACTTATTTCATCCTCTAGCACACATCCTTCAACAGTCGTTTGAAGGACTAAACTTTTCCCTGCAACATCAAAGATTTGTTCGCCAGCTGTAAACATCATCTCTTCGAGCTGTTCCATAGTTGCACTAAAAGTATATCCTGCTTCAGTAACTCTTGAAATCTCCTTTAATAAATCCTGATTTGCTCCGCTTCCAAGTCCTACACAATATATCTTTATATTCTTCTCCTTTGCCTTTTTTGCCTCCTGCACTGTTTGAGAATAACTCCATACATTGTCTTCACCATCAGCAAGCAATAAAATTACTTTTTGCCGCTCAGTATCACTCTTAGCTTCAATGACTTCAATTGACTTGCTTATTGCTATTCCTAAACCGGTTCCATTCCATGGAGATTTAGGCGTATTATCTACACTTTGTTTCAAAGCTTCCTTGTCACTGGTCAAATCCTGCTGTATCCATGCATTTCCTGCAAACTCCACTATTGCTGCTCTGTCAGTAGACTTCATTAGATCTATAACACCCTTTGATGCTTCCTTTGCATGATCAAGTCGATTGGGCGTAGTTGTTACATTATCTACATTTCCCCATTCCATACTTCCCGAATCATCTATTGCTATTACCAAATCTATAGGTTTTCTTTCAATAACTAATGAATCTCCCATACCCTTTAAATCTATATTTACCTCTAATTCATCATCAGGAGACATCAGCATTGATTTACTCACGTTCTGCGTAGCCTCTACATATAACGGTGCTAAATTTTCTGAATATACACTTTTTGTTGGTTCTGAATTCTGCTCAATCTTTCTATCCGCAAGCACCAATTGATCCTTTATTCTTGTAGTTACATTATTTAACTGCCCTTCTTCAAAATCCTCAGAACTTGTATACGTATAATATGCAGGTGTCGGTTTCTCTGTCGGTACTGCTGTTGGTGCTGTTGGTGTTGATGTTGATGTTGGTGTTGGTGTTGATGTTGATTTTGATGTTGGTGTTGATGTTGTTGTTGATGTTGATGTTGGTGTTGATGTTGGTGTTTATGTTGATGTTGATGTTGGTGTTGGTGTTGATGTTGGTCTTGGTACTGCCGTTGATTTTTCCGTCCTGCTTCCACTTGTATTTTTTGATGGTTTTGATGTACTCTTCGGTGTATTTGTAGATGTAGGAACTGGAGTAGGTGTCTGTGGTGGGGCCGCAGGCATAGTTTCTTCCGGCACCTCTATATATTTTAATACAACATCGAGCATTCTTACCGCTTCTGCTCTTGTTATAAGCCTGTAAGGTCTAAATGTTCCGTCTGGATAACCCTTTATAATTTCGTGGGACGCAAGATTTTTTATACTTTTAGATGAGTATTCCGGAAATGTATTATCGTCTTCAAACCTACACTCCTTTGCCCCTTCAAAAAAGTTAACATCAAACAGTTTTGCCACTAATACGGCCGCATCCTGTCTGCTCATGTTATCCATTGGCTTAAAGGAGCTGTTCTCATATCCTTGAATCAATCCCTCATTTGCAGCCTGAGCCACCGCATTATAAAACCAATCTTCTTTTTTTACATCTGTAAAACCACATTCGTTTGCATAATTTGTTTTCATAAAAATTCTTACAACCATTGCAGTAAACTCTGCCCTAGTTACATTTCGGTCAGGTCGGAACAGACCATCTTCATAGCCCACAACCCATTTTCGGCTTAAAAACTTGTCTATGTAGTCTTTACACCAGTGATCTTGTAAATCAGGAAAAGTTTGTGAATAGCTGACACCAGACTTTTCACTTTGTTGAGAATTAGTTGAGGTACTTATTATACCCGCAGCTGCCATAGAAATGCTGTTGATAAGAATACACATAATCAAGGCACAACAAATTAGACCCTTTTTTAATTTCATTTTTTACCCCCCGGTTTAGTTAATAGAATATAAAATAAGCATTACTTATTTACTAAATCAAATTGTTCTCTATTTATATTTATAGTGTTATTGAAATCCAGTTTAAACAAACAATTGTGTACATTTTCATCAAATATGTCGGACAACTTTTCCAATATATTTAGCTCATTTACATCTATATTCAATTATAGTACTCCAAACACAACTTTTCAACAGTATAACTAACTTTTACGGTTAACGTATAAATATTATCTCAAGTAAATAATTGCGCAAGGAGTTTTTAAAACTCTCTTTGTTTTCTCACAGCCACAGCACATGTACGCTAAGTATCACTTTTCAGGTTCCATACATTAGTGGATTTATCATTCATTTAATTTATCAAATTTTCTACATTTACAATTTTTTACTCATTCCCTTTTAGTCTGGATTTTTATAAATTCAATGGGTTATTACGGGAAGTTATACAAAGATATTATGATATATATTAACCTTTCTCACCTGAAGATGAATTAGCATTTTATAAAAAATACATAGCTTCGAAAAATATAGATATACTTGAATCAATGTGCGTGTCAGGAAGAATTCTAACTTACCTTAGTTTGACATCTACTTCTGAAAAATGTACTTCTTTGCTTTCCAAAATTTTTTCTGTTTTTCCTTCCAAATACTGATTGAAAAAAGAAAGAACATAAGAATTCAAAATATTAGCCTGCTTGTTAATATCTATATTACCTAAAATTCCAAAACTCTTTCCTATTCTTGGTAAAATGTTATTTAAATCAGTAAAATTCATATGCTTTGCACCATTTAAGCTTACTATCATATAATTTCTTTGCTCTATAGCGTAGCCATCACTAGCTCTAAATTTAGCACTTGAATCCAAACCTGTTTCAATTATCATAAAAGGCTTATCTATGGTTTGATTTACTGTATCTCCAAAGGGAGTACCATCAATATTAATAAACGCTTTAAATCTATCATCATCGAGACACGCCTGACCGGCTGCTGCTCCACCAAACGAATGACCAAATACACCGAATTGACTTGTATCCATTTTGCCTTTAAAAATACTATCAATTGATCCCTCATTTATCTTTTCTATTTGGTCAGCAATATAGCTAAAATCTTCTGACCATAATCTGACATTCTCATTCGATAATTTGGTAGCCATAATCATATCCCTCTGCATTTCTGGCGTGGCCTCATCAGTATAATATTTAGCTTTTATATAGTTTATTGCTTGCGACATATCATCATTGAGTGCATTCTTCAATTGTATATCATATGATAATACAGTATTATCGGAATATATAGTCGCAAAATCATCTTCTGGATGACTAACTGAAACTACAATAAACCCATTGCTAGCGAGACCTTCCATTTGTATTGTATTCTGTCCATTAAACATACCTCCTCCACCTGAAAACAGTACAACCGAATATTTTTCTGATTGTGTGGAAATAGGTGCATTAAAATAACTATTTGTTTTAACCATACAAAGTTGACCAAAAATATCAGGTAACCCCATTCTCTTTGCAAACAAGTTTGCAACTTTTCGGTTATTAATCCAATTAGCTCTTTTCTTACCCTTTATACTATCAGCAGGATACCATATCTGCACCGCTATTTTTTGACTTTCCTTTGTAAGAGTCAAAATATTTGTTCTAGACGGATTGGTTAAATCCATAATAACAGTTCCAACTTTACTGCTCCCAGATGGTTTAGGTAAATTGTTAACAGGTAAAAACCAAGCTAATATGATAGAACCCAGAAAAGTCACGCATATCAGTGCCTTTCCAAATAATCTTAAAATGGAACGTTTCTTCTTTGGCTTTGTTTTTATCAATACCTGATTTTCTTTAGCTTGATTTATCTGGTATGTATTTAGTCTTAACATATTAACTACTTCTATTGAAGATACAATCAGGCATAACAAATATAGTGGTAGCAATACAACGCGAAATCCTTCAAAACATATGCTTAATATTGCGAATACAACAGCACCTCCATTAATTGAATACACTAAGTGTCTTACATTAGAAAATGAATTAATTCTTTGACCTATTATTAAGTACAGAAAAATCAAAAGGAATAGGAAAATAGTAAAGATAAGTTCAAATGTCCTCATTGTTTCTCCCTTCATGCCCACAGAGCAGCATTTCAATAATTTTTTATTATCAATCTATTTTATATGATTTAGATAAACAAAAACTAAACTAAAGTTTAAATTTTGATTAATTATTTCCAATTTGATTCATGTGAGTAGTAAATTTTAAAAATAGTATAAAATATGGTAAATAAGTATGGTAAAATTACTATAGTGTTCTTTATTATGTGGGGGGATATTCTATGACCAAAATACAAGAAAAATTTAATGAAATATCGGAAAAATATAATGAGCATCGAAGGTGTGAATGCAGTTAACCCGTCATTATCAGGAAGATTTGGATCAGCACCCTTTGATAAGATAAATTTAATAGTTTCTATTGAGGCATTTTTAATTTCTTTACCTGATTGAATCATTCCATCTATACACCCATCAACTTTCATAAATAGAGCTGTTTGTCCAAATTGGTCCTGCAAATTAATGTTTGCGCCATGTTCTAATTTCTAATAACAAATTAATTATTTCTAGTTGGTTATTATTAACCGCACAAAAAAGTATAGGTACTTTATTTTTACGTATATAATTAGGATCACCACCATTTATCAAGTAATATCTCATGAATTCAATATTACCTTCAGAACAAGCTGTAAATAATTCGTTATCCATAAAAACTCCATTCGGTTACTAACTATGTAGCATAATTAAATTTTATTTAAATGTAGTGTAGTTTTACTACTTTACTATAATAAACTGATATGAAAACAAGTTATAAAAAACAATGAACAGATAAAAGTACTGAATCACGAAACCTGAATAAGTTTTGCAATTAGGTTGTGATAAAAATATTTGTATTTCATTACCTGATAAATAATAAATTATTGTTTTTTTGCATTTCTTATTTGGTATAGAAAGTATTCTCTGTATTTCATAGAGCTTCTCAGGATAATTCTTCTGTACATAACGGAAGAATGAATGTATTGCAGCTAAACGCTGATTTCTTGTTGAAATGCTACAATTACGCCTTTCTTCTAACCAGTTCAAATATCCAGTTACAAATTCAGTTTTTATTGAGGATATTTGAATTCTTTATGGTACAAGATATAATTCATTTTCACAAAAGATAAGAAATAGCTTGAAGGTATTACGGTAATATATCGGCTTTGATTTTGAATTCTTTAGCTATACGTATAATTTCATCTAAAGGAGTTTTATTATCAACATTCAGATGCTTGAGCTTATTTAGTGCATGTTCATACGATAAAATATCTCCTTCATGCTTGCAATAAAATTCCTTTTTAATGGACAAACTGCATTTCTCATACTTTCTATATACTTCTTCATGTTTACTCATAGTCGCAAGATATTTTGCAACCTCTCTGTATTCTTCAACCTTGCTGGTAAGTTTCTTAGTATCATCTTTAATCGATAAGGACTGAGTCTTCATAACATCAAGTTTTATAACAAAATCCTTCCGGCTGATAATATTTTCTTTTCTGACGATCATTAATGTATTTGCCAATAACTTAACATCATAAATCTTTTTGCGTATAGAAGCTGTTTATCAACTGTAAAAGGTAATCCTTTTAACGAACTGAAATCAACATGGATTGTGCTTATTATTAGTCAATGACAGCATTTTACTATCTATCTAATTTTTATCAAGAAAGAAACTTCTCTTATATTGTTATGATTCTGATGGTGTATGTAGCCTTGAATTCGAATCCCCATAATCTATGAAATTAAAAATATATTTGTTAACTCAATACAGCAGTACATAATAAATTTGAGGAGAGTTTCCAAAAGACACAAGTATCACTTTTCTGATAACTCTAGGTTATTTGGTTTTGAAAATGAGTATAAAAAGTTAGGGTTGAACTCCTAAAATCGACCTACTATAGCCAATATATCGATATATCAATTATTAGGCATATACGTCCACTACAATATAGTATAAATCTTTTTACAGACGCCAATACAAGGTGTTTTCCAGATACAAAGGTTACCATTGAAAGCGGAGTGTTTTAAAATTCATAGGCAATCATGTAACTCAATTCGAGTATTATGGTTTTGTTTTTGAAATAAAAAAATCTTAACTATGAGTTAAACTTTTTGAATATCATCATTGAAAATGCTTTTTCGACACAAAAGGGCTAGTTGTTTGTTCTACCAAAATACAATACTTAACGAGTTCAGCATCCTATTCTTTTTTAAGTTCTTTAGATAAAAGAATAAAAGCTAAATTAGACTTAAAAACCCACCAAATTACAAAAGTAGTTTTAAGTGTTGTAAAAAGTATGGTAAAATTATTATATATATGAATTTTTAAAAAAGGACGTTATTCTATAGTTTTATATACGAAAGTTTTTTCGGTAATGCAATATAAATTTGTGCATTACCGAAATTGGTACAGAGATTGTAAGATATATGGAATTCCCTGCGTTCCGCCCCATCCAGGGGCGGGTTTTTAGGGCAAGGCTTTGTAGAATTTAATTTACAAGAAGAAATGAGGAGATTACTTATGCCTGCAAAAGACCAAAAAGTAACGCATGACAACGAAACTATAACAATAAGTAGACCCTGTTTTAAATCTCTTGCTTTCGCTTCATATACAAAAGAATTATTTGAAATGATTTCTTCTGTGACATGGTCTGTATCAAGATCTAAAACTGGTAAAGAGTATATCAAGTCTAGTAAATATGGACTTTTACATCAACTTGTAATTGCTTATTTTTATGGGGAGGATGTATTAAAAGAGGCGTATGATGATGATTATGTAATTGATCATTTGGATAACAATGGCTATGATTGTGTCTATGAAAACCTTGCATTAATTCCGAAAAAGGAAAATTCTGCTAAGGGATTAACGTATGACATTGAAAGAAAAGATTCAATTGATAATATTTCAATTAATATTACACGTGATTTTGATACAAAAGAGTTTCAAATATCAGTTATGTTTAATAAGCCATATAACATCATTCTAAACAGTGATAGTATACCTATAATGAAACTATACTTGAGGTACGGCGTAGATTTTAAAACTGCATTTATTGATGCAAGAAGCATATTGAATGATTTAAATACTTCTAAAATGATAAACTTACAAAATCTAAGAAGTTCAGGGTTTGATTACAGAAAAGCGGAAATTATGTTTGCAAAGCATGAAGAAATAGAATCAGGGTTTATAGTAAAAGATGGCCAAGTCTATATAGTCCAGGGTTCACCTAAAGCAAGGCTTATAAAGGGAAAGCATAATAGGGATATACATAAAAAATAGACTGATAACAAAAGAAGATTTAAACGAAAACATTACTAATGCACGAATTCTGACTTTCTTTGAGGCTCGGACATCCGTGTCCTCGTCTGGCTTCGCGGGGCAGGGAACTCCACATATCAACACATGCCCGTAAAAGTGCGGATAGAAGGTCATGAAGAATTTGCTTTGTGGGTCATCCCATGCAGAAGATCCGAACTACACCGTTTCGCCGGCCGCATAGCGGCACTCACGGGTATTTCTTTGAGGTCCGGCTCAAACGGCGTCGGGCATGTACACGTTCTCTGAAATCCTAATGGAACTGTGTGCTAACTTTAAGTAATTGTTTTAAAGGAGTTTAGTTCACATTTGTATTAAATTACGAACTAAAGATTAAATATGTTTACATAGGGAGATAATATGAAAAAAATTGCTATTGTCATTATTTTACTAATTATTTTAACCGGTTGCCATTCAACAGAACGTAAAGCTGATGCTGATGACGTCCGAAATTTGACATCTGTACAAACTACAGTATCGTTACCCACACCAAGCAAAACTCAGACCCCTAATCCGACAATTACGCCTTTTGTTGGAACTGCGTGGATGCAGGCTTATGCTAAAGTAATTGTCGACGTCGATTCAAAACCAGGGCATATCCGTCTGATAGATGTTGATTTTGATGGTATTCCTGAGCTTTTTCTTTCGTATACAGGAACAAGTAATTCTTGGATATATCACGGCTTTTCGTTTAAATCTGGAAAAATATTTGAGATTTCAATACCAGATGAAATTATGCCTACAGAGATTGAACTATACAAAAATAGAAAAACAAACGAAATGCTATGGGTTGCAAATGGAATGTTTCGTAACGGATACGGTTCTTATGATTATGAATGGTATAAAGTTGATTTCAGTGACTTTTCAGATGTAAAAAAGGATTTTTTCTTTGGCTGGAATGAAAGTGGATCAACTAAGAGCAACGCAAAAGAAGGTGAATTTGTATATGCACTGATTGAAAAAAATGAAAATCATATAGAGATGTCACAGGAAGAAATTGAGAATACTAAAAGTAAAGTGTTTTCGGATTATGTAAAAATTGAGACTTTGGAATTGTTTAGCTATGTTGATGATTTTAAAAATGGAGGAGATTCTCTTACAGAAAAAAATTTTAACAAAGACCGGTTTTACACATTTTTGAACTTATATGAAAGCAAAAGACAATCAAATTCTGTAGACAATTTGTCTAAGTTAAATTGAGCAAAGAACATGAATTTGACGAGTGTCTGTTCGCAATATTTATATATTATGAACATTGAAGAGGTTTGGGATAGTACTAATTGAAGCTCAGAGGCGACGGACTTCAGAGAACAATCCATTTGCATAAAGGGCAAGGCATGAAGTATGCCTACGAAGAAGGAGCATGAGGTCATCCTGCCCGCATCGCTTCATCGGGTGGCAAGCACCGCCTCTGGAGAAGGGCTCTGTAAGTCCGATTCATCGACGCCGCAAATGGTGACGTTCTCTGCAATCATGGCATGCCGCTAAAGTGAACAAAGTATATTTTTATTGAGAGATATTCACAATTATGATACTGTATTATTATAAAGGTTTCTAGGGAGTTGATATTATGAATTGGAAAGATGCACGGAATAAGTATATAAATACATGGATTCTTTTTGAAGCAATTGAAGCACATTCAGAGGATGGAAAAAGGATTGTAGAGCGAATTTCTGTTATTGATTCTTTTGATGAGAGTAAGGATGCTTTAGTTTCATATAAAGAAATAAAGAAAAAGAATCCAGAAAGAGAATTGTATGTCGCTAATACTAAAAAAGAAAGCCTGGAAATTTTAGAAAGAAAATGGTTAGGTATAAGAAGATGAAAGAAGAAATAACATTGGTTGATAATCTTCCATTTATCCAAGTATCAATAAGTCATCAAGGAAGAAGTAAAATAATAGACAATGTACTTATTGATACTGGATCAGGTAGTACAATTTTTAAAGTAGATATCTTAGAGGATATTGGCATTAAGCCTGAGGATGATGATGTGATAGCAACTATTTCAGGTGTTGGTGGTTCAGAGTTTGTATTTGTTAAAGTAATTGATTGTATTGAAGTCGGTGATTTGAAAGTGACTGGATTTAAAATTGATCTTGGTATTATGGACTACGGTTTTGAGATAAATGGTATTATTGGTATGGATTTTCTTACAAGAATTTTTTCGCATATTGATTTAGAAGACTTTTTCCTCCTAGGTCGTTAAGAATGGAATTATTAAATGGATACTTTTCTAACGAAAAGTTTTGATTTAATGCCATGACAGCAGAGAACAACACATTTGCATAAAGGGCAAAGCATGTAGCGTAGCGTTGAAGCAGGGCACGGGGTCATCCTGCCCAAATCCATTCGTTGGGGGCGTAGCCCCGCCAAGTAGAAGGGCTTCGAGGGTCCAACTCATGGACTTTGCAAATGCTAAACGTTAGAAGAAATTGGGTGTAAGACCGCCGCTTCCTGCGGCGGATTTTAAAAGATGGGCTTCGAAGGTTATGAAATATAAGGAGTGCTGATTTTGAAGAGTGATCTAACAGAATGGATTAAAGGAGTAAATTTTGAAGGAGATATAAAAGAAGATTCAGCCAATTTATTGATTTATCATGGATATAATGAGATTGCGGAACATTCAGTTAAAGTAGCGGATGAGGCAAATAGGATAGCAAACAAATTTGGCTATGATGGAGAAAAGGCATTTATCTCAGGATGTTTGCACGATATCGGTAACATTATTCCATTGGAACGGAGACTTAGTATTTGTAAAGAACTGGGGATTGAGGTATTAGAAGAGGAAGGAATTGTAAAACAATTATTGCATCAGAAACTCTCTAAAATCATGGCACAAGAGATATTTGGGATAAATGATAAAGATATTTTAAATGCGATAGAGTGTCATACAACTTTGAAAGCGAGTGCAACGCTCCTTGATATGATATTATTTATAGCAGATAAGCTATCCTGGGATTATGTTCATAAAAAAGGTTTTGTTAATGAAGTTAGTGAAGAGATAGAGAAATCGCTGGAACATGGTGTTTTGGCATATTTGAATTATTTGGCTAAACATAAGGAAGAGGTAAAGGTTTTTCATCCATGGCTGATAGATGCACATAGGGAACTAAATGGCAAGTTGAAGGAGTAATTTGAGGGGCCGACGTCCTGTCGGCCTCTGGTCTCTGGGGACACCCAACTTCTTCTAACAATGCATGGCAGTAAAGATGCGGGATAGAAGGTCATGAAGTAAATTCTCTGGAGTAGGAGCACGAAGCGTGCCGCATCACATTCCATCGCCGGGCAGACAAGCTGCCACTCACGGGTCTATCTACAGGGTCCGGCTCTGGAACGTCTTCCATGCGAGACGATCTCCGACATATCCTGTTTGCCTGCCATCCATGGCAGGATTTTTCTAGGGTAAGGCTTTGGAGAAACATGACTTAAGTTTCAATAAAATACTGAAAGGATATGAGAATTTAAATGGATTGCAATTGTTGTGGCGGGAAAATGGTAAAACTTAAATACTTGAAGTTAGATGAATTGAGTGATTATTTAGTTAAACCATTTGTTGAAAATACAATTGAGGATTATAGTGAATGGTTACGATCATTAGATGAAAATGATGTTGTATTAACTTTATTTGAAAGAATTGAATTTCAAAAAAAGAAGCAAAAGTATTATGTCAGAATTGTAGAAAAGAAGACGAAGAATGGATTGAAATTAAAAAAGCTTTCAAAGATATTCAAGTATGACACTGGAACGTTAGTTTATGGAAAAGATGAAGGTATGTTTTCTATAAAGACAATATATAAAATTCTTCCTGTTGATGAAGTGATAAATAGAGAAATAAATGAGTATTGTACTAACACCGAAGAATTTGACATTGATAAGCTAAATAAAATGATTACTAATAAAATTATTGGATGCAAGCGGATTGAAGTATAGATTTGAGGAAGTCCCGTCCGTGGGACTTTCTGAATCACGGGTCAGGATACGTCGGAGATCAATGCATGGCTGTAAAGGTGCGGATTAGAAGATCATGAAGCAAAGCCTCTGGAGTAAGAGCATGTAGCAAGCCGCACCACACCGTTTCGCCGGCCGCACAGCGGCTCTCACGGGTCTTTCTAATAGGTCCGGCTCAAACGGCGTCAGCCATGCTAAACG
>JAEZUI010000058.1 GCA_023421115.1 Bacillota bacterium | reverse complement strand
ATTGGCAGATGAATTATGCTATCCGGAATTTTAGTTTATGCAGGTCATATGTACCTGCTTTTTTCTTTTTATTTTCCCTGCAATTTATCTTGTCCAAGTTACTGACAAATAGCCTGTCCGATAACACTACTTTTCTTCACAAACAGTAATTGTTTCACAAACTCCTCTAAATAAATCTAGTTTTCTCTTTTACCAAAAGAAGGTACCAAAAAGGATCTGAATTGTCGGCAACCCAGATCCTTCATAAATCAAAAACAACGCAGTTATTGTTAAAATTCAGCAGTATTAACAGTCCTTGGGAAGGAAATAACGTCTCTTATATTGGACATGCCCGTAATATACATTATAGCTCTTTCAAAGCCCAGCCCAAACCCTGCATGTTTTGTTCCTCCATATTTTCTAAGATCTAAATACCACCAATATTCGTCCTTATGAAGTCCAAGCTCAGCTATCCTCTTTTCAAGCTGGTCAAGTCTTTCTTCTCTCTGGCTTCCTCCGATTATTTCACCTACTCCGGGCACTAAAAGATCCATGGCAGCAACAGTCTTGTTGTCATCATTCATTCTCATATAGAAAGCCTTGATATCCTTTGGATAATCAGTCACAAACACAGGCTTTTTGAAAATCTGCTCGGTAAGATATCTTTCATGCTCTGTCTGAAGGTCAGTTCCCCACTCAACAGGATACTCAAACTTGTCCTTTTCTTTCTTAAGTAGTTCAATTGCCTCAGTATATGTTACATGTGCAAATTTAGAGTTTACAATATTATTTAGCCTTTCAAACAAGGTCTTATCAACAAAACTATTGAAAAACTCCATCTCTTCCGGTGCATTTTCCATACAATAGTTTATTATAAACTTAAGCATATCCTCTGCAAGTTCCATATCATCAGATAAATCTGCAAAAGCTATTTCCGGCTCTACCATCCAAAACTCTGCCGCATGTCTTGCAGTATTTGAGTTCTCTGCTCTGAAAGTCGGCCCAAAAGTGTATATGTTCCTAAAGGCCATACAATAGGTTTCACCTTCAAGCTGTCCGCTAACAGTAAGGTTTGTCTCCTTTCCGAAGAAATCCTCACTATATTCTATAGCTCCCTCTTTATTTTTCGGCAGATTATTCATATCAAGCGTTGTAACCCTGAACATTTGACCGGCACCTTCGGCATCACTTCCTGTTATAATTGGAGTATGAACGTATACAAATCCTCTCTCCTGAAAGAACTTATGTATAGCATAGGCTGCAAGTGACCTAATTCTAAATACTGCTGAAAAGGTATTGGTCCTCGGTCTCAAATGAGCTATAGTTCGCAAATACTCAAAAGTGTGTCTTTTTTTCTGTAACGGATAATCCGGTGTAGACATGCCTTCAATCTCAATTTTGCTTGCCTTAAGCTCAAACGGCTGCTTAGCATTGGGAGTTTCAATGAGCTTTCCTTGCACAACTATGGACGAACCAACCGGTATTTTGGAAATCTCTCTAAAGTTAGAAATATTTTGTTCTTCAAAAACAATCTGAAGATTCTTAAAAAATGACCCGTCATTAATTTCAATAAAACCAAAGGTTTTTGAATCCCTTATGGTTTTTACCCAACCTGAAACAGTTATTTCATCGTTAATATAATCACTCGATTGTCTATACAAGCTTTTGATCATTATACTTTTCACACCTATTAACCCCTTTGTTTATTGATATTTTTCCTTTGATCAAATCAAAAAGAAAATGGCATCATAAAAATATTCTATATTTCGTGAGATTCTTTATTCAAAATTATGTTTCTCACGAAATCGTGTACTTATAAATTGATAGCACAATAATTAAAGTACTATTAAATATTGTACACGAAATTTTACGAAATGCCACTATTATTATTCTAATTTATTCAATTTTTTATAACTTAGGTGATTGCCAAAAAATAACTATTCAATTGCCATCTCAAAAAATTCGAAATTATCTTATTATAATAATTTTATATTAGCCTTATCACAAACCTCTATCATTTCATCGGACCATATGGAAGCTTGCACTTCTCCAATATGAGCTTTCTTCAAGAAATACATACAGATTCTTGATTGTCCAATACCGCCTCCAATAGTATAAGGCAACCTTTTTTCCAGCAAATCCTTGTGGAATTTAAGGCGTTTACGGTCTTCACACCCCGCCTCTTGAAGCTGTTTTGCAAGAGATTCCTCATCAACCCTTATTCCCATTGATGAGACCTCAAACGCTCTGTTTAAGACAGGATACCACAAAATCAAATCACCGTTGAGATCCCAATCATCATAGTCTGGAGCTCTTCCATCATGTTTGATGCCTGATTTTAAAACACCGCCTATTTTCATTACAAACACAGCTTTCTTGTCCTTAGCAATCATGTCTTCTCTTTCCTTTGGCGAAAGTGAAGGATACTTATCTTCAAGTTCTTGAGTAGTTATAAAAAATATATCATCGGGCAAAATTTCCGGAACACCAGGATATTTGCTGCAAACAAATTTCTCTGTTTGCCTTACAACTTCATAAATCCTTTTAACTGTATCCTTTAAAGTATCAATAGTTCTATCCTTCTTTTCAAGAACACATTCCCAGTCCCACTGGTCAACATATATGGAATGAAGGTTGTCTAGGTCCTCGTCCCTTCGAATGGCGTTCATGTCTGTGTATAATCCTTCTCCTACTTGGAAATTATATTTTCCAAGTGCCATACGCTTCCATTTGGCAAGAGAGTGTACAACTTCTACAGTATCTCCTCCAATTCCTTTTACGTCAAACGATACCGGTCTTTCTACACCATTAAGGTTATCATTCATACCCGTATCCGGTTTTACAAAAAGCGGAGCTGAAACGCGGCTTAAGTTTAATGCTTTTGCAAGTCCATTCTCAAAATTGTCTTTTATCTTCTTTATTGCTTCTTCAGTCTGCCTTACAGACAATATCGGATCATAATTTGAAGGTATTATTAGTCTATCTGTCATTTACATCTCCTCCTAAATATAGAAAAACTTCTTGCACTACACATTATATCACGGTTTTTATCTAATTTCCACAAAAAATATTATCAACCAAAAGAATTTCTCCAAATCCAATCTTGCATTTTTACTTTTTATCAAATACACACACTACAACAGTCTGTTTATTTTCACATCACTGTTTGCCGCTACTTAAATTTGCCACTTTAATTGCAGCTTCCGATGCGGTATGTTAGAATAAAAATAAAATCATACTACTTCGGAGAGATTACAATGAAACCATTTTTAGATACTTTTATAGTTCTTCAGTCAATTTCTGTTATATTATCATTATCAATGATAATATTTTTCCTTCTTAGAAGTAAAAAAACACATTTGCTCCTAAGCTACTTATCGTGCCAGATTCTTATTTTTGTATGGTCTACTGGTCAAATTTTCGTGGTATTCTCACAAAACAACACTACTATGAAGTTGTCAATGATCTATGAATATACAGCAATTATATTTGTTTCCCTTGCATGGTTGATGTTTTGTCTTAACTATACCTATAACAGGCTTCTGGTCAAAAAGCGGCTAATTACGTTATTATTTGTTCTACCTACTCTAATGTATTGTACCTTAATCACAAATAATTTTCATCATTTATTTTTCAGTTCTTTTAAATATGGCAAAGTTGTTTTTGGTCCCTTTTTTTGGATACATGCCGCTATATCTTACATTTATATGATAACAGGAGCAATTATCTTAATAAAATCTTCTGTGAACAATTTAGGGTATGCAAGGAATCGGTCCATTCTTCTTTTTATTGCATCCATTATTCCTTTTGCAGCTAACATTGTCTATCTTACAAATCGACTCTTTAGCCTTAACCTATTGAGTACTCGCTATGATATAACACCTTTAAGTTTTTCACTTACACTTTTGTTCTTCGCAATAGCTACTTTTAAATACAGGTTTATGAATATTGTTCCTATTGCTTTCAGAAAAATTGTTCATAATTTGAACGAATCCATAGTTGTTATAGATAGTCTCAATAACATCAACAACTATAACAAATCTTTCGGAGATTTTTTTGCAAAAGACAGTCAGCTTAAAGTATATGATAATATAAATAAGCTTATTCGTTCACTTAAAGACAACATTTTATATACTCCGGAAACAGAAAGACTGATAAACTCTATTAAATATGAAAAGGATGCCAATACTTCCGGAGAATTAACTGTGCTCACCCCTGTAAGAAGATGCTTCCGTGTAAATATACAGCCCATTTTCGGCAGTAAAAATGAGTATCTTGGAAGAATAATTATATTTAACGACATCACTGAATATAAAAACCTACTAGATGAAGTAAATGAGAAAAACGCCGAACTGTCTGCAATGAATGAGCAGCTTGCCGAATATGCTGAAACAGTGGAAGAACTTGCTGTAATAAAAGAACGAAACCGTTTTGCCAGAGATGTCCACGACACCCTTGGTCACACAATGACCCTTTTGATATCACTCCTCGAAGTAAGCAGTATAATGTGTAAACAAGATCCTGTAAAGACTGAAGAAAAGCTCTCTGAGGCACTTAAAGCTTCAAGAGACGGTCTTAGAGAGTTGCGAAGATCGATTAAAGGTCTTGGTCCTGAGAAACTTGAAAATGAAGATCTAATAACTTCAATTAAAACTATGATTGACGACTTCAAACCTTCCGGTATGGATATCGATTTCACATATGAAGGCTTTAATTCTTTTGCTTCACCAACCTATTCAAAGGTAATATTTAGAGTATGTCAAGAAGCACTAACAAACTCACTTCGCCATGGCAGAGCAAAACATGTTAATATTATATTAAAGCTTAACGATAACAAAATTAAGATGTTTATTTTTGATGACGGCTGTGGAAGTCCCGATATAAAAAAGGGCTTCGGACTTTCAGGCATGGAACATAGAGTGAAAGATCTAGATGGAAATATTGTATTTGGGTCAGATGGTGAAAGCGGCTTTAATATCAGACTTGAAATACCCGTTAAACATCAGGAATATTAAAAACGAAAGGAATGATACTTTTAAATGATAAAAGTTTTAATTGTTGACGATCAGGTTATACTTCGTGAAAGCCTAAAGTTTATAGTTGAACAGGACCCTGAAATAAATGTTGTCGGTCTTGCAGGCAATGGAAAAGAAGCTCTTAATCTTTGCAAAGAACTTGTCCCTGATGTCGTTCTAATGGATATAATGATGCCTGTTTGCAATGGTGTTGAGGGCACAAAGCTAATAAAATCACAGTTCAGGTCCATAAGAGTTATAATTCTAACTACCTTTAACGACGACGAAAACATATCAAAGGCAATAAAGAATGGTGCCGATGGATATGTTTTAAAGGACATAAAGCCGGACGAACTAATACTTGCCGTCAAAAGTGTTGCAAAAGGTTTTAGCATAATGCACCATACTGCTATGGATACTGTTGCAAAGCAAATTGATCATGAAAACGAGACTAATCATCATAAGCAGGAATTTAAGCTAGATGTAAACCTGACTGAGAGAGAACTTAGCATTATAGAACTGATTGTCGACGGAAAAAGCAACAAGGAGATAGCTGCAAAAATATTTATTACCGAAGGAAGTGTAAAAAATATTATTACAAGTATATTGGAAAAACTCAGCTTGAAAGACCGCACGCAACTTGCAGTATTTGCAGTTAAGAATAACATAGTATGACCTAAGTCACCTTCCCATTATAAAAACATGACCATCGATTATTGGATCATGACTTGCGATATCTACAAGCAAACTTTCAATTGGAGTAATATTAGACTATAAGATCAAACAACAATATTGACAGTTTGAAAAAATATTGCAATTTATTTTGGAAGGGATGGTTTAAATGAAAGATTTACTTAGAAAGCATTGGATAACACTTTTAGGTGCAATTTTTACCTTCATGGCTTTCTCCTATTCATTCAAGTATGCAGTTGACAACGGCTGGATATCTGATGGATTGAAAATTGGAATTGGAATAATGGCAGCATCAGCCTTCATAGTTTTCGGTATTACTATGCAACAAAAGGGTAATATCATACTGAGCGAAATATTAAGCGGTCTTGGAGTAGCATTGCTCTACACCACTTTCTCTTTTGCAGGTATTTACTACAGTCTCTGGACACCTATGACGGTATTTTTGGCTATGACAGCGGTTACTCTTGCTCTTTCAGTATACTCTTACAAGTTCAATTTCCGCATTCTTATGAACCTTTCCATTTTAGGTGCCCTCATATCACCTATAGTAATGAAATCACAGGGCGATCAGGTCTTTACATTGTTTCTCTACCTGCTTGTAATAAACTCAATATTCTTCTTTGTAAGTGTAAGTAAAGGATGGCTTGAACTCAGGTTAATTCCCTTCATAGGTACATGGGTACTATTTAGTGTATACTACTTCTATTTTAATCCAGAAAGCTGGGTTGCACCTTTTAGGTATGCTGTGAGCGCATTTATATTCTATATTGTCGGATTTTTGATTTCCTCTTGGAGAGAAAAGAAGAACTTTGACGGCCTTAACCTCTATCTTGGAATTGCTAACGGTGCCATATTCGCACTGTGGTCCTTTGGAATTATGCACGATATAATAAGCTTTTCAATAATACTTGGAGCAATGGGATTAATATATTTATTAGCTGCAGTCACAACTTATTCATTAACCAAAAAAAATTCTTTCCCTGTTATTACAAATTTCGCAGCCAGTATAATCCTTATCATAATTTCTGCCTCTGAAATCGGCTCCGGTTCTGCTTTCAAACCAATAATATCTGTTTTCATGTGGGCAGTTATTGCAGCAATAGTTCTCATCTTCGGACAAATAAAAAAGAAAGATTACTTAAAACTTGCAGCAACAATTATTTGGATTTTTACAGGAGCATACTGGTATGGAGTAACCTGGTTTACACCAATTGGCGAATGGTTTAACACCTTTATTCCTATATTAAATTGGTCAGGGATGGCTTGGGTAGCACTTGCTGTATTAGGTTTCTATATCTCACTTAAAGTCAAATTTGATTTTGCCAGTAAAGATCCTTTGGAAAGTGACAGAAAATTCGTATCTAGTGCCTTTTCAGTTACAAGTCACCTTATAGTTGGCGGGCTGCTTACTTTCCAAATCGACAACCTTTGGAAGGAATATACCATTAATTCCTTCGACTTGTGGTTGACCCTATCTGTTACCTGGGGAATTTACGCACTGCTGCTTTTCTTGTGGGGCGCTTACAGCAAACAATCCTTTTTCAGATGGTTTGGATCTGCGGTTTTGGTTCTTGTAGCTGTTAAGACCATATTTTATGATCTATCCGATTCGGAAATGATTTATAAAATACTCGCAATGTTCATACTTGCAATAATCACTTTTGCAATATCCTATATAAACAACCGATGGAAAAACGAACAGACCCCTCCTAGCAAGGCACCTAGTGAACCAATGATTGAAATATACAGCGAAGATGAAATTATAGTTCCCCAAGTTGATTCAAACAAAGTCAACATTATAAAAGAAACCTGGATGTAGAACTCTTTCCTTAAGTCTGTGAACTACTATGACAAAGGGAAATCACGGGGAATTTAGCCCGACTCTCTTTACATCTTTCGTCTAGTTTCAAACATGTCAAATATAAAACTCAAGGGCAGAACCCTTGAGTTCTATATTTATATCTAACATTTTTAAGGTGCTGTGGTTATTTCAATATCCAATATTTTTATGTCAGTAACCGGCCTGTCGGACTGACCAACTTCAACTGCTGCAATTTTATCCACAACATCCATTCCTTCATAAATCTGCCCGAATACTGTATGCCTATCATCAAGCCATGGTGTTCCGCCAATTTCCTTATATTTAGCTATAACATCCTCTTTAAAATTATTAGATTTCATACTTTCTAGCAAATCTGCTGTAATTGTCTTTGCTGGAGCCTGAACAATAAAGAACTGGCTTCCATTGGTATTAGCTCCGCTGTTCGCCATCGAAAGAGCCCCTCTATAGTTGCGAACTTTCTCACTAAATTCATCTTCAAAAGGTTTGTTCCAGATACTCTCTCCTCCCATACCTGTTCCTAAAGGGTCTCCTCCCTGTATCATAAAATCTTTAATAACCCTGTGAAAAATCAAATTGTCATAATAACCATTCTGAGCGTGTTTAGTAAAATTCTCAACAGCCTTTGGTGCTTCATCAGGAAAAAATTTAATCTTTAAATCTCCCATACTTGTCTTCATAATCGCAATGGTCTCTCCCTTAGCAGGAGGTGCAAATTGATCGGTATCAGTTGTAGAGCTACTCCCCGGGTTTGTACTCTTTTTGCAACCTGCAAAAGATATCAGAATTGTCATACATATCAGTGTAATCAAAACTTTTTTCAGCATATTAATCCCCCCATCTTCAGTCTTTTTTCGAAAAATAGTATAACATATAACAGCTGAAGCTGCAAACACTGTAAGAAATTCAGGCTAATTTTTTTAAGCATTGCGCCAATTTAGCCTTTTAATCGCTATAAAGATTCCCTCTATAAGCCAAACGCTCATATATACAAACATAATGTCAAAACACACATTAAATAAAAATAAATGTTTGCTCAAATCCGCTTCACCGTCGCATATTATAGGAACAACAAATTGGATGATTCCGATAAGCATTACAAGCAGGAACGTACCAAAATATATTTTTTCGGATGCTCTCCCTGCCTTCCAGTATTGAAAAGATAGTATAGCCGTATAAGCTGCAAAGAAAAGAAGTAGAAAAGAAAGCGAATGAGGTAGAAAATTCACTTTGAAGTCATTCCACATTCTGAAATAACTTACTTCTTTTTTTGGTTTTTCAGCATAGGCCTTTTCATAATTTCCAAAACCCTGTATCAAGTTAAAAGCATTTTCGGCTGTGATCTCTAGTTTTTGAATATATCTTTGAGGATGTCTAAAATAGAACAAAGCTACTTTGAAAGGACTTACTTTACTGTTAATCTCTTCTTGAAACACAGTGTCTTTAATGTTAATGGGATATTCCTTCATAAAATAATTAGTTCCTGCAAGCAAAGCATATTCCTTCTTTAATCCTAATTCTTCAAGATCCTCTTGAGGTGATTTTGAATTTTTGAGTACTCCGTAGAAAACAGATTGATATTTATTGCAAACTCTAAAAATATCTGAAATTGAAAAATAGGACGCTACAGATGTAATAAAAATTGCAATAATACATGTTACAACCACTTTTTTCCATCCTTGATCATTTCTTAATCCCAAAAACAACAAGCTAAATAGAGCTAAAACTATCCCTATAGGAATATTCTGAATCTTAGCACCGGTCAAAAAAATTACCGAAACATAAAAACCAAAAAGAGCTAGAATATGAGGTTTTCTGGTTTTTGACAAATATATAGATATAGCTACTGTAAGAAGCAAAGATGTATATGATAGTGCCTCCCCGTATAAAGAATTAAAATAGGATATATAACCTAAATCAGTAAATATTATTACAGTAAGCATTATTGAAATAATATTTACTATAGGTACTGACTTTTTGTCATATTTAATTATAAAATATATAAACAAAAGATACAAAAAACAATAAATAACAGCTAAAAACCTTATATCAAAGACGCCTTTATTAAATAATACCAATGAGCTGATTATTTTAGCAAGAAGAACTAATATGACCTGGGATGAAAAATAACCTACACCGTTTACAAATGGGTAGGTTGAAATATACTCCCTGTTCACGAAATTAAAATATCTCTCATTATTATCGGAAGTTTTGTAGCTTAAACCTGTAGTACTCATTATTCTTTCAAAATCACCATTGTCAGCTACACCTATAATTGGGCTTATCAATAAAACTCCAATTAAGAAAACAGCAACAATTAATACAACCACTATTTCGAATTTGAATAATTTATTTCTCATTAAATACCAACCGTTTTATATTTATATTTAAGTTTCCACTCTAATACAATATTCCCCCAATCTCTAAGAGCTATACCATTTCCATAGTTAAGAAATAAGGATACCTCTTTTTAATCAACAAGAACGATGGTTACCCACAGCTTCATAACATCGGTAAGCAGAATTCTATCAACTTTTAGTTGGTACTCCTTTCCATCAACCTTTAGTATTCTTTTATCAATTACTCCTGCCACTAGATCTATATCAATGCTTTTAACCTCCTTACCGAGTAGCTCCTTATACTTTTCCTTTATACTCTTTTCTACTATTATTGAATCAAACTCTTCTTCATTAATTTTAGAAAGTTTAATATTAAGCTCAATCCCACGCAGTATAAACTTCTTGTTGTTGATGGATTCCTTATACTTTTCAAGTTTCAAATTTTTTTCTTCTATATCACTTTCAAGGTATTTAATTCTTTCTATGTAAGTATCAATTCTATAACTGACAAGGGCACTCACAGCCGAGCAGCCTAGGACAGTACCACACATGAATCCTGTTATCAATACAATCAAATTACTGAAATTTTTTATCTTTTTCATCTAAGTATTGACTCCCCGCATTTTTGAATGAGCCGGATAAAACCATAACCCACATTTGCACCAATAACAGCTATAACTACATACACAGCTTGTTTTATTATGGATTTTATTTCTCCTTTAAATATACCCTTTTCAATTATTTCAAAGGAAGAGAAAGTTCCTCCTAAAGCAACAGCTATAGCCCAAATCTTAATTGATCCTGCTATATTAAACATTGTTTTTAAAGGAGGATGACCATTTATAAGTGCACCAAATCCTGCCATTAAACTTGCTCCAACTATTACGCCAAAAGATATCAAAAAATTATAAATAACATTATTAATAAAGGACGACAAAAAATCACCACTTTCTTTATACTCCTATATATAAAATTATGGTTAATATTCAAGTTTTATGTTTAGATTCCACCTTAAATAGATTAAATAGAGCTTTTTTAACTAATAAAGCAAAACTTTATGCTTGTTCTTTCAATTTTCACCAAACTATTTTACTTTGTAAAAAAGTATTGTAAAATTAATAAGGTAAAACTAAAAAAATATTAGGATGTTTAAAATGCAGAATTTTATTGAAGTAGAAAATCAAAAAATTAATTATACCGTAGTAAGAAGCAGCAGAAAAACCATCGGTATATCACTTTCACTCAACTATGGTGTGAAAGTAGCTGCTCCGAGAAAAGTCAGTGATAAAAGAATAGCCGAAGTGGTTAACGAAAAAGCCACTTGGATATTAGAGAAATTGTCTTATCTCGAAAACATTAAATCAGAAGTGCCCAAAATGGAGTTTATTGATGGAGAAAAGCTTACAGTACTTGGGAAAGAGTATACCTTAAAAATAAATATGTCTTCTTTAACAACTATTGCATTTGTAAATCTTTCATCCAATTACCTTATTGTGCACCTTCCTCAAAACATTTGCATCAATGTATCTGATTTAGTTAGAAAACATATAGTGGATTGGTATAAAAGTTATGCAAAAGAGGTGGTTTCTGAAAGGATAAAGTTTTTTGCAAAAATAATGGATGTAATACCCGCTAATCTTATAATAAAGGATTTAAAATCTATTTGGGGAAGCTGTACTTCTAAAAACACCATTAATATAAACTGGAAAATAATACTGGCTCCTTTGGAAATTGTTGATTACTTAGTTGTCCATGAGCTAACTCATATAAAAATAAAAAACCATTCAAAGCATTTTTGGAAAATGGCAGAATCCATACTTCCTAACTATAAAGCCTGTTCAAAATGGTTAAAACAAAATGGTCATAAACTCACTTTTTAAATAGTAAATCATGTCGTCCTAAAACCATACAACAATACTAGTGCATACTTGATATTAGCTGATTTCAAATTTTCCATAATATTAAGGGATAACGAAAAACAACTTCTTATTCTCATATTGTGAGAACATTATCAAATCAAGTTTTTCGTTATCCCAGAGTTGGAACTTATATTTTAATCGTTCCTAAATATGCACTTTATAAATTTCTCTAAAATAGTTTGTTTTATTGCCAACATTTTTGTTCTAAGCAAGTTATATCAGAGTTTTAAAAGCAAATTCATCCTACCACTTGCCTTTTTTCATATGACCTTCCAACTCAGCTTTTGACCTCTGCTTTATAACCCAAGACTCATTTTTTGCTCTATTGAACGATTCCACACATGGCGGGTCAAGATTAATCTTTATCCCCTCTTCACATAACTGAGCAATTTTACCGGAAAGTTTTACAATTTCCATATGAATGTCATTGGTTCTATCGGACTTATAAATCTTTTCTGCATCTTCACTGTTCAATTCGATAAATTTATCCTTTGAAGCATCACATTTTGGACATTTACCGGGTGCCTCATCGCCCTCATGTACAAATCCACAAACACTACATTTCCACAATTTTTTCATTTTTATCATACCTCCATAAGTTTTAAATTTGTTCCTTTTCACATTTAAGGCTAATAAGAATTTAATTGCATATATCTTATGCAGAGAACCTAAATATAATTAATTTTTTTCGAGTATAGGTTGTTTACATGCGTTTACACATAACCTATACGAATAATACCACTTTTGTAGAATCCAAAACATTTTTTTCAGATAAAATTTGAAAGTATACGATAAATCCATTTAAAAACACAACAAACTATTCACTTTTAAGGCCATTTCAAAAAATAACCTATACAATATTTAGGTCACAAGGCTCATCAAATCAATTTTTTTTGAAATGGCTATTGACCAGTTACTTTTTGGAATCATCTAATATAAGAAATTCTTCATAAATTGTTTATATAATTTTAATCATTTCATTATATAATTAATTATTGTATAATATATAAGTGCACCAAACAAAATTTGGAATTTACAAAGTTGTTTTACCTGATGACTTTTTATATCAAGCTCGGCTGGTAAATTAAGTCAACTTACATAATGTTAACAGTTTGTATTAAAATATATATGGATGTCTAAAATTACATCAAGTGAAATTTATCAAATTTTAGGAGAGGTTAAAATTAATGCTTAGTAAAATCAAAAACTTTTTTTATAAGTACATAAAGCTTACGGACTCGCTTTTTATAAATCTTTTTATATTATTCACATTATTTAAATGCCTTTATTTCCAATTTTCTACAAGACTGAACAAGACACCCTACTTTTCTGTAGATAATGCAATTATGCTAATTTCTTCAATTTCAGTACTTTTAATTATTGTATCACTAACTCTGTTTATTTTTGACAAAAAAAGGCTTATTGCTATTTTTGCACTCAACTTATTACTGACAACACTGCTAGTTGCAGATACAAACTTTTTCAGGTACTATTACAATTTAATAACTATACCTGTATTCTTTCAGTTAAATCCAAGGATGATCAGTTCAGTGGATCAGAGTATCGCAAGTCTTTTTCAAATTAAAGATGTCATATACATTGTTGATCTTCCCTTTATGTTGTTTGCACTTTTAAAACTGCACAAAAACGGGATAGCAAGTACCCATTTCCCTAAGAGAGTTGCAAAGCCCCTTAGTATAATGGCTATAGCTTTAGTTACTGTAATCAGTATCTCTTCAGCGTCAAATATTACATCCTTTGCCTACAACAATAATTATTCAGCTAAAAGTCTTGGAGTGCTCTATTCACATTTTTATAATACCAAGCTCTTTATAGAGAAGAGTGTTTTGCAAAATGATAATTTGATAGAAGAAGAAAAAGCACTAGTTGAAGACTATTTCAAAAATAGAAACAAACATAAAGAGAAGGCTGACACCAATGAAATCAAATACAAAGGCATAACCGAAGGCAAGAATCTTATTGTTGTTCAAATGGAAGCTCTTCAGCAGTTTGTTGTTGGAAAAAACATTAATGGCAAGGAAATTACTCCTAATCTTAATAAGTTGATAAAAGATAGCCTTTATTTTGACAATATTTACTATCAAGTGTCCGGTGGAAATACATCTGACGCCGAGTTTTTGTCAAATACTTCCCTCTATCCTTTAGGCGAAGGCTCAGTGTACCATAGATATGCGGAAAACACTTACCCTTCCATGCCTTCAATTTTGAAAGATAAGGGCTACAACACTTATTCTCTACACGCTTTTAATAAGACCTTCTGGAATAGGGAGGAGATGTACAAGGCCTTGAAATTTGACACCTTCTTTGGTTCTGAAGACTATATTATGGATGATTTTGCAGGCTGGAGCGGGAATGCACTAAGTGATAAATCCTTCTTTAGCCAGTCCTTAAATATGATAGATACCACAAAGCCTTTTTACAGCCTTTTTATAACCTTATCGTGCCACCATCCCTTTACCTATTTTCAAGACTTTGACTTTGATGTGGGCGAATTTGAGGGAGAATATATTGGAAACTTTATAAAAGGCGCCAACTATGCCGACAGCTGTATCGGGGAGTTTGTTGAAGATCTGAAGTCTAAAGGTTTATACGATAACAGTCTGCTTGTGTTTTACGGGGATCATTCAGCTGTTCCAAAAATCGAAAATGAAGGTCTTATGCAATTTCTAGGTATTGAATACAACGACTTCGATTGGGCTAAACTCCAGCGCGTTCCCCTCATTATACACTATCCTGGGCAACAAGAAGGAGAAGTAATATCTACTACCGGCGGACAAATTGATATAATGCCTACAATTGCAAATTTTATGGGTTTTGATGTTCCCCATGCATTAGGTAAAGATCTTGTTAATACTAAAGAGAGTTATGCCGTTTTAAGAAATGGTTCAATTATTACCGACAAGTATATATACTTTAACGATACGAGAGAATTGTACGACTATAAAACCGGTAAACTTCTAGATGTTGATTTATATAACAGCCAACTGCAAGATTTAATTAACCAACTAAACATATCGGATATTATAATTTCAAATGATATATTTGCAGACAAAAAACCTTGATGTGTAAAACCTT
Source organism: Bacillota bacterium (assembly GCA_023421115.1). Taxonomy (GTDB): domain Bacteria; phylum Bacillota; class Clostridia; order Acetivibrionales; family Acetivibrionaceae; genus Acetivibrio. The sequence goes on along the minus strand of JAEZUI010000058.1, from coordinate 17,289 downwards.
AAGGGACGCTTTCCGAAAAAAGAAAGCGTCCCTTAAGCATACAAATACATTATTCAATTCTATAACAAATTCCCTATAGTTTTATTCTTAATGTAAAATACCACCTTAATTTCGGTCTATTTTGAATTCAGATAACAATTAATACAGAAAACTTCACCGTCCACTTCATCTTCACACATCTGCTGAAGTTCTTTGCCACAGCCTTTACAATGAACTTTTCTTACCGTCTCATCTTCTTTATCTTCTATGTAATGACTGCATTCGGTAATATTACATTCTTCACCTTCACAATCCTTACATTTTTCTGAAGGAAATCCAAATTTGCATACATAATCTATTTGATTAGCCTCTTCATTAACAAGCCTCTTCAAATTCTTACAACTGTTACAAATACATTCACTCATAGCAGGCTCCTTAATCAGATTCTTTCAAGGCGCAGCACTTCTTATATTTTTTACCGCTTCCACATGGACAAGGTTCGTTTCTTCCCACTTTATTGCTTACTGCAATGTTTGCTCTGTTAAAATCTTTTGTTATTTGATCTCTCTTAATCTTCGGAATTATATTATCCCATTGTGGAAGAGAAGATAACCATATCGCCTTTGCATCCAACATATTGTAAAACAGCTTATCAAAATCGATTTCGAGTTTGATAATGGAGTCTTCACTCAACTTACTTAAATCAAATTCTTTTACTAAGCTACTGTTTATTCCATCTAAAAAACCAATAAAAGTGGGATCATCCATTTCATACTTTTTCGCCAAATCCGAAAGTTTGCCACTAATAATCTCATTGTGGTTTTCAAGAATGTTCTCGTAAACCGCCTTCTCTTTTTCAAGATAATTGTTCCAAAACTTGTTATACTCTTCTTCCGGTCTTTCCATATCGGCCATTTCCTGCCATTGATCTAACAAACTCATATTTTTCCTCTCCTTTTATATTCTTAAAATTTAAAATTTGCTTTTGTCTTTTTTAATTTGAAATACATATGTCCCAAAATCAATTTTACATAAATTCAGACAAATGTCAAATTTTCTGTACATATAAAAAAACACTAATATTCCACATCATAAAGAATTAATCCCGAAGCTGGAGCTGTTGGCCCTGATAAACTTCTATCTTTTTTATCAAATATTTTTGGTATACTATCGGCACTAATTCTGCCAGTTCCTACTTCAATTAGTGTCCCCGCCATAATTCTTGCCATGTTATAAAGAAATCCGTCGCCATGGAAGATAATATCCATAAGTTCGTTTTCCTTTTTAATTTCTATTGCATACAGCTCTCTTTCCTTGGATTTATTTTTACTCTTTAGCGATGTAAAACTTGTAAAATCATGCTTTCCTAAAAAGTGTTCTGCTGCATTTCTCATCAGCCTTATATCTAAAGGCTCTGCTATATGAATACAGTGTTTTCTCATGAAAAGGTTATGTCTCTTAGAGTTCCAAATCCTATACAAGTACTTCTTTCCCTTCACATGATACCTAGAATGGAATTTTTCATCCACTTCCTTAGCATCAATGACAACAATATCTTCCGGAAGGTATTTGTACAAATAATCCAGTATCGCTTCCTCCGACATGTCACATTTTGTATGGAAATTTGCAACTTGTTTAAAAGCGTGTACTCCTGCATCGGTTCTTCCAGAACCTATCAACTCTATCTTTTCGTTTGTCATTTGACTTAAAACATTTTCTATCTTTCCCTGTATAGTTTTGTCGGAATCCCCAAGTTTCTGCCAACCTCTATACCTACTTCCATCATACTGTATAACCAACTTGATATTTTTCATATACCTTCTCCAATCTATTGTCTCTTTAATTTATTATAAGAGATCTAAATAACTATATGTCAACGAACCCTTTTGTTTTTTAGTCTTCCACTTTTGTTCGAAAGAGGGGAATTATAGCCCAGTATGGTATTATACCCACTGGGCTAATAAATTATGGAACATATACTTAGTAATTACTTTTTCATATCATCTTATGGAAGCTTCAAAATATAACCATGCATCATATTTTTTGAAAAATCCTTTGTATAGATTCAACGAATTCACCTTATTTCATAGCATCGAAAGTCAGTTTTATTTCTTTTAAGAAACCTTCAGTATTTACTATCTTCTTGTTTTGAACTTGCGATAACTGTGCTAAATCCTTAGTCATTACGCCATTTTCAATTGTCTTAATGGATGCTGCTTCAAGCTTATCTGCAAAATCCATAAGGTCTTTATTTCCGTCAATTTCACCACGTTTTTTAAGAGCTCCTGTCCATGCAAACAAGGTAGCCATTGCATTGGTTGAAGTCTCTTCTCCTTTTAGGTGCTTGTAGTAGTGTCTTGTAACCGTTCCGTGTGCTGCCTCATATTCATATTTGCCGTCAGGAGATACCAATACGGAAGTCATCATTGCAAGGCTTCCGAAAGCTGAAGCTACCATATCGGACATAACATCCCCGTCATAATTCTTGCAAGCCCATACCATTCCGCCTTCCGATCTAATGATCCTAGCAACAACATCATCTATCAAGGTATAGAAATATTCGATTCCCGCTTTTTCAAACTTGTCCTTATATTCAGCATCGAAAATTTCTTGGAAAATGTCTTTAAATCTGTGGTCATAAATCTTAGAAATGGTGTCTTTAGTTGAGAACCATAGATCCTGCTTCTGATCTAAAGCGTAGTTAAAGCATGCTCTTGCAAAGCTGGTAATGGATTCATCGGTATTGTGCATTCCCATGATAACCCCAGGACCCTTAAAGTCATGGATTGTATCTCTTGAAACCTCTCCATTTGCAGAAGTAAATACAATTTCTGCCTTTCCTGCTTCCTTTACTTGATATTCAACGTTCTATATACATCACCATAAGCGTGTCTTGCAAGAGTTATAGGTTTCTTCCAACCAATAACAAAAGGTTTTATGCTGTCCACTACAATAGGTGCACGAAAAACTGTACCGTCTAATATAGCTCTGATTGTACCATTCGGGCTCTTCCACATTTTCTTTAATTTGTACTCTTCAACCCTTTGGGCATTTGGAGTAATGGTAGCACATTTAACACCTACCCCATATTTCTTTATAGCCATAGCTGAATCAATAGTAACCTGATCGTCGGTTTGGTCCCTATATTCAAGTCCTAAATCATAGTACTCGGTATTTAGCTCAATATATGGCTCAAGCAAGATATCTTTTATCATCTTCCATATGATCCTGGTCATTTCATCTCCATCCATTTCAACTAACGGAACAGGCATTTTAATTTTACTCATATCAATTACTCCTTTTTATAATAAATTATGATTAGTATTTCTTTAGAATCCTTTAATTTAAAAGTCAACAGCTTATTAGCAATTCTATTAAATTAAGTTCTCTATTATTTTAAATTAAAATAGAAGTATAATCAAGGAAGATTGATAAAAAATTGTCCAAGTCTTTGTTTAATATATTATCCTAAGCACTATATATTATGGTCCATTAGTTCCATAGAAAAACAGTCCGAGCTCTGGTAAAATATAAATAGAGATTATTTGTCCCTCTTTCATATTTTAATCGTACCTTAGTGAAAAATTTTAGTCCACTGGCATTACATATAAAAAAGGCGGTGATTGTCCTTGTTTTCAAAGCTTTTGCTTTTTATTCGCAATAAAATCATCCCTAATATTCGTTATCTCTTTTTGATTTTGACACCTAAGTATTATAAAACAGTTAAAAAATCCAGAGCTAGAAAATTAGCACTGTTGTTTTTACTCATAATAGCAATTTTTACTGTGTCTCTTTCAATTATTCTTGATAGTATAACCAAAACACCTTCAAAAGAAGATTTAACTTCCAATATAACGTACAATGCCTTTGTAAATTATGTAGAATCGGATAATGTAGCTGCAATTTATGATTACAACAAAAACGCAAAAAAAATAAAGGGAAAACTAAAAAACGGTGACCTTTTTGTAACCGACAATCCCGAATCGGAGGATATGAAAAAATATCTTTTGGAATACGGTATATCCCTTCAAGAAAAACCTTTTAGCGAAAAACTTTTTCAATCCTTTATGAGCATGGTTCTTTCAATCGTTCCCTTAGTGCTATCCATAGCCTTAATAAGCGTATTTATGGGAAGGCTTCTAAAGAAACAATACTCCGGCAATAAGGATTCAAAGTTCGGAATTATTATGCAATGCGACATAACCTTTGATAATGTAGCTGGTAATGAAGAGGCTAAGCAGAATATGATGGAACTGGTGGACTTTTTAGTATCCCCTGAAAGGTTTAAAAAGTTTGGCGTAGTTCCACCAAAAGGCACAGTATTGTTTGGACCTCCCGGCACCGGCAAAACTCTTCTGGCAAAAGCACTCGCCGGCACTGCCGGAGTGCCGTTTATTGCCGTTTCCGGATCGGACTTTGTTGAGAAATTTGTAGGTGTCGGTGCCTCAAGGATAAGACAGCTTTTTGAATTTGCAAGAAAATCAAGTCCATGCATTATATTTATAGATGAAATAGATGCCCTAGGCAAAAGGAGCAGTAGTGACGGCTCCGGTTCCGGAGATGAAAGAGACCGAACCCTCAATCAAATTTTAGTAGAAATAGACGGTTTCTCAGGAAGCGAGGGTATAATAGTTATTGCCGCCACAAATAGGCTTGATATGCTAGATCCTGCACTTTTACGTTCAGGAAGGTTTGACAGGCAAATACAAGTCGCTCTTCCCGATGTGGACGCTCGCCTCTCCATCCTTGAACTTCATGCAAAGAATAAACCTTTAGGAAGTGATATAGACCTTAAGGAAGTTGCCAAAATGACGGTATACATGTCGGGTGCTGACTTAGCAAATGTCATGAACGAAGCGGGTATTTATGCTGTTAGAAACAAGCACTCCTCCATAACTATGAAAGATATCGATAATGCTATAAGTAAAATACAGGCAGGTGAAGAAAAGAGGAACAAAAAGAATATAACTCTAAAGGATAAAGAAATAACTGCCTACCACGAAGCAGGCCATGCTCTTGTTGCAAAGCTTCTTTCGGGTGCCACCGTATCAAAGGTTACTATAATCCCAACCACTAAGGGAGCCGGCGGTTATACTCTATTTCTTCCCGATGAAAAAATGTTCTCAACCAAGAGAGATCTTTTGAATGATATTGCCGTTTTCCTTGCAGGAAGAGCCTCGGAAGAGATAATATTCGGTGAAAATGATGTAACCAACGGGGCAAGCAACGATCTTAGAAAAGCAACCCAAATCGCCATGAACATGGTCAAAAACTTTGGCATGAGCCAAAACGTAGGCCTTGTTAGTTTTCTTGATATACATAGCGATAATTCCTCAAGTACCAATGACAACACCATAGAAAAGGAAGTAAAAGATATGATTGAACAGGTATACAAGGAAACAAAAGAGTTACTAAGGAACAATTCTGACTGTCTAAAAAATATAGCAACTCTTTTATTAGAGCGTGAAACAATATTTAAGAAAGATGTTGATAACATAGTTGAGACTACAATGTTCAAAAGAGGCTCGTAATACTAACTTGAAACAACGGTTCTGTTCCCTTCAAGCCAATCGACAAACTGTCTTGCAGTCCTAGGGGACCTTCCGTTGTACCACATCTCCCACTTAAGAGCCTCCCTTTTAAGCTTCTCCTTATCACAGCAAATACCTCTCTTTGCAGCAATCCCCTCTACTATTTCTAAAAAGTTTTGCTTATCGGGAGAAGAAAATACTATTGTTATTCCAAATCTGTCTGCTAATGAGAGTTTTTCCTGGATTGTATCCTGAGACCTTATCTCATCTTCAATATTACCCGATTGAAGGCCTAGCCTGTCACTGAACTTCTCTTTTATCAAGTGCCTTCTGTTGGAAGTTGCATAAATAATTACATTATTAGGTCTGGTCTGAAGACCTCCCTCAAGCACAGCCTTAAGAGATGTATAATTCTCTTCGTCATCTGCAAAGGCAAGATCGTCAATAAATATAATGAATCTCTGTTTCCTGTCCTTAAGCTGCATTAGTATTTTTGGAAAATCTACAAGGTTGTTCTTAGGCACTTCAACAATCCTAAGCCCTTTTTTATAGTATTCATTGACTAGGGCTTTTACAGTTGAGGACTTACCTGTCCCCCTATCACCATATAAAAGTACATTATTAGACGAATAGCCCTCTAGGAATTGTTCGGTATTTTGGATAATCTCCGCACGTTCTGCCTCATAGCCTATAAAATCCGAAAGCAAAACATTGTCCGGGGAGGCAATCCCTTTGAGCCTTCCCACATTGCCATCTCTTTCCCATATAAATGCTCTAAAGCTTGAAAAAATACCTGTACCGTTAGCTTTGTAAAACTTCGATAATTCTTTTGTTAACTTATCCCAATCGCCTTTATATAACAATTCTTTTATTGACTCTTTAAAGACGCTAGAAGGCTCACAGCCAGAATCTTGAGAGCTCTTAATCCCGTCGGACTTTGCCTTGTTCATTTCACTGCTAGCGGCAAAATCCCAGTCGGGAAATCCTTTTACAACTTCCACTTCAAAATCTAAGTTGCAAAGGTTTCTCAGCGCATATTCCTTTAACGCATTAGAAGACATTCTAGATAGCAACTCAAGGGTTTTTAAATCACTTGAAGTGGCTTTTAATAGCATGCTATGGATTTTGTCATAGTCAATATGCTCACATGCTATGGAAAAAGGATTCTCGTCTACAATCACTAAATCTACAATATGGTCCCGTATAGACTTTTTCACTATTAATTCGCTTATATTTAGGCATATTGAATTATAATGCCTTGCAAATTCATTTAGATCTAATTTATCGGTAAGCAAACTTTCTATAAAAACATATATGCCTTTTAATAAGGCATCTTCCAGTAGCTTTTTGTATATTGATAATGAATTTAATTTCAACCTCAGTTCTTCTAGTTTCATAATGGTTCCTCCAAATAATTCCAAGAAATTACCTATATGGCATTTTTGATTTGTATACCTCACTATTATTATAGTTTACAATATTCATTCTCTAAAATCCAGCAAAAAACTATGTAATCAGCGTGAAATCATTATATAATATCGTTTTAAAAAAGACTTGTTTATTGATCATGCTCCAAGAATATTCGCTATGCTTATGTTTTGAGTTGTGGTCCAAATTTGTGGTACGGCGATTTGTGAACATGTAGGAAGGGGGATGCCTATTGTTTTAGTTAGGTTGTTGTTTTGCTGTTTTATTGTTGTGCTTTTTTAATATTGGTTTTATAGATTCTACTTTAAATAATGTGACCAATAATTTAAGTCTTTATCAAATTTGGTTTATAATTTATCTTTATTGGTATAAGATAAATATATCTAAAACTTAAGGAGGAATACTATGAATTATAGAAAGTTGGGACGAACAGGGCTTAATGTGAGTGAAATCAGTCTTGGCAGCTGGCTTACATATGGAAATTCAACTGAAAAGGCAACTGCCATTGAGACAATAGATAAAGCTTATGAATTGGGTGTTAATTTCTTTGATACTGCAAATGTGTATGCAATAGGGAAAGCAGAGACTATTGTGGGTGAAGCTCTTAAGAAATATCCTAGAGAATCCTATGTTTTAGCAACTAAAGTATTCTGGCCTATGGGCAAAGGACCTAATGACAAAGGGTTATCAAGAAAGCATGTATTCGAACAAGCCCATGCAAGCTTGAAACGTTTAGGTGTAGACTATGTGGATATATACTATTGTCATCGCTATGACCCTGAAACTCCTGTGGAAGAAACTTTAAGAACAATTGACGATCTCATTCGCCAGGGTAAAATATTGTATGCTGGAGTAAGTGAGTGGACTGCTCTCCAAATGGCTGAAGCATTACATACAGCTGATCGTTACCTTCTTGACCGCATTGTTGTGAATCAACCTAAGTACAATATGCTCAATAGATATATAGAAAATGAAATTGTACCCTTTGGAATGGATAACGGAATTGCGCAGGTTGTCTTCTCCCCTCTTGCCCAAGGGATACTCACAGGTAAGTACAAACCAGGAGCCGAAATACCGAAAGACAGCCGTGCTGCCGACCCTAATTCCAACATGTTTATGCTCAATAATCTCAACGACGAAATACTCATAAAGGTTCAAAAGCTTGAGGATTTGGCAAAGGAAATGGGTATTTCCCTGTCTCAGCTTGCCCTGGCATGGACTCTTAGAATTGACAATATTGCAAGTGCAATAATCGGTGCAAGCAAAGCGAGTCAAGTGGAAGAAAACGTTAAAGCTTCAGGAATAGAAATTCCTGACGACGTTCAGCAAAAAATTGAAGATATACTTGCTTAGGAACAATTAAAATATAAGTTCCTACTATGGGATAACAAAAAAACTTGATTTGATAATGTTTTCAAAATATGAGAAATAGAAATCACAAAAAAACAATGTAGTTCTAAAGCATAAATTACTTAAATAATAAATCACGCTATACCTTCCCTTTGAGGAGTCGGTACAGCGTGATTTTTGTATAATTCCTAAAAACTTCGCAATTTCCATTTCAAAATTTTATTTTGACGGGTTTATTACTAGATGTTGTATAGGCATTTTTTGAAATAGACTTATCAAATTTCTTTAAATTACCTACCACCTTTAATTACTTTTATTTCAACTTCTTGCTTTTCAACTTTTGAAGAAAGGTCATTTACTGCATTTTTAACTTCCTTTATTTCTTCATAGGTTTGCTTATAACCGTCAAACAATGCCTGTGAATTTTTGTCAAGCTTATTTTCTATCCTTATAATATCGTTCTTAATCCCTGTAATTTCATTATTAATCCCTGTAATATCATTTCTAACACCATTTATATTTTCTTTAGTTTCTTTACTAAATTCTGAAAACTCACTATATAGTTTTGTCATTAATTCAAACATTTTTTCATCCATGGTCAAAACACTTCCTTTTAAATCTATTTTTCTATTATATCATATTCACAACTAATTAGAAGCTTTATCCATAGATTTTTGTTTATTTCTTTGAAATAGCTTTTTTATATACTTCGAGGTACTCCTTCGCCGACTTTTCCCAACTAAAGTCTACTTTCATTCCTTTTTTCATAAGATAATTCCATGTAGATCTATGGTAAAAGAAATGAACTGCTTCTTTTATAGCGTAAAGCATATCATGAGCATTGTACCTTGTGAAAGTAAAACCGTTACCTTCATGGGTTATGTCATCGTACTGCACTATTGTATCCTTTAATCCACCCGTTTCTCTTACAATAGGTATTGTGCCATACCTTAAGCTGAACATTTGACTTAAACCACAGGGTTCAAATAGGGAAGGCATAAGGAACATATCCGACCCAGCATAAATTCTTTGGGAAAGGAGTGCATCGTATTTGAGATTAACTGATAATTTTCCCTGATATCTTTCCTGATATTGCTTTAAAATCTGTTCATACCTATATTCCCCTGCTCCTAAAATCACAAGCTGAATATCTAGTTTTAATATATCTTCCATCACAAAGTTAATGAGGTCAAAGCCCTTCTGATCCACCAACCTTGATATTATACCTATAACCGGTATGTCGATTCTTTCCTGTAATCCAAGGCTTTTTTGAAGCATTTGCTTGTTGGTCATTTTACCTTCAAGGTTCTCAGCACTGAAGTTTGCATAAATTCTGTCATCTGTTTGAGGATTATTAATATCTATATCTATTCCGTTAAGTATTCCATATAAATCTTCCGACCTTCTGTTTAAAATATTATTTAGCCTTTCTCCGTAAAAATCGGTCTTTATCTCTTCTGCATAGGTCTTACTCACTGTAGTAATTATGTCCGAATAAACAAGGCCTGCCTTTAAATAATTAACATTGTCAAAAAACTCTATACCTTCAGGTGTAAAGTGTTCCCATCCAAGGCCTAAAACTTCACCTAATACTTCCTTCGGATAAACCCCCTGATACTTTAAATTATGTATTGTAAATACAGTCTTTATATCTTTATAAAAATCATTACTTATATAATTAGCCTTAAGAAGCATACTTACTGTTCCTGTCTGCCAATCGTTGCAATGAATCACATCCGGTTTGAAATCGATTACAGGCAGCATTGACAGTAAAGCCTTTGAAAAGAACGCAAACCGTTCTGCTTCGTCATCATAACCATAAAAACCATCTCTTCCGAAATAGTATTCATTGTCAAGGAAATAATAAACAACTCCTTCACTCTCGTATTTCATTATTCCACAGAATTGATGTCTCCACGAAATATCAACATATACATAGCCCAAATATTCCATTTCATCTACATATTTTTTAGGAATGCTTTTATACTTTGGCATAACAACTCTCGTATCATGTCCTAAATCGTTTAGAGCCTTAGGCAGTGAAGCCGCTACATCGGCAAGTCCTCCGGATTTTGCAAAGGGATCTACTTCGGATGAAACAAAAAGCACTTTAGTCTTCTTCATAATATCCTCCTGTGTAAAATAATTGTGTACTTCTGGTACTTGTAACAAGTTGCATTATACAATACCATTATAATAAATATTCCCAAAATATTAAAATATTTTTTATATTTTCATTTATATATCGAACTTTTGTTAAAGTTTATTAGTCTAATAATAGAATTCAAAAAATTATTACTCTTGATATCGAGATCATTAAGGTGGTGACCACTAACTTGACTGAACTTGTCGAAAAAGCTAAAGCCGGCAATAAAAATGCTTTCATGGATCTTGTTGATGCCATGAAGCTTCAACTATATAAAACTGCGTTAGTTAAGCTAGGAAATGAACAAGATGCTTTAGATGCTGTACAGGAAGCACTTTATAAAGCTTTTTCAAGTATTAAAAACTTACGGGAAAGCCGTTTTTTCAAAACATGGCTAATAAGAATTTTAATGAATGAGTGCTATAACATACAACAATATAAACGTAGAGTTGTTCCTTTAGACAATTCCCTATATCAACCCGAAGGACAGCACGAAAACAACTCCATAGAATCCATGGATATGCAAATTCTAACAGACAAGCTTGATAGTATATACAAGGATATAATAGACCTGAGGTATAACCAAGACCTAAAGGTTGAAGACATTGCAGTTGTACTGGATATACCGGTAGGTACGGTTAAATCAAGGCTAAATAGAGCACATAAATTACTTAGGGAACAACTGTCAACCCATAGTAGTATTAACTCATAAAAGAATTAGGCATTTTTTAAATACGTATTCAATACTTAATGCCAGACATAGTTAATTCATTTGAAACTTAGAAAATCACTTTATTCCAAAAAGGAGGTATCCTCATGAACTGTAAAGAAATTATTGACAATCTGGAGGCGTACATACAAAATGAGCTTGGAGAAAAGGAAAATTCAGAGATGGAAAAACACCTTACCGAGTGTTCTGACTGTTTAACTGAGTATGTACAAATTAAGACTTCCATAGATAATATCAAAAAAGCATATGAAAATATTGAAATTCCTGAAAAGCTGAACAATATTTCAGTATTTGCTAAAAGTACTAAGGGCAAAAAGCATTTTTCCCGAATTAAAAAAGCTGCCCTTGCAATAGCCTGTGCATTTGCTCTGCTACTGGGAATATTCATAATACCAAATTCCCTTTTTACCGAAAAAGTCAGTGCCGGAGATTACAGAGGAGGCTTTTCTCTTACACCCTCAAGTTACGATTCAACCGGTGTCAAGCCTGACAGTGAATTTATGCTTGAATCCAAAAACAGCATAAAACTTTCCGATTTGCAAGCAAATCTATCAATTGACGACCAACCCGCACCAATTATATCCGAAAATGGCTCAACTTCATTTAAAATTAAGCCTTCAAGACTGTTTGAGCAAAACCGACTTTATACTTTCCGCATTAAATCCCCCGATAGAGCCGATATAACCTGGACTTTCCAGACAAACGCAGCTTTTAAAATACTTGGCACCTTCCCTGCCGACAAAACAGCCGATGTACCCACTAACTCAGGCATAGAAATATATTTCAGCCATGAGGAATTTGAAGATGTTGACAAGTATTTTGAGATTTCTCCAAAAGCAGAAGGACGTTTTGAAAGGCATAAAAAAGCAGTGGTATTTGTACCTAAAAATCTAAAAGAAAGTACTATTTACACAATTAAAATAAAAAAGGGGTTGAAACTTAATGGCACCAATTATACCTTAGGTGAAGACCTTGAATTTCAGTTTGAAACAACATCGTCTTCAGACCAAAATGACCCTGGGTTCTTTTCATACAGACGAGCTATAAACGAATATACAACAAAAGAGAATCCCTATCTGCCGATTGATTATTTTGTTAGCAACCCAACGCCAAATGACCCTATAGTGGTAGATACAATTATTTATGCCTATAAAAACGTTGATGACTTTATTAAAGCATTAGAAAACAGAAATTCCATGATGGCATTTTCGTGGGCTTATAGATATTCTGCCAAAAACCTTATTCCAGTGAACGGACTTGAAAAAGTCTTTGAATTCAAGCAGGAAATGGATCCTAATCGCGAAAAAGGAGAGCAATATATTAAACTTCCCGGCACCTTACCTCAAGGGTACTATGTTGTAGACAGCAAGTGGAATGAATTGAATTTTCAAACCATTATCGAGGTTACAGACATCGGTATGTATATTACAAACAGCGCCGACAAAACTATTATATGGCTTCATGACTTAAGCAGCAAAGCTCCTTTATACAACGCAAAAATATCTGTTATAGGCTCTAATAGCACCCATACCACAAATAAAGAAGGTATAGCTTACTTTGATACGCTCAAAAATCAAAATAACAATGAAAGCAGCGTAACTTATTATAAAATTGAGACGGATGACAACAAACAAGCTGTACTTTCAAGTTACAAAGATGCCTACAGAGTATATGAAAATGAAAGCTCCAATATGTACTGGAACTTTATACAGCTTGACAGAAATCTTTATAAACCTAATGACAAGGTTAATTTCTGGGGAATGGTTAAAAGCAGATATTCCGATGAAAAAACAGATTCTTTAGTCATTGAAATAGATCAGGGCTATGGTTACATCCAACGCTATATTAACTATAGGACCGAAGGAAAAAGTTTTATTGGTTACTATCCAATGAGTGAGCCTCCCCTTGTCTCTCAGAATGTTTCAACCAATGACGGTATCTTCAGCGGAAGCTTTGACCTCCCAAACTTAGACCCGGGAGGATATCAACTGACCGTAAAAAAAGGCGATAAAGTAGTTGTAAACTCTTTTATCGAAATACAAAATTACACAAAACCGGCCTACGAGCTTAATATTTCAAAGGATAAAGAAGCTCTTTTCCCGCGAGAAGAGGTAAATTTCAATATAAAAGGCTCCTTCTTTGAAGGCACAGGAGTTCCTGATTTAGATATAAACTACAACATTAATGACTACGCTATTGGAGCGGAAAATCCTCAGAAAACTGTTACCACCGATTCCTCAGGCAGTACTGTTGTAAAATACGTTCCAAACCCAATTGGAAACGTCCAAGGGGAACAATATGTCAGTATATATGCCAATGCGACAAAACCTGAAATCGGGGAAATTTCAGGCAATACCGAAGTACGTGTTTTTGTAAATGACATTGATGTTAAACTCAAATCGGAATTGACAAACCAAAAGGGTGTTATAAGTGCTGATGTTAATAAAATCGTTCTTGACAGAATAAACAACGGGACTGCTAAAGACATTAATGATTACCTTGGTGAGCCCGTAAGCGGCAAAACCCTTACAGGAACAATATACAAACATACCTGGCTGAAAATCGAAGACGGAGAGTACTATGACTATATAAATAAAGTTACTGAGAAGAAATACAGATACGAAGAGAAAAAGGAAGTTTTCGGCCAAATAACGATGACCACCGACTCAAGCGGAAAAGCAACCGCTTCTTTTGACGCACCTGAGTATAAGGATGAATTCTATACTGCTGATATCAAATGTACCGATAATTCCAGTCGAAATATGAAGTTTAACTGCTATTTTGGGGATTATTCCTATTTTGACTATTATGAAAATAGCAGATATTTATTGGATGGAGGCAAGGAAAAGTATAAGATGAACGAAAAAGTTGACCTTACATTCAAAAAGGGTAAAGACATACTTCCAGACGGAAATTATCTTTTCATTAAGGCACAGAACGGTATAAGGAGTTTTGAAATACGCAATAATCCCAACTACAGCTTCACAATGGAAGATAAGGATATCCCCAATGTTTATGTAAAAGGTGTGTACTTTAACGGCTTGACCTATGTTGATTCCGAGGAGTTTAATGCTGTTTTCGATCCTGAAGAAAAGAAGCTCACTATTGATGCCAAACTCGATAAAACTTCATATAAACCCGGCGATGAAGTTACTGTTAAAATCAATGCAAAAGACAAGGATGGAAAGCCGACAAAGGCAGTTATCAACACCAGTATTGTTGATGAAGCACTGTTCAAGCTGAATGACCAGTACATTGAAACGCTTCACACTCTATACTCGGGAGTGCCTTCAGGAATCAACTTCAGCTATACTTCCCACTTAAATTCCGATAGTGATGGAATCGCAATAGGAAAAGGTATGATAAAAGTAAAATTTTCAGAGCCAAAATCCACCTACGTAGAATTTACGACGAACGAATCAATTGGTCGAGAGGTCAAATACAATGGAAAATCATTGGCTCCAGCATCATTCTCACTTGAAGTCAGAAGTGACTTTAGAGATACAGCATACTTTAATACCACAACACTATACGATGAAGGATACGGCGAACTGACCTTCAAAATACCCGATAATATAACCGCATGGAGAGTAACACTTTCAGGTGTTACAACCGATCTTCTTGCCGGAAGCAATACAGTAAACTTAGACGTTACCCTGCCTTTCTTCATAAACTATACCCTAAACTCCACCTACTTAGTAGGTGACAAACCGGTTTTAGGTGTCACAGCATACGGTAACGACCTTAAAAAAGACGAAAAAGTTTTATTTGAAGTTTATGATGCACAAAGTCAAAAATTAATAGCCAGTGCCGAAGGCAAAGCCTTTGAAAGGGTAAACCTCCCTCTTGCTGAACTTTCCGAAGGCAAAAAAGATATAATTATAAAAGCCTCCACCTCAAATGGATTAAACGACTCCTTAAAACACTCCTTTGAGGTTGTAAAAACCTATCATCAAATTGAAGAGGCTTTATACTATGATCTCAAGCCCGATATAAAATTCGAAGGAGGGACTAAAGGCAATACCAAGCTCATATTTACCGATAAAGGCAAAGGCATGTACCTAAATGAACTAAACAACCTTATGTATACGGGCGGAAACCGTATAGACCAAAAACTCATAGTACAAAAAGCTGCTGAATTGATTAAAAATTATTTTGAACTAAATGATATAGAAGAAAATATCACGCCGGTCAATGCCTCAGGCTATCAGACAGAAGATGGCGGCATAGCTATACTTCCCTATGGCAACAGTGATATTGATATAAGTGCGAAGCTGTCGTCATTGCTAAAAGACCAAATCAATGCCTTCAGACTGAAAGACTATTTTTACACCAAACTGTACGACGATTCACCAGGGCTTAAGGGAAATGCTCTGTACGGTCTGGCTGTACTTAGAGAACCTATACTTCTAGATATAGATAAAGCTTCAGAGGTGAAGAATGCCCAGCTTAAAGACCTTATATATATTGCTCTTGCCTACTGTGAACTAGGCGAACTGCCAAAAGCTGACAGAATCTTTGTAGAAAAAATAGCTCCTCATATTAAGAGCTTTAAACCATACTATAAAATTGATGCTGGAAAGGACAATGATGATATTTTAGAATATACTGCATTAGCGGCTGTATTAGCCTCTAAACTTGACAAACCACATAAGTCCGGACTTTATAAATACTGCACCGATTATACTTCAAAAGAAATAACCACATATATCGAAAGACTTATGTATATTGAAGAAGAGATCAAGAAAGCGAACAACGGGCCGGTATCTTTCAGTTACACCTTAAATGGTAAAGAATATACCGAGTCACTGGACAATGGAAAATCCTTTAGCTTGTCACTGCCTTCGGAAAACTTAGGTAACCTGAAAATAACCAATGTAAACGGCGATATATCCATGGTATCCATGTTTAAAAAACCCCTTACAACCGCCGTAAAAACAGACAAAAACCTTACTGTTAATAAGTCCTACTACACCACAAAAGGAAGTGAAACCACAAACTTCAAACAGTCAGACCTAATAAAAGTAGTAATCACTTGGAATGTAGCTTCAAAGGCACTAGACGGAACCTACCAAATCACCGACTACCTTCCCTCCGGCTTAAAGCCAATTGACAACCCCACAAGCATGGGAATAGATCCACGCAGTACTGACTTTAACTATATGGAATCGGATGAACAAAAGGTAACCTTCTTCGTAAATAAAGACTACAAAGAAAATACCCTAACCTACTACGCAAGAGTAATAAGCCCCGGTACCTACAAAGCAGAAAGTACAATAATACAAAGTGTATCCTCAAAGGAAAGCATGAATACTAGTGCAATAAACACAATTGAAATAAAATAACTTAATAATAGTGCATTATCTTCCAGCTGATTCTATCCTTTCGGTAAATGCTATACCGCTAAACCGGCAAAAAAAAGCAAATTACGCCAATAACCTGTTTTAGTGTCAAATGACGTAATTGCTTGACCTGAGCATTAAAATCAGTGGCCGAAAGCCTGATAATTTTGAAGCAAAAATGCCACGGATGGCATTTTTAGCGTCTCGTGACAGGATGTCACATAGACGCGTGCGAAAAATTATCAGGCCGAGGCCTACTGATTTTTTGCGAAGGTCATGCAATGTAGTCGTTTGACACTAAAACAATAGGTAGCACCTCCAACCTAGCTTCCTGTAATCAGGACTCACCTAAATTATATAACCTCACCCAAAATAGCGTTCCAAAAAGCCATACTATACTAAATTAATAATTAATCAATTAATAATTTTAACTCAAGAAAATCCTCTTAGTTCAGGACTTAAAATCCTTTAGTGTGATACCAAATTAGGAGTACGTTGAATTTGTTAACTGTATTAGGTAGGTGCCGATTGTTTTAGTGTCAAACGACTCCATTACATGACCTTCGCATAGAAGCTGTAGGATGCCATTCGGCAGACAGATGAACGATATTTTGCTACGCAAAAATCGTACCTCAGCTTGATAATTTTCGCACGCGTCTATGCGACATCGTGTCGCGAGACGCTAAAAATGCCATCCGTGGCATTTTTGCTTCAAATTATCAAGCTTTCGGCAACAGCTTCTAATGCTCAGGTCAAGTAATTGCGTCATTTGACACTAAAACA
>JAEZUI010000033.1 GCA_023421115.1 Bacillota bacterium | reverse complement strand
TGGTTGTCCAGCTTCTCGGACAGGAGCATCCCCGCGTATGTCCCCTTCCTGTGGTTCTTGAGGAATGACTTCCGCAGCATCCCGTATTTGCCGATAGGGCGCGTCTCCGGTTCGCTCAGCGTCAGGTCGGGTATCAAGTAATCTCCATGTTGCGTGTAGGTGATCTCCATGTTCATCGCTCCTTTCATCTTCATCTCTGATTATATTGTCCTTCAAATAATTTGGCTTTGCAAGTCTGTCGCGCTCCTGCCTCTCAATGCTCTTGATGGTGCGCTCGATCTGACGAAGCACCATTTCGGAAATATCGCTGACTGCTCCGCCCAGCTGCATGACCGTATCGAAGGTATTGAAGTTGAAAATACCCTTAAACAAGTCCTCGGGTAATGCTTTTATATCCAGCCCTAACCGGCTGAACACCATGTAGGATACGCTGTCGGTCATTACTTCACGGAACACGGCACCTGCGTTCATTTCGTCCAGATCAACCAGATAACTACCATCCCTCCCTTTTAAAAGCTCGGCAAGGTAATCCGCAATATTATCCTGAACCATATTAAGGATTATATCACTGAGTTGACTGTCAAAACCTATACTTGTTTCATCCGCATCGCCGAATTGATTGGACAGTTCCTCAATCACCTGCTCCTGATGTGCTTTTTTCATTTGCCATAGTTGGAACGGCGTATGCTCGAGGCTATGCGTATCTGACACATCGAAGATGTGTCTTAACGTCATTTTGCCCGAGCTGTCATCAATAAGGGCTATTCCTTTTGCGCCTCGGTTCACCCAGCGGCGCATATGCTTGTTCCAAAACTCAATGGAAGCGCAGGCAGCGGCGTCTGGGCGTTGAGCGTAGATGAGGATTTGTTCCTCAAACGGATACTTATAGAGGCGGGCTGCGGTTTGCAGGAAATCTGCCCATGCACGAGGATTGTCCGTTACCTGATTAATTGATTGTTCCATAAGGTCAGATATTCTTTGCAGCTTTGTTGCCAAATTAATATGCTCCTTTCTGAAAAATGGGTATAAAAAAAGACGGTCTTCAGACGCTTAAAAAAGTATAAATATCATAAGGCTAAATAATAAATTATGTTGAATATATTAGTCTGCTCGGCAACTTAAATGCATTTTTGATTGTTATAGTATGTAAAGATTAGATCATTTATTTATGGCTCATTTAAAAATGTAACTATGTGCATCACATATGACGTAGGAACAAAACCCTTTGGCTCAGCTTCTATGTGGCTTAATTTTGCTTGCCTTAATAAGCCTTTGCCTTGTAGATCCACACAGAGATGTATTAAATAATCAATATTTAAATGTTCTTTTTCCGCATACTGTTCCAACCTAATAGGAGGTTCACCTTGTGAATTATCCTTTGAATAGCTTTCCCACTGTATACGAAATTGTTCTTCTATATATTTTAGAATATTAATTTGGTCAAACGTTAGAGAGGAAATTAATTCAAAAACATAAACTTTTTCATCAAAATTAAATTGGTTATCAATAATTCCATTAAACCAGATATTTTTAAAATAAGCTATTTTGTCTTCTTGGTAAGTTTCTTTGCTTTTTTGCAGGTATAGCTCTGTTATATTTTGAACTAATAAATTGTTATGCTCAATAGACTGTTGTATTGAATCTCGATTTTTTAGACAAATTATGTATATATAATACAAAGCCTTAATAATATTATTTGTTTCCCTATTTCTTTTATTATCTGATAACACATCATCGATGCTACTTAGAATTCCCGTTGGATCAATGTTTTTAACAATCTTAAAAATTTGTGGTACTTTATCATACACATCAGATGCCATACTTATAAATGTTTTATTTTCAACACGGTTTTTAATAATATCAGTGAATCTTTCTTCGCTTAAGATATTATTTTGATTTGTTGTTATTATTTGATTTTCTTCCATAGTAGCACCCCAAATAATTATTGATAATGAGAACTCAATTACAAATACGGGTTTTTTCCGGCTGTTGTGAATACCACCTTATAAGAAGCTCAGCAGTTTTCTGCATCATAACTACAAATTCATCTTTATACTTTTCTGGACATTCTAATCCGCATTTTTGATAATTTGCCTTGGCATGAGCTATCTCGTTTCTTGTTGCTGTTATTGTATCTGCAATTCTAATCATTACTTCTTTCTGTTTTGGCGGATTATGCCAGTCAGCCCATCGTTTCATATACTCAGGTGCACTGTCAGCAATACAATCAAAATTTATAGCTTTAATTGCTGTTCGGCATAAATCTTTATCTCTCATCGTATCATACTTTTTATAATTCTCACCAAGTAACAAGACAAAATCTGCGTTTATATTGCGGTTCCCTCTTAACGATAATTCTGTAAGTACATTATCAATAAGTTCTTTCCTTGCAACTGTTGGTGATATATATTCTATTACCCGAATATAATTGAGGATTTTATAATCAACATCAGAGATAGTAATTGTTTTATTAAATATTCTTACAGCTTCATGTATACCTCTTCCATGTTTAATTGGATAAAGTTTATATTCTTTTGAATTATACTCTTGAATCTTTTCATTTTCCAAATCGCGTTTCTTTGTAAAAAATTCTTCAGAAGAATTACAGTCTTTATATGGGTTGTAATACTCTTCTTCCTCTATTATTGGACGAATATTTCGGGTAAATTCTAATCCTAATGCACTATTTAGCTCAAATAAAAACTCATCAGCTAAAGCTTCGGCACATTCTTTTGATATTTTTTTATCTGACATGATACTAATAAATGAAATATAAGGGTCATATGCCGGTAAAAACTCAGATGTATCATGGGCCTTTTCTAATAACAAGTGGTAAATTGTCACGGCACCTGTTAATAAACATACAGTTGTATTGTTTCCGTCAAATGATAAAGTCTGCCCCCAATAGCATTTTCTTTTGTTTGTTGACTCAGAAATGATTGATTTATTATACCTTATCAACTCCCCAAACATCTCCTCGCTGTAATAATC
>JAEZUI010000026.1 GCA_023421115.1 Bacillota bacterium | reverse complement strand
GACAAACTATACCTAATAGCCGAAAACTGCAAATTGGACACCCGTTATATTAATAAATCAATTGTCAAAGAACAGGTACAACAAATGCCTCAATAATATGCTTAAGGATTTAATCTATCGCCAAAGTATATAGTAAACTGGCCTAATGCTATGCCCCATTTTGAACAGGCGAGGTCCACTTTTTCATTATTGTTTTTGTTCAGCAGACTTTTTTGTAGATCTTCAATAATAAATAGTCAAGGTAACCTTCTATCAAATTACAAGTTCTATTTGATTGCATGTAAACCACCTCATAAGCTATTATTGCCATAAGATTGCTTTTTATAATGTGAAGTTTGGTTGTTTATGATAAAATAGAAGAAAGTTGAAGTCTTGCAAACCACAGCAAATAAGATATGAAATTTAATAAAATATACTAAGCTTTATAAACAATGGCTGATAAAACAGGGTGAGAAAATATCATAAAGGGGCAAAGTGACATGGCAAAAAAGATAAATGTTATTGGTACAGAAGTAACTGTTACTGTTTTTGATGATAATGATTATATATGTATTACTGATATGTTAAAAGCTAAAGACGGGGATTTCTTTATTTCAGACTGGCTACGAAACAGGAATACAGTTGAATTTTTAGGAATTTGGGAAAAAATTTATAATCCAACTTTTAATTATGGCGAATTCGCCATAATTAAAAGTCAAGCTGGACTAAACAGTTATAAAATCAGTGTCAAAGAATGGGTACAAAAAACGAATGCAATTGGACTAAGAGCAACAACTGGTAGATATGGCGGTACGTACGCTCATAAAGATATTGCATTTGAGTTTGGCATGTGGATAAGCCCTGAATTCAAAATATTTTTAATAAAAGAGTTCCAAAGACTTAAAGACGAAGAACAGAAGCAGCTAGGTTGGGATATTAAACGTAACTTGGTAAAAATAAATTATAAAATTCATACGGATGCTATTAAAGAAAACCTTATTCCGCCAACTTTAAGCAAAGGTCAAATAACACAAGTATATGCTAATGAGGCGGATGTGTTGAATGTTGCGCTTTTCGGAATGACAGCAAAGCAATGGAGAGATAGCAATCCCGAACTCAAAGGCAACATACGAGATTATGCAAATGTATCGCAATTAGTGTGTCTTGCGAATCTGGAAAACTTGAATGCGTTATTTATTAATGAAGGAATGTCACAATCTGAGAGACTTAAAAAGCTTAATTCTATTGCCATTGGGCAAATGGAAATTTTGACAAAAGATCACCGAATTCTTTCACTGGAGGAAAAGACTAATTTGGAAGAATGAGTGCTTAATATGATAGATACCTAAAAATGTTAATGTAAAGGATTGGGATTGAGAATGGTAAATCATATTTCTGAAAATACTTCTTCAAAAGTGAATTGGAAAGGGAAAATTCTATCTATTCAACCCAGAACAAGAGTTTGGAGATATCTTACGGATAATCGAACTCATTATTACTTAGGGTACAATTTCTTTATTGAAGGATGCAGCAGTGATGGTAAAAGGCAGTTTACAGTTGCAATTTCTGAAAAACAGCAATTAAGAAGTGTATTTCAGGTAGGTGATGAAATTGAAGGAACAGCATGGACAAAAAAATATGAAGAACGAGAATTTGCAGATTATTATAAAGCTGGTTCTTTAAAACTTTTGGATAGATTAGCTGAGAATCTTGAAGTAATAACACCACCATGGATAATGCTGCCTCCAACAATGCAGATATATGAAGAAAGAGGTGCAAGAATATTAAGTAAAAGTCTGTGGGAAACAAAATGTTTTAAATGTATTTGGGCAAATATGGCTAATGTTGAAATTCAATGGGATTTTGATAAAGATATAAAAAAATATCGATTTGAAACTTTTTGTTATGGACCAAAATCATGCGAATTTTACAAAATGGGTAGACCACGCTCAGTTCCTTATAAAAATAGGCATTCGACTATTGATGATGGATATTTAGACGAGCTTTGTACTGAAGGTAGAAATGAAAATGATTAAATTTATATTGTAACTCAACTGCCAATTATCCATATAATTTTTTGTTAATAGATTATACCTAAAGCTTCATTTCATATCAATTTTGATGATGATTTTAAATAAAATAATTAAATAAAAATAACAATTAACAAAACTTGACTTAATTGCACTTGATAATTCAACTAAATTGGCTACTATGCAATCACAAAGTGATTGGACAAAAATTAATGGTATGAGGGATTTAGCAGGAAATACGTCTTCTTTAAAACTTATAAGGGATTCATGGAATAATGCAATAGATAGTGGCAAAATTGAAAATATAAATAAAATAGCTATATCGTGTAATGTTATTGGACCAAAGCCAGAATTTTTAGGTGATATTATTGTGTCAAGAAATAGTCAAACTGGCGGGAGTGGTAATAATAAGTTTAAGGGATTTGATCAAAGAGGTTTTCATAAGTCAGAGGTTGACTTTGGAAATTGAAATTGTAAACTAATCAATTAAGTTAATTTAATAGTATAGGAATTTGCATTTTAGCCTTTGGTCTCAGTAGGTAAAAAAAAAAATATGTCAAAGAAATAAAATTGTTGATTGGATTGCAAAATTTGTATAAAATGAAGTGGAATATATGGATAAGAATGATTCTAGAAGCTTTCTATACGGGAGACCAGCAGTTTTTTCCAAGAGAGCAAGTTGGTTTTAGCTTAGTACGATAAGCTACTAAGCATCTATTTAATAAAAAATGTGAGGTTTTTTCAAAGACTAAATGTGGTTATATAGACAGATCTGGCAATTTCGTTATTAAGCCTGCATTCGATGCGGCCGGGCCTTTTGAAAATGGAATTGCACGGGTTAAACTAAGCCATGAAATGTGGGATATAAATGAAGAAGGAAAGATACTAGCATCTTGGGCATTCATAGATAAAACAGGAAAAATATTGTTTAAGGCAAAAGGCTTCTATGTTGACGATTTTGAAGAAGGTCTTGCTGCTATATGGCTAGAATCGGTAGATGGTAAGAAGGGTTTTATTGATAAAAACGGGTCGATGGTAATTAAACCTCAATATGATGACTTGTCAAGGTAAAGGATAAATACGGGTATATTGATAAAACCGGAAGAATGGTTATTGATCTGAAATTAGGTTATATTGACAGAACAGGCAAGGAAATATGGAAACCTTCAAAATAGAAAACTTTAGAAAGGCTACCTGTACCTTGCAAGTAAAATTGCAGAAAGATATAATGATTGACAATGAAAACTACGGATATATGTTAATCCCAAGAAAAGATTTATCTAAAGCGTCATCATATTATCCTCAATGGGATGATACCTATAAAGTGAAAAACTTTGGTTGGAAAATTGAAGGTTAGTGCTAGCATAATGTTTCAAAACAAATTGAATAAATGATATAATGGGGACATGAATTTTAAATGGATGATAAAATAAATTCTATTGATAAAAAGTTGATTAAAAAGCAGATAAAATTGACACAGAATATATTGAAAACAAATTGGATAACACAACTAAAGCCCTATTTGATGGTTATAATCACGTTTATGATAAAGTTGTAGCTGTTGAAAAAGCAGTAGATGACCTTTCTTCCAAAGTAGAAAACAGGAAGTGGAAATCAAAGTAATCAAAGGTGGTAAAAAAAATAGGTGAAAGATAGATGAAGGAAGAATTAATTGGATTTTGTAAATCAATAGGCATAGAATATGTTGGTATTGTATCTTCAGGTCCGTATAATGACTTTAGAGATATATTACAAAAGAGGACTGATAAAGATCTTTCAAAGGTTTTTGATAAAGGGAGTTTGGAAAAAGCGGTTGATCCAAGCCTGACATTAGAGGATGCGAAATCGGTAATAGTTTGTTTATTTCCGTACTATTGCGGTACTGCTGATGATGCCAATTTGTCCAAATATGCCTATAGTCTGGATTATCACATTATAGTCCGAGAGAAACTTGAAATGGTAGGAATGTTTTTGCAAACAAACATTCAAGGGTTTAATTATAAAGCTTTTGCGGATAATGGTCCGCTTGCTGAGCGTTATCTGGCATATAAGGCCGGTCTAGGCTTTTATGGAATTAATAATCATATAATAACCGATAAATATGGTTCCTATGTTTTTATAGGATATCTGATAAACAATTATCCTTTCGAACCGGATAAACCTCAAAACAGAACCTGTTATCAGTGCCTTAATTGTGTGAAAAAATGTCCTGGACAGTGTATTTTAGGTGACTTTACAATTGATTCTTTTAAATGCAGATCATATATAACTCAAAAGAAGGAAGAGCTTACTGGAGAAGATATAGAAATTTTAAAGAGACACCACTTGATATGGGGTTGTGATGTTTGCCAGGATGTTTGTTCTCACAATGAAAATGTAAAAGAAACAATAATAAAAGAGTTTAAACAAAATCTTAAGTACAAAATAGAATATGAAGAGCTCAAACAAATTTCAAATAAAGAGTTTTTAAGAAGATATAGGGATAGAGCTTTTAGCTGGAGAGGTAAAGGAGTGTTACAGCGAAATTATGAAATAATTCATGGATATACAGATATTTCCCTTGGCAAAAAAATTTGAAGTAAAAATATGCTATTATAACTATTATTCAACTTGAGTTTACCATGCCCATCACATATCATTTGTGCTAAAATACGGATAAAAGCGAAGAGGTTAGATGCCCCTTCGCTTTTAATTGCTTTATCTGATTTTTGATTTAATCACATTCCAGTAATCCGAGTTTTCGAGACCAAGACGCCATATTCCTACACCGCCTAAATCATAAGTATTAACGAGATCTAACTTATATTCAATGCTCATAGAATTTTCAAACCATACTGTATGGGCAATTCCATTAGAATCAGTGTAATTAAAGTAAGGGCATTTTGAGGTGTTATCCCAATGAATTGTAGCACCGTTACTCACAGCAAGGTTGTAACATCCATTAATTGAGTAGGCTTTTGTACCATTGCTTGACCAATCATAACCGTATGCAGCAAGTCCAAAATAAATCTTTTCTTTTGGTATAACAGTTGTGGCATATTTTATAACGTTGGTAACCCAACCGATGGAAGCGACAGGTCCTGCTGAACCACCCGGATAATGTTCGTCATAGGTCATAAGAAGTATATAGTCGGCATAATTTGAAATAGCAGCATAGTCATAGGCGTAATTCCAGGTATAGTTTGGGTTGTCAATGGTTTTAGCAGGCACTGATACTGAGATCGTATAACCTAGTGGTTTTAAAGCTGAATAAATTTCACCAAGGAATGTTGTGTAGTGATTCCTGTTGGAACTATATATGCCTTCTATATCAATGTTAACTCCTTTATAATTATTGCTCTTAAGTATATTTAACAAGTTGGTTTTGAAGTTGTTTCTGTTGGTTGAACTTTCGAGAAGGGTTTTGGCAATATCACCGCTAAAATTATTTCCTACCAGCAGAGTTGGAACTATATTATTGGAGCTTGCATAATTTATTTGTTCGGTCGGAAGGATTCCGGTGATATTTCCGTATCCGTCCGTTATGTGGGTAGCTGTGGATATCTCATCAATGTAACCCGAGTTGTTAACCATTGAGTTATATGAAGATCTATCACCTGAATAGTAGTAGGTTGTAAATCCGAGAACTTTCTTTGACGGTGATGTAGTAGGAATAGGAGTAGAAGTCAGGGTTGGAGTTGGTGCTGTAGTAGGAACAAGAGTAGAAGTCAGGGTTGGAGTCGGTACTGTAGTAGGAATAGGAGTAGAAGTTGGTGTTGGACTTGCTGGAGCTAAGGGAAGTGGTTCAGTACCCCAGACAAGTATTCCATCTATATAACCTGTAGTTTTGGTCCAATCAATATAAGAAGCTGAACTGCTGTTAAAGGAGAAATCATTTGTTTGATTATAGTAAGACAAATCGGGCTTTGAAATTCTGGATTGAACTTCTGCATATGTACCGGAAGTCAATGTCCCTGCCTTTTTGTCAAAACCAATTTCGAGATAACAATCTGCACTAGTTGAAGGATTTGTCAACTTTTGGAAAGTGCCTGTAACGTATTTAGTGTCTTTGTTTGACCAGTCACACCAAAAGTTTTGTGCTTTATCTCCATCAATTGTGTAATAATACCTAACTGTGATTGAAGAAAGTTTTATAGTTGCATTGCCATTGTTATAAATTCTAAATCTAGGATTTATAGCAGCATTGGTAGAGGATAAGCTGTAATTATAAAGTTGAACTTTGATGCTTGTGGAGGTGTTGCCTGTCGTTTTTGATTTAGGTGCTCCGAAAACATAGATAGGACTTAATGATAAAACAAAAATAAGGATAAAAGAAAGAAACGTATGATATAACTTTTTTGACTTCATAAATTAACCTCCTCATAATAGTTTACATAACAATTATATTATGGTTAACTAAAAAGCAGCAATAAGCAATAGTGACTATGTGTATAGGACTCTTAGAACAAAAAAACAAAGAATTTTTAATAAAACAATGTAATTTTTTCTAACTAGTGTTATAATTATATTAAAGTACTAATTGTAAGAGGTAGTAAAATGCAAGAAAAAGCTAGAAAAAAAGTGTACCGTGTTTGGCACACAGAAAAGAAAAACTGTTCTAAGTTTGACACAAAGGAGATTGAAGAAGTTGGTGCAGCAAACATTAAAGAAGCAAGACAGATAGTTCAGGACATGTTCCCTGCACATAGAATTACTTCAGTTTGGTTGATAGAAAAATAAATAAATCCTTTGTTTTTCTTTAGGGGGAAGAACCATAGACAACATTTATTCTCCAATATTTAACGCATTAAGGAAGTACGCGAAATCAAGGCCGATTCCATTCCATATGCCTGGGCATAAGCTCGGAAAAGGCATACCCGACAGGTTTTTAAATGATTTACATCTACTTGATATGACTGAAATTCCTGGGCTTGATAATCTTCATTTCCCGCATGGTGTTATAAAAGAAGCACAAGACCTCGCAGCAAAGGCTTTTGGAGCTGATTATACTTCTTTTTTGGTGAATGGATCGACTTGTGGTGTGCATGCAGCTATTTTAGGCTTGTGCAAACCGGGAGACAGGTTGATAGTTTCAAGGGATTGTCACAAATCGGTCATTGGTGCAATGATGCTCGCTTCGGTTACGCCGATTTACATAGCACCGGAATATGACAGTTTATTTGGTGTGTCTTCATTAATGTTACCTTCAACTGTTGAGCAGGCGATTAAAAATAATCCTGACGCAATTGGAGTTGTTGTAACACGTCCAAATTACTATGGCTTATGTTCAGACATTGGTTCAATTTCTGATGTGGTTCACTCCTATAATAAACTTTTAATAGTTGATGAAGCTCATGGAGCTCATTTAAAGTTTTCATCGAGGCTTCCTTGTTGTGCATTGGATGGGGGTGCTGATGTTTGTATTCAAAGTGCCCATAAAACACTGCCCGCATTGACTCAAGGAGCATATATCCATATAAAGGGAACCCGGGTTGATATAGACAAGGTTAGTTTTGTGTTGCGCTTAATTCAAACGTCAAGTCCGTCGTATATAATTATGGCCTTTTTGGATATAGCAAGGGCAATAATGGGGAATTACGGGAGTGAACTGATAGAGAATTTATTGAATGAAGTCAACCGGTTTGAGAGAATGCTCTACGAAAATACCGGTTTTAAAATTATGTCTATGCATCCTTTATTATCCGAACATATAGATAAAACTAGGCTCGTTGTTAATGTCAAAAATACTGGTAAGACCGGTTTCTTTATAGAAAAAATGCTAAGAAATCATTTCAATATTCAAGTTGAAATGTCTGATTTATACAACATAGTCTGCATTACCACTGTAGCTGACGGAAGAAAAGAGTTTGAAACTCTATACTTAGCCTTAAATGAAATTGATAAGCAATTCAAAAATTCAACAAAACTCACTGATATTAATATTAAAGAAGTCATAATACCTCCCCAAGCAGTTTCGCCAGATAAAGTAATGCAATCTAAGTGTGAAAAAAGAAAGCTCACAGAGTCTGTTGGCAAAGTAAGTAAAAGCATAATAACGCCTTACCCCCCAGGTGTTCCAGTAATATGCCCAGGCGAGTCTATTACTCTAGAGACAGTTGAATATATAACTAAAATCATTGAAGCCGGAGGAACTGTAAACGGAGTAACAGATGATTGGGAAATTGAAATCCTAGCTTAAGTTATATAAAGTTTGAAAACAGTAAGCTGAAATATTATAATGAAATAATTATAAGTGTTTAGGTAATCCCAAAAAACAACTGATCAATCGCCATTCCAAAAATTTTGATGGCTTTATGACCTAAATATTATATAGCTCATTTTTTGAAATGCCCTTATCCACATAATTATCTATATTTGGAGGCCAAAATGAAAGGTGCTTTAATAATTATTGAAGGTAGCGATTCAAGTGGGAAAGCTACTCAAACAGAGATGCTTTA
Organism: Bacillota bacterium; assembly: GCA_023421115.1. GTDB lineage: Bacteria > Bacillota > Clostridia > Acetivibrionales > Acetivibrionaceae > Acetivibrio. The sequence goes on along the minus strand of JAEZUI010000026.1, from coordinate 124,032 downwards.
TAGTAGGCTTGTAAATGAAAAATATAATGTAACAAAGATAGATTTTCCCAATTATAAGAGCGATTCATCTGCGCTTGTAAAAATGTATTTGAATGGAGAATTTGGAGGCTCTGCTAGCGATGTAAGTCCTTATGTTGCTTCGACTTTTTATGCAGTTGATAGATTTGCTTCTTTCAAAAAAGAATGGGAACAATTATACATTGACGGCAGCATTATTATTGCCGATAGGTATGTAACTTCTAACATGGTTCACCAAGGAGCTAAAATTTCCAACCCAAATCAAAAAAGTGAATATTTAAATTGGCTATGGGACTTAGAGTTTGTTAAGTTTGGACTACCTACCCCTGATTATGTTTTCTTTTTGGATATGCCACCTGAGTATAGTATAAGGTTAATGGAAACTAGAAACAACAAAATTACAGGGGAGGCTCAAAAGGATATTCATGAGAAAGATTTTGATTATCTAAGGGCCTCGTATAATAACTCTAGGGAAATCGCTGAAAAGTATAACTGGATAAGGATTGAGTGTGTTGAAAATGGTAAAATTAAATCAATTGAGCAGATACATGAAGAGATATATTTATACCTTAATACCAATGCCTTAATAAGTAAAAGCAAAAGCCTGTTGTGATTAAAGCTGAAATTACCGGAACTGATTTTATGGTATAATAACTAAAGAATAATGCCGATATAACATAAAGAAAGGTTTATGTTGTTCTTATACGTTAAAGCAAAATGTTGGAGTATTTGAGAGGTGCTTTATGAAAATAAGAGACGGTTTGAACAGTTCAGCGAGTGTAGCTGAGGTGTTGAGTGGGGAACAAAAGAAACCCTCGGATGTTAACGGCAATGCATTCTATAGTCAGCTTAGAAAAGTAGAAAAGCACAATGTTGAAGAGCGAATCAAGTATTTGATTAACCAGATTACCGACCAGGGTGAAAAGCTTGGGAAAAAGGTAGATTTAAGGGAATTAAAAGTGTATAAAAAGCTTATAAGCGAGTTTTTGGATGAAACTCTAAATAATTCCCAGAAGTTTTCAAAGGAAAGCTTTATTGACCGAAGAGGAAGACATAGAGTATATGCTACTGTAAAAAAGATCAATTCAGAGCTTGAAGAACTTACAAAAGATGTACTGAGTGCAGAAAAGGATAATATTAAAATTTTGCAGAGAATAGAGGATATAAGGGGATTGGTTCTGGATATTTCTCTGTAATTTATTTAAATATGGGGTGTAATGTGAATTTTAGCGATATTATTGGACAAAATGAAATTGTAAATGCTTTAAAGGCTGTATTAAAGGATGATTCCTCAAGACATGCTTATATTTTTGCAGGGCCTGAGGGGATCGGTAAAAGGATGGTTGCAAAGATTTTTGCTGCAGCCCTTCTTTGTGCTGAGCGCAATTCTTTTACCCGATGTGAAAGCTGTCAGTCTTGTCGGCTTTTTGAAAGCTGTACAAATCCGGATTTTTATGTTGTAGAGGCAGAGGGTACAAGTATAAGTGTTGACGATATCAGAAGAATGCAGCAGGATATCTCCATTAGACCGTTATATGCGGCAAAAAAAGTATATTTGATTGCAGAAGCAGACAAGATGACTGTACAGGCGCAGAATTGTCTGCTTAAGACTTTAGAAGAGCCTCCCGGATATGCAGTTATAATTTTGACTGCCGCAAATACTAATAGCCTTTTAGAAACTATAAGATCTAGGAGCATTTTATATAATTTTAGGAAAAATACCGATGAGGAAGTAAAAACCTGCATTCAAAAAATAAAAGGAGACGAATTGTCAGGTATTGATTTTATTGTTTCCTATGCCGATGGAGTTCCTGGGAAGGCAATTGAGTTGGTTGAGTCTGAAGATTTTAGAATAAATAGGGACAAAGCTATAGAAGTTATACTAAGGTTGAGAAACTCAAAGCTTATAGACATTTTTGATGTTTATAGCTTTTTTGAAGAAAATAAAGATAATATAGATTCAATACTGGATATAATGCTTATTTTTTATAGGGATTTGCTAATTACTAAAAAGACTGGGAATGAAAATATATTGATTAATTCAGATAAAAAGGATATTATATTAGGTAATGTGGATGGGTTTGAAATAGATAAACTTATTAAAAATATCGCTGCAATTGAAGATACACGTAGAAATATAAAACAGAATGCCAATTATCAATTAGTTATAGAGGTTATGCTGATGAAACTTCAGGAGGAGTAGATATAATGGTAAAGGTGGTTGGAGTAAGATTTAAAAGAGCCGGTAAAATTTATTATTTTGATCCTGGCGAGTTCAATATAGAGTTAAATGAAAATGTCATTGTAGAAACAGCAAGAGGAATTGAATTTGGACTTGTTGTTGTTCCAAATACAGATGTTCCTGAGGAGCAAATAGTTGCCCCCCTAAAAAAGGTTATAAGGGTAGCGGATGAGGAAGACAAAAAGCACTTTGAGGAAAACTCTAGAAAAGAAAAAGAAGCTTTTGATATATGCTTACAAAAGATAAATGATCATAAGCTCGAAATGAAGCTGATAGACGTAGAATATACCTTTGATAACAATAAAGTGTTATTTTACTTTACTGCCGATGGAAGAGTAGATTTCAGGGAACTGGTAAAAGACCTTGCATCGGTTTTCAGGACTAGAATCGAACTTCGTCAGATAGGTGTTAGAGACGAAGCAAAAATGATGGGTGGCCTTGGCGTGTGTGGAAGGGTTTTGTGTTGCAACGCCTTTTTGGGCGATTTTCAGCCTGTTTCTATAAAGATGGCTAAGGAGCAAGGTTTGTCATTAAACCCTACAAAAATATCCGGTGCATGCGGAAGATTGATGTGCTGTCTGAAATACGAGCAGGATGCCTATGAGGAAATTATAACCCGTGTGCCTAAAGAGGGTGCTATAGTTGAGACTCCCGACGGTCAGGGCATTGTAATGGGAATAAGTTTGCTTAAGGAATTAATAAAAGTAAAACTTGACAAAGGTAATGAGACTGATTTGAAGATATACAATGCGAGTCAGGTAAAGATAATTAAGGATGTTGTAAATGAGGATGACTTAGAGCCGGGGATAAATATTGACGAGTTGAAGCAACTTGAAGATTAGGTTAGGTGATTCCAAAAAAATAACTGATCAATGGGTCTTTCAAAAAGTTTTTGTTTTGAAACAATTGTTTTTTTGTTACAACTTTCGCTACGATATGGAATAAATGGATTAGTTATGAAAAAAAGTTCTAATTTTTTAAAAAGTGGTTTCATTTCTTATGAATTGGTGGTAAAATAAGAAAGCGGTTTTTGTATTTTTTTAGCTTATTAATTATTAGGAGGTGTACCTAAAATGTCATATTTTATAAATGAAGCATGCATCAGTTGTGGCGCTTGTGAACCAGAGTGTCCTGTATCTTGTATTTCCGCTGGGGATAGCTGCTATGTAATTGATGAAAATGCTTGTATAGAATGTGGAGCTTGTGCAAACGTTTGTCCTGTAGATGCTCCTAAGCAGAAATAATAATGGTGAATGGGGAGTCTAGTGGAGGTAAGGCCTTAAACTGGCTCCTTTTTTGCTGCATACATCAATTTAAACTTTTGTAATAACTTGAAAAACTTGCATTATTTATATATTTAGGTGGTTGATTTTGTCTTGAATATTCAATTAATGAAAAATGAAAAAATAGATGATTTACAATATAAAGGTCTTAAGCTTATCCAAAAAGACAAGGCTTTTCGTTTTGGACTTGATGCTGTCTTGCTTGCAAATTTTACAGATGTAAAGAAGGGGAATTCCGTTATTGATTTAGGTACAGGTACAGGAATTATTTCCATACTTCTTGCAGGGAAGACTGAGGCAACATCCATAGTTGGACTTGAGATTCAAGAAGAAATTGCAGAAATGGCAGGCAGAAGTGTAATAATGAATTGCCTTGAAGACAGGGTTAAAATTGTGTGTGGGGACATTAAGGATAGTGTTAGCCTTTTTGGGGCATCAAGTTTTGATGTTGTTGTATCGAATCCGCCATATATGAATCAAGGTGGCGGAATAATAAATATGAGTAATACTAAAGCTATAGCAAGGCACGAAATTTTGTGCTCTTTAGAAGATGTTATCAGGTCTGCTTCTAAGCTTTTAGTGCCGGGTGGGCAATTTGCTATGGTACATAGGCCTGACAGACTTGCAGATATAATATGGTTAATGAGGAATTTTTCTATCGAGCCTAAATACATAAGGTTTGTGCATCCGTCACCTTACAAAAAGGCCAATCTTATATTAATTAAAGGTACAAGGCAGGGGCGTCCGCAACTGAAAATGATGGAGCCGCTTTATGTCTATGATGAAGAAGGTAAGTACTCGAAAGAGATTAATGAAATATATTGTAGAGAGGTAACTGAAATTGGATAGCAAAGGAATACTATATCTTGTTGCAACACCTATAGGAAATCTTGAAGATATAACTTTAAGAGCTATTAGAATTCTAAAGGAAGTTGACTTTATTGCAGCAGAGGATACGCGGCAAACTATTAAGCTTTTAAATCATTTTGAGATTAAGAAAAGTCTTGTAAGTTATTATGAACATAACAAGAGGGAAAAGGGGAATTATCTTTTGGGTCAGCTCCTTGAAGGGAAAAATATTGCTTTAGTATCGGATGCAGGTACTCCAGGCATTTCCGATCCTGGCGAAGATTTAGTTAAGCTTTGTATTGAGAAGGATATCAAGGTTTCAGCAATACCCGGACCAGTCGCAGCTGTTACTGGACTGGTTGTTTCAGGATTACCCTCAGGACGATTTGCGTTCGAAGGATTTTTGCCAATGAATAAAAGAAGTAGAAGAGAAAGACTAGCTTCGCTAAAGAATGAAGTACGTACAATAGTTTTTTATGAGGCCCCCCATAAGCTTATTCATACTTTAAAGGATTTGTATGAGGCCTTTGGAAACAGAAAAGTTGTCTTTGCAAGGGAGCTTACAAAAAGGTTTGAAGAAATAATAAGGTGTGAGCTTAAAGAAGCAATAGACAAATATGAAGCACAATCTCCAAAAGGAGAATTTGTAGTTATGGTTGAAGGCATTAGTGAAGACGAGATAACAGAAAACCATAAAAAGTCTTGGGATAATATGAGTCTTGAAGAACATTTGGATTTATATATTGGTGAAGGTCTTGATAAAAAGGATGCAATGAAAAAGGTTGCGGAAGATAGGGGAATAAGCAAGAGAGAAGTTTATAAGGCATTATTATAGGAAGTTTGCGCTTTAAGAAAAATTGGTTTTAAAGGTTTTAACTTATAGGTATTGGCTGACTTGTTTAATGCAACAGCTAAGTTGTGATTAAGGCCATTTCAAAAAATAACCTATACAATAATTAAGTCACAAAGCCCATCAAATCAGATTTTTTGAAATGGCGATTGACCAGTTATTTTTTTGGAATCACCTAATTTGTCGAATAAAGTATATAAGGACAAAATAAAAGGAGCTTGTATTAACAAACTCCAATTATTTCAAGAAATTATTATTTCTTTAATTCTCTCATGCAGTCAGGACATATGTTTTTGCCTTTGTAGACAGAAACATCTTTAGCATTAGCGCAGAAGATACAAGCAGGCTCATATTTCTTGAGTATGATAGTGGCACCATCAACATAGATCTCAAGAGCATCCTTCTCAGCAATGTCTAAAGTCCTTCTTAACTCGATAGGTAAAACAACCCTTCCTAATTCATCAACTTTTCTTACAATACCAGTAGATTTCATCATTGAATCCTCCTTCAAATATTACAGTATTCGACAAACTTTGCATTTTCATAGTACCATAAATGCCAATAATAGTCAACAGCTAATTTAAAAAAAGTTAAAAAAAATAATAATAATTTGTGGTCAAATTGTAATATAATACTATGAATTTTAACCAAAGTACTATGAAATAGGCTGGGACCTCTAAAAAACGTGTATGTAAGTTATTTAGTATTGTACTGTTAATTTCATAGAATGACATTAACTACCGTTGTCATACCAAGATTTAACTGGCAATTCCAAGAATTATAAGGTAATCGAACTGATTATATAAAAACATATTATAAAAAAATAGCAACGAAATGTTGCTGTTATAATAATCCAAAAAATTAAGCGTAGGAGATTGAAAATTTATTATATTGACTCAAAAAATATTTTATATTAAGGCACTTTGATACAATAGTCAGATGTAAATGATTTCTCATACTATAAGAAAAATGAATGTAAAGTATTTTTTTATAAACATTATATTAGGATAGTATATATATTCGCAAAGCCTCATATAAATTATTTAGGTTAAGGCGATTTTTTAAGTCGCTTTATGTAAAATTAAAATATGAGGTTTTTGTATTGCTTAACTATATTTGGTTTGGAATGCTGGTTTTTGGTATTATTGTCGGTATTTTAAGTGGAAGAGTGGATGCTGTTACTCAAGCCGTTGTAGATTCTTCAAAAAACGCTATTGAACTGAGCATAGGATTACTTGGGATAATGTGTCTATGGACAGGATTAATGGGTGTTGCTGAAAAGAGTGGTGTCATCAGAGTGATTTCAAGAGCGGTAAGGCCCATACTGAAATTTCTGTTCCCGGGAATACCTAAAGATCATCCTGCATCAGGAGCTATTGTCATGAATCTTGTAGCTAACTTTTTAGGACTAGGTAATGCTGCTACTCCATTGGGATTGAAAGCTATGGGGGAATTGCAGAAGCTTAACAGGAATAAAGACACTGCAACAAATGAAATGAGTATGTTTTTGGTATTAAATACAGCTTGTATACAATTTATTCCTGCTACAGTTATAGCAGTCCGTGCAGCAGCGGGTTCTAAAAATCCCACAGAAATTATAGGTACTATATGGGTTGCCTCTATTTGTGCATCTATTGCAGGTATAATTACTGTGAAAAGTTTGTCTATTTTCCGAAGGGGAAAGGTGAGATAGCATATGGATATTGTATCTAAACTGTCATCCTATGCAATTCCGACGATTTTTCTTTTTATATTGGCTGCGGGTATGTTAAAAGAAGTAAAGGTATATGATGTTTTTGTTGAGGGGGCAAAGGATGGAATAAGTACGGTGTTGAGAATTATTCCGCCGCTTGTTGGCCTTATGGTGGCAATCGGAGTGTTTCGTGCGTCAGGAGCACTTGATTTGATTGTATTTGCAGTTAAACCTGTTACGTCTTTCTTAAAGATACCTTCTGAGACGGTTCCGCTGGTGTTTTTGAGACCTATATCGGGGAGTGCATCTTTAGCGTTGGTATCAGATCTTTTCAAGATTTATGGCTCGGATTCGTTTATAGGAAGGCTTGCTTCAACACTTATGGGATCAACGGAGACTATTTTTTATACCCTTGCCGTATATTTTGGCTCTGTGGGTATAAAGAATATAAGGTTTACTCTACTCGCTGCCTTAGTTGCTGATCTTGTAAGTGTTATTGCAGCTGTATGGATTTGTACTGTTGTGTTTGGAGGATAATAGGAGGATTGTTACTGCCATTATATGTCTAATTTATATCGGAATATATTCAAAAAAATTAAATTCCTTGAAAAATGGACAGTATATATGTATATTAATATTAATGCGTGATTGATAACGATATAAGGGAGGATATATATAATGGGAAATAATACTTTTTATATTACAACGCCTATTTATTACCCAAGCGATAAATTACATATAGGACATTCATATACAACTGTTGCTGCTGATGCTGTAGCACGGTATAAAAGACTTAAGGGATATGATGTAATGTTCCTTACGGGGACTGATGAGCATGGGCAGAAAATTCAGAGAAAAGCAGAAGCTAAAGGTGTTACCCCAAAGCAATATGTGGACGAGATAGTGAATGGAATAAAAGAACTGTGGAAACTTATGAAGATTACCAACGACAGGTTTATAAGGACAACGGATAAAGAACATGAGCAAGCAGTTCAAAAGATATTTAAGAGGCTCTATGATCAGGGAGATATATACAAAAGCGAATATGAAGGATGGTATTGTACTCCCTGTGAGTCATTTTGGACAAAGACGCAGTTAGTTGACGGCAAATGTCCTGATTGTGGAAGAGAAGTAGAGATTACTAAAGAGGAGAGTTATTTCTTCAGGTTGTCTAAGTATCAGGACAGGTTGATAAAGTTTATTGAAGAAAATCCTGAATTTATTCAACCGGTTTCAAGACAGAATGAGATGCTCAATAATTTCTTAAGACCGGGACTAGAGGATTTGTGCGTGTCTAGGACAACCTTCAATTGGGGAGTGCCTGTTAACTTTGATGAAAAGCATGTAGTTTATGTGTGGATAGATGCCCTTTCAAATTACATTACAGCTTTGGACTTTTTGTCCGAAGATGATACGGCATATAAAAAATACTGGCCTGCCGATGTACATTTGGTTGGAAAGGAAATTGTAAGATTTCATACAATTATATGGCCTGCAATGCTGATGGCTTTGGGAGAACCTCTGCCGAAGCAGATATACGGACATGGTTGGCTTCTTTTGGAAGGCGGTAAGATGTCTAAGTCAAAGGGTAATGTGGTAGATCCTGTGGTATTGGTTGAAAAATATGGACTTGATGCTATAAGATATTTCCTTTTAAGAGAAGTTCCCTTTGGATCGGATGGTGTTTTTTCCAATGAAGCACTAATAAACAGAATTAATTCGGACCTTGCTAATGATTTGGGAAATCTGGTCAGCAGGACTGTTGCAATGATAGATAAGTATTTTGATGGTGTAATGCCTGAAGAAAGACAAGCAGGAGACTTTGACGAGGATTTGAAAAAGGTGGTTATGGATACGCCTCTTAAGGTGGAGCAGCTTTTAGATAAGTTGCAGTTTAGTTCGGCTCTCACAGAAATCTGGAAAGTGATATCTAGAACAAATAAATATATTGATGAAACTATGCCTTGGGTTTTGGCTAAGGATGAGTCAAGCAAACCTAGGCTCGCAGGTGTAATGTATAATCTGGCTGAGAGCTTAAGAATTATATCTATTCTCTTGCAGCCTTTTATGCCTGAAACTCCAGAAAAGATATGGCATCAGTTAGGACTTGAAGATAAAAAGACTATTGAGTGGGACAGTACGAAGAGTTGGGGAATATATACTGCCGGAACAAGGATAAACAAGGGCGAGGTTATTTTCCCTAGAATAGATATTAAAAAAGAAATGGAAGAGTTGGAGAAACTCACAGTTCAAGAGGCCGATAAGAAAGAACAAAAGGCTGGAGACAAGCAGCAAAAAGGTGAAAAGGACAGCTCTGACGGATATATTTCCATTGAGGATTTTGCCAAAATTGACTTGAGAGTTGCCAAAGTATTAGAGGCAGAGAAAGTAGAAGGTGCTGATAAGCTTCTTAAGCTAAAATTGGAAATGGGAGAAGAAATAAGGCAGGTGGTGTCAGGAATTGCAAAACACTACTCAACCGATGAATTGGTTGGCAAATTTGTTATTCTTGTAGCAAATTTAAAACCTGTAAAGTTAAAGGGTATAGAGTCTCAGGGAATGATACTGGCAGCTTCTAATGACAAGGAACTGGTACTTGCAGCCTTAGATAAAGCAATTGAGAGTGGAGCAAAAGTCAGATAGGGTTCTTTTGTTTTGGAGAGGAGTTAGAAATGCTTTTTGATACCCATGCACACTATGATGATGAAAAATTTGCATTGGATAGGTATGATGTTATTGAGAAGGCATACAGAAGTGGTGTGTCATATATTATCAATGCGGCTACCGATATAAAATCTTGTGAGGAGAGTCTTGCCTTTGCCCGTAAATATGAATATGTATATGTCGCAGTGGGAATTCATCCTCATGAGGTTGGTAAGGTTGATGAAAATACTTTAAGTATAATTGCCCAGCTTGCAAAAGAGGACAAGGTTGTTGCTATTGGAGAAATAGGGCTTGACTATTACTATGACACAGCGCCTCGTGAAATTCAGAAGCACTGGTTTGCACAACAGATAAACCTTGCACGGGATTTGAAGTTGCCTATAATTGTCCATGACAGGGATGCACATCAGGATTCTATGAATATAATAAAAGACAATAAGGCAAATGAGGTAGGTGGAGTTTTTCACTGCTACTCGGGAAGTGTAGAGATGGCAAAGGAATTACTAAACTATAATTTTTATATATCTGTAGGGGGCGCACTGACCTTTAAGAATGCAAAAAAGTTGGTTGAAGTGGTTAGGTGGATCCCTATGGACAGGCTTTTAATCGAAACGGATTGTCCGTATCTTACACCTGAACCACACCGTGGTAAACGTAATGATTCAAGTTATGTGAGGTTTGTTGCAGAAAAAGTGGCTCAAATAAAACAGTTAAGTTTTGAAGAGGTAGCGGAGGTCACATTAGGCAATGCAAAAAAGCTTTTTAGATTATAGTTATTTTTTGAAATGGCCATGCTCAAGTAATTTAAGTGCGGAGCAGTAATGCTTTTACCCATAAGGAGTATTTTACATAAAAGATTATCACAAATTATTTCTCGGGTCATATACTGATAATGAATAATCTAGAAATCAGTACCGGAGGTAATTTTTTTTATGGAGAAAATTAAAGCTAAAAAGGAAGCGGAAGTAGCCGCAGCGCCTAAGAAGTTAGAAAATACGGCAACAGAACCTGTAGCAAAGGTAGAAAATGTGCAGCAGGCACAGCCTGCGCAGCAAATGAATCAGATGCCCCAGATGATGCCAGAAATGAACCAAATGCCCCAGATGATGCAGCAAATGAATCAGATGCACCAGATGATGCCGGAAATGAATATGATGCCCCAGATGATGCAACAAATGAATCAAATGCCCCAGATAATGCCACAAATGAATCAGATGCCTCAGATGATGCCGGAAATGAATATGATGCCCCAGATGAATGCTCCTTATATGCCACAAGCACAGCCAACACAATATATGCCCCAAGTGATGCAAGTACCTGTCATTTGTTGTCCATTTCTGACGAATATGCAATGTCCTATGATGCAGAATTCTGAGGATTCTGTAATGGGGCAGGAAATGGTCAATCCGTACATGCCCAATCAAAATATGGAGACCCCACACATGAGTAGACCGTATAATATGAATTCATATATGGGAAATCAGTATTAATAAAATGGGGACTGTTGCAAAGGTTAAGAAATTTTGCAACAGTCCCTTTCAATTTGATCTCTTTCAAGCGAACTTAATTGGGAAATGAATAAAAGCTTTAAATTGTGTATAAGATATAAATTATAAGACAAAAAACAGGTATATGAGGTATGTATTTCCATTAAATTTGACAAAGGAACCAATTTAACTTAAAATATCCAAAGGTCCCTTTAATATTTTGGACAGGAGGAGTTGCATGTTATTACCACTTGCGAAAAATATTACAAGGTATTTTTCAAAAAAGAGATTGACATTTACAGTATTGGCATTAGTAGCAACAGTATTGTTTGGGGCATTTGTTTTTTCAGCTTTTAGTACTGATGTAGTAATTGACTACAATGGAACCCAAATTACTGTGAAAACAATGAGAAATACCGTAAAAGATGTGCTTATGCAAAGAGGCATAGTAGTTAGCGATTTTGATTATGTAAGTTTACCGCTTGATGCAAAATTGATCAGAAATAAAACAACTAAAATACATATAAAATCTGCAGTACCTGTAAATGTTTTTGCTGACGGGAAAGAAACTACTATAATGACGAGTAAAGATACAGTTGAGGAAGCTTTGCAAAACAGTTCAGTCGGATTAGGTCTTCACGACAGAATAGAAGGCGCAAATCCCGATGACAAGGTCTATAAGGACATGAAACTTAAAGTTGTCAGGATTAGACGTGAATTGATAAGCAAGAATGAAATCATGCCTTATGAAATTGAAAGGAAAGTAAACAATTCAATGGATCAAGGTGTTGAACAAGTAGTTAGTAAGGGTAAGAATGGCGTATGTGAAAAGGCCTATTTGGTAGTTTATGAAGACAACAAGGAAGTAGAAAGAAAACTTATAACCGATAATATTGTAACAAAGCCTGAAAAGGAAATTGTGGAGTACGGTACGATATCAACTTATACTGCATCAAGAGGAGATGTTATCAGGTACAAAAAGGTGATTGACATGTCTGCAACTGCTTATACTGCATCTTTTAAAGATACAAAAAAGCATCCCGATCATCCGCAATTTGGAATTACATATACTGGTGTTAGGGTTAAAAAGGGAATTGTTGCAGTTGATCCAAAGGTTATACCTTTAGGGACAAGGCTGTATGTCGAAGGGTTAGGTGACACTCCTGATTATGGATATGCAGTTGCAGCAGATATAGGCAGTGCCATAAAGGGAAATAAAATTGACCTTTATATGGACGGACAGGATGTAGTTGATAGGTTTGGACGTAAGAAAGTAAGAGTATATATACTTTACTAAGTTTTTTTCTTACAAATGGCCTAGGGCTATGAGAGGTAAAATCATTTTAAAGTGCATAATGGTGGTTTATAGCTATAAGATACACTGGAAAATGAGTAACAGTTTGGTTATAATATGAAAGGGACTTATATTGAGCCGGGATTATTTTGTCCCGGCTGTTTTTATTCCGCCTCCTTCGAACGAAGTGAAGGAGGCAAAAACATAGGGGCTCGATGCCCCGGAGTTTTTATTCTGGATCTGGAGTTGAGAAAATGGGATTAAATACAAAAGAGCTGATTAAAAAGTATGGAATTAGATTAACAAAATCTTTAGGACAAAACTTTCTTACCGATAGTAATGTAGTTTCACGTATTGTGGATACAGCAGAGATAACTAAAGATGATATGGTTATGGAAATAGGACCGGGAATAGGAAGCATGACAGGAGAACTTGCTTCTAGAGCAGGTAAAGTTATAGCTGTTGAAATTGATAAACACCTTATACCAGCTCTAAAAGATAATCTTCAAGGATTTTCAAACCTTGAAATAATTAATGAAGACATTATGAAAGTAAATGTTAAAGATATAACAGACAACAAGCGGGATATGAGACTGAAAGTTGCGGCAAATTTACCCTACTATATAACTACACCTATTATTATGAAGCTCTTAGAGGAAGACAATGACATAGAGTTAATGGTTTTTATGGTGCAAAAAGAAGTAGCACAAAGAATGATCGCAAAACCAGGAGGCAAGGACTACGGAGCTTTATCTGTCGCAGTCCAGTACTATGCACAACCTGAAAAAGTTTTTGATGTACCTCCCCATTGTTTTGTTCCACAGCCGGAAGTTGATTCCACCATTATAAAGTTAAAAAAGAATGAAACACCACCTGTATATTTAAAGGACAAGGATATGTTTTTCAAAGTTGTCAAGGCATCCTTCGGGCAAAGGAGAAAGACTTTATTGAATGCATTGACCAATTCTGGAGCGTTAAATAAAAATAAAGAAGAGATACGAGAAATATTAAATTCTGTGAATATAAATGAAAATGCAAGAGGAGAGACTCTTTCAATAGAACAGTTTGCAACTTTATCCAATCAATTTTCCTAAAAAGAATGTAGTTTGAATATTTAGGATATTTTTTGAAATGGCCTAAGAGTTTACTTATTACTGGAATCCATTAATTTTATAAATTTTGAAAACCGTTTATGTATTAAAAATTCATAAGCGGTTTATTTTTTTTTATTGCAACATATATATAGTATGAGTGCAAAGAACGTGTACGGGGAAAACCGTTTTAACTTAGGAAATTTATAAAAACCATACTCAAAAACTGATTACATTTTTTGCAATTGAACCTAGTACTTTTTTAAGTGATGCAAGATAATGTTAAGCTCTTAGTAAACTGCATATTTTGTAAAGGGAGGGTTATAAAATGGATAACAAGTTAAAGTATCAACGGAGTTTTTTAATATTTGATGAGGAAGATAACGGCTATGGAACAGAACAAAAACCTTCGGGACATGTAAAAATTGAAATTAGAGAGGGGAAAGGAAAACTATTTTGTCAGGTAAGCAATCTATCTGAAGACAATGGAAAAATTCAATATCAGCTCTTTCTTATAAAGTCCGACCATCACCAGGTTGTTCCGGTACTAGTGGGAAATATTGAATTAAAGAAAAATAGGGGTGACGTAGAGTGGGTCTTTGATCCCTATGATATTAACAAAACAAAACTAGTCTTTGACGAATTTAATGTAATTGCAGTTCTAGCCAATTATACAGATCGGAAAAACAACTATAGCATTTGTCCTTTAGTAGCATATAAAGACGGTAAAGTTGAATGGAGACAGAAATTAAACAATATTTTACAAGAAGAAAAATCTAAAGAGGAACCACTAAAGCAATTTTCGAAAGTTGACGATATATCTATCAACGTTATCGATAATAAACATGAAATAGCCAACAAAAAGCAAGAGGGTACAAAAGCCGATAATCCTATTGAAGAGCAGCAAAGCGAAGCTAATAACGAAGAAATTACAGCTGAGATTAACAATCTATTAGATAAACAAAAACCAGATGAAGAGAAAGATAAAGTCAAAGGAGAAAATGAAGCCGAACTAGATGGTGAAAAGCCTTTAGAGCTTCTTGAAAAAAATGAAATAAGTGATGAATCAAAACCTTTAGAAGAAAAACCTGTAGAAGAGGAACTACTAAAGGAAAAACAAATAAATGAGAAAACCATTAAGGTAAATGACAAAAGTTATTCTTCCTATGATGGGAGTAAGCTTTTTGATATGTACACAGATGACGGCAAAGAAAATATAAATTTAAATACAAACTGTATAAATTGTATATTTCTTAATAATAAAAATTCTAATAAGCCTGAAGTAAAGGAATTTGGATATGAAGAACTGACCAAACAATTTGATTTGACTTTTGAAAAATATGTGCCATTTTCGGTTAAAAGAACAGATTATAATTGGTGGAAAGTTACCAGTCCGATTCATTTGAATAATATATTGTATAAGTTTGGTATAAAAATACCTGTTTTATTTAATCCTTTGGTTTTAATGGCTCATTACAAATATAATCACTTAATTGTCGGAGTTTACCAAGATGATATCAGACAGAAGGATTATATTGTTTGTGGAATTCCAGGGGTGTACTGGGTGGATGAAAAACCCTTTGGAAATGCATGCCGATGGGCTCAAGTTGAAGGCAACACACCTGCATATGGGGCATTTGGTTACTGGATTGTTTATATAAATCCTAAAACTGGTAAAATATTGGCAATAGAGGAATAGGGTTGTCAGATTTTAAACATAAAACTACTTAAGACTAAAGATAAGGAGGATAATTTATGGCTATTGAATGGAGAACCAGTTATGAAATAGGCATTAAAAAGATTGATTTGCAACATAAGGAGCTTTTTGATAAAATTAATGATCTCTTAGAAGCTTGCAATGCTCAAAAAGGTAAGCAAGAAGTATTTAATACTATTAAATATTTGGGGAATTATGTAGTAACACACTTTTCAGATGAGGAAAAGCTCCAGAAAGAAAATGGCTATCCTGAATATACCAATCATAAAGCAGCTCACGACAGATTTATTAAGGAATATGAGGATCTAAAAGGAAAACTTGAGTCAGAAGGTGCCAGTCTGAATTTCGTAATAACAGTAAACAGAGTTGTAATTGATTGGCTCATCAAGCATATAGGAAGTGCCGACAGAGCTTTTGCGGATTATTTGAAAACTAAAGTATAAAAATAAAAAAGGAGTTGAATTGCCAACTCCTTTTTTGGAGCAAGTTAATATACGAAAATAGTATCCTATTTATGGTAGTATTCCTTGATAACTTCATTTACCAGTTCCTTCATTGCTATTGACTCTGCCATAACAGTTAATACTATCATAAATTGTGTAGCAATATTCTTATCTTCATTTCGTATTCCTTCTTCACTAACAAGCTTTTCAACTTTATCGACAAGCTTTGGGAGTGTACTCTCCCAATGAGACAGTACCGATTTTTTCATCTCAATATAACTCTTATATATATCAATTGCTTGTATCATATCATCATCAAAGATGTCCGGGTTATTTCGCACCGGTGTTAATATTGTTTTTATCTCTTCAAGGGAATAAACATTCTTCAAGCTGTCTATTAGTGTTAAGAAAATAAGATGATTTCTGGTATAATATCTTTTTTCTAACGGTGGTGGAAGCACTCCAACCCGCACGTAATTTTGAATCATTGTCTTAGTGAAGCTTTTTCCTTGCTTTTCAAAAAACTTAACTACCTGGGATATTGTTAGTTCATCACTTAATGTTGCAATTTTAACTTCATCAGAATTATTAATTACATTGCTGAAAAGTCGCATTAACTCATTTTTATCAAGAAATGTGCTCATGAATCTCACCTCTATATCATATATACTATTTATCTATATAACTAAGTGTAATGCTCTATATTAATTACATACTATATTTTTATTTCTTCTGTGTCAAGTATGAGTTGAGGGAGGGCATATTATGTAATAAGTGATATCATATGTTGGATAAAGATAAATGAAATTTGTTGAGATAAATTAAGAAAATAAAAGAAAAACGGACATAAACGCATTAGATGATCAAAAAAAGGTTGGAAATTACTGAAAAAATAAGGGAAAAGCACTTTTGTTTTGTGTTAGATCATAGTATAATATGTAGTGTGTTGCTCTACATATTATACTTTAAAACACAATGGTCTAAGTTTTGCTCCGGTAATACTATATTGCAGACTAGAATAATTTTTGGTGGGGAGGTGGATTGATTGCTTTATGTGTATGTAGGTTGTTTGTTTTTTGGCATTTTATTTTCTACGGTATCTTTTTTGATTGATGGACATGATTTTGATGGGATTCATGCTGATGGAGGCGCAGATTCTCCAAGTATATTTAGCCCACTTGTACTTACGAGTTCCATAACGGTATTTGGTGGAACAGGTATTGTCAGTATGCTTGGACTAAACATGAGCGGAGTATCAAGCGCTGTTGTTTCTCTAGTTCTTGCGGCAATTATTGGAGCGGCAATATTTTTTGGAATTGTAAGGTTTGCTTATAACTCTCAGTCTAATTCGACTTTTTCTCAAAATGATCTTATTGGTTTGGAGTGTGAGGTAATTACACCAATACCTTTGAAAGGGGTGGGCGAAATTGTATATGTTATCAATGGTGAAAGGCATAGTTTACCGGCAAAGTGCGTTAGAGATTCTATTGGAAAAGGCGAAATTGTCTTGATAAGAGAAATAGCAGGAAATGCTGCGTTTGTTTCACGTAAGTTAGATATAGAGGCTATTGATTTGGATGACTTTAAATTTAAAAATTATAAAGTTTGAAACTAAAAAAATAAATGATAAAGATCAAGGGGGTATTAATGTATGGAGAGAATTGGGATAGTTGCACTTGTGGTTGGTGCGGTAGTTTTAGTGTTGTTTTTGGGAATATCAATATTTGTAAGCAGATATGTGAAGGTTGGTCCGGATGAGGCACTCATTGTTTCCGGTAGAAAGAAGAAACTATCAAATGGACAGATAGTAGGCTTTAGAATTGTTAAAGGAGGAGCAACGTTCGTATGGCCGATATTTGAAACATCAAAAACTATATCGCTCAGAATTATGCCTTTGGATGTAAATTCAAGTGCTTATACATCACAGGGTGTACAGGTAACAGTTGATGGTGTTGCGCAGGTTAAAATCGATTCAAGTCAGGAGGCAATTGCTACTGCCGCTGAACAATTTTTAAGCTTAAAAGAGGAAGAAATAAGACGTATTGCAACACAAACCCTCGAAGGTCACCTTAGATCGATAGTCGGTAACCTTACAGTTGAGGAAATTAATCAAAACAGGGATGCTTTTGCTCAGAAAGTTCAGGAGCTTGCAGCTGGAGACCTTGCAAATATGGGACTTAGGATCATATCTTTTACCATAAGAGAGATTGCAGACAAGAACGGATACCTTGAAAGCCTTGGTAAGGCACAAATAGCTAGAGTACAGAGAGATGCCGTAATAGGTCAGGCAGAGGCAAAGAGAGATGCGGATATAAAAAGTGCTGAAGCAATGCAAGCAGGACAGACAGCAAAATTCTTAGCAGAGACAAAGGTTGCTGAATCAAATAGAGATAAGGAAATGAAAGTAGCTGAATATCAATCGTCGATAAATGAGAAGAAGGCTGAGTCAGACTTATCCTATGACAAGAAGAAATATACAGTTGATCAGGAAGTTCAGAAAGAGGCTATGCAGGTTGAAATTGTAAGGAAGCAGAAGGAAATAGAGCTCAATGAGCAGGAAATTTTAAGAAGGGAAAAAGAACTTGAAGCAACTGTTAAGAAGCCTGCAGAGGCAGAAAAGTACAAAACCCAGGTGGATGCCGATGCAACCCGCTATAAAACCGAAGTTTATGCAGAAGCCGAAAGAATTAAAAGATCTAAAGAAGCAGAAGGTCAGTCTTATGCAATAAAAGCAGAGGGTATCGCTAAAGCTGAAGCTATAAAGGCAGCAGGTCTTGCTGAAGCTGAAATTATAAAGGCAAAAGGTGAAGCCGAAGCTGCAGCTATGATTAAGAAAGCCGAAGCCTACAAAATGTTTAATGAAGCAGCTATGGCTCAGATGGTAATAGAAAAGCTCCCAGAAATTGCACAGGCAATTGCACAGCCGCTTTCAAAGACTGAGAAGATCATTATGATAGGTGATTCGGGTGCTTCAAAAATAACAAAGGATATTACGAATATTATGGCGCAACTTCCGGAGACAGTTAAAGGTATTACAGGAATTGATCTTACTCAGATAATTAAGAATTTTGCCGATAAAGATATAGGTAATATAGTTACACCAGCACAAATGGATGTACCAATTGAAATGCAAAAACAAATAGAGAGTTAGTAAAAATGGAAAACAGGAGGGGCTGAAATATGTGGTCAAGAAGTGAACTTAAAGAAAGAGCAAAGGCAGTATTGAAAACAAATTATTGGGAAGCGTTCTGGATTAGTATAGTTGTTTCTTTAGCAGGAGGCGACGGTGGAGGCGGCAATTATTCCAATTCGTATTCATCACTTGACTCATCAAGTATTATGATTATAATTGCTATCGTTTTAGTCGCCATTTTATTCATACTAGCTATTCGGGCATTTTTAGGATACCCTTTGGAAGTCGGAGGAAGAAGGTATTTCGTGAAGTCAGCGGAATATGGAGATAATAAAAAATGCTTCAAATTTGCATTTAGTAGTGAAAACTATATGAGTATAGTATCAACAATGTTTCTTAAAGGATTGCAGAATTTTCTATGGTATTTGTTATTTATAATACCTGGAATTATAAAATACTATTCATACAGTATGGTGCCATATATTTTAGCTGATAATCCTAATATCGGGAGTAAAAGGGCAATTGAACTGAGTAGCAAAATGACCGAGGGACACAAATTTGATATGTTTGTACTGGGATTGTCCTTTATTGGATGGTATTTGCTAGGTTTGTTAGCTTGTTGTATAGGAGTTTTGTTTGTAGCGCCTTATCAAAATGCAACTTTTGCGGAGTTGTATTTGGTGCTTCGTCAAAATGCAATTGACAATGGTTGGAGTAATCATGATGAGTTGTTGTTAAATTATGAAGATCCAGATGAAGGAATGGGTTTGCTATAATAATGCTATGTTAAGTAAAATAATTAGAACAAAAATATATTCCTATATAAATAAATATGGTATAATTTTAATAAAATAAGTAGTAAAGGAGTGATTAATATATGGATAATTACAATGGTTATAATTATGATGATGGTGCAATAGACAGAAAAAGTGCCCTATCAGCCCAAATGGCAAGAGTATTTGGCTGGATGTTTATAGGATTAATTATTACCGGAATGACGGCAATGTATACTGCAACAAGTGAGACTATGATAAGGATGTTATATTCAAGTAGATTTACATTTTTAGGGTTTATTATTCTTGAGTTTGTTTTTGTTTGGTTTATTTCAAGCAGAGCTATGCATATGGAATATGGTATGGCCGCGGCAGCCTTTATAATGTATTCGGTACTTAACGGCATAACGCTATCTGTTATATTTTTGGCCTATACAGGAAATTCAGTGGCTCTGGCGTTTTTCATGACAGCAGGTTTCTTCGGCTTCATGTGTGTATACGGTCTGGTGACTAAAACTGATTTAACTTCCTTGGGTTCTTTGTTTCTGATGGGTTTAATCGGTCTTATTATAGTTTCCGTAGTTAATATTTTCCTTAAAAGTTCTACTTTATACTGGATAATATCTTTTGTAGGAGTTGCTATTTTTCTTGGACTTACAGCATATGACAGTCAAAAGATCAAGGCTATCAGCATGCAGTATACAGGAACTGAAAAGGAAAGAAATGTAGCCATTTTGGGAGCGCTTATTCTGTATCTTGATTTTGTTAATCTGTTCTTATATATCTTAAGAATATTAGGTAAAAGAAGGTAGTTCAAATTCTATTTATCGTAGTAGTTTCTTTGCTGTAAAGCCGGTAGCATTATAAAGTGCTGTCGGCTTTTTGCAGCAAATATGAAGTAAATTGCAAAGTTTTAATATATTTTATGGATGAGAGGGAAGTGTATGAAAAGAAAAGACTTTTTATTTGGGTTCTTGGTAGTTTTTTGTTTATCTGCTGTTTTTAATTTTTACTTATCTGTATTGTTTCCGGTATCAACTAAAGCAGCTTCATTTGCAAACGGTGCCGATGTAAGCTGGCTTCCACAGATGGAGGCTAAAGGATATAAATTCTATGACGATAATGGGGTGCAAAAAGATTGCCTTCAGATATTAAAGGAGCATGGAATTAATTCAATCCGCTTGAGAGTATGGGTTAATCCTTCAAATGATCCATACAGCGGTCACTGTAGTAAAAATGAAGTGGTTGAAATGGCTAAGCGCTGTAGCAATTTGGGGTTTCGGATCATGATAGATTTCCACTATAGTGATTCATGGGCTGATCCTGGAAAACAGTATAAACCTTCAGCATGGGCAGGATATAGCACAGAACAGTTGTACACGGCTGTATATAACCACACCTATGAGGTTCTAAATGCATTAAAATCAAATGGTGTGACACCTGAGTGGGTACAGGTGGGAAATGAGACTAACAATGGTATGTTATGGGAAGATGGAAAGGCCTCAATTAATATGAGGAATTTTGCATGGATGGTAAACAGCGGACATGATGCTGTAAAAGCGATATTTCCAAATGCAAAAGTTATTGTACATTTATCTAATGGGTATGACAACAGTTTATTCAGATGGATGTTTGATGGGCTAAAAAGCAATAGTGCAAGATATGATGTAATAGGCATGTCACTCTATCCGGATGCGAGCAATTGGTCAACTATGAGCAGTCAGTGCCTTTATAACATGAATGATATGGTATCAAGATACGGAAAAGAAGTTATGATTTGCGAAGTGGGGATGGATAATACTTCGGCAAGTGCTACAAAGGATTTGATAACAGACTTACTAAAAAAGGTTGATTCTGTTTCTTACAGAAAGGGGCTTGGCGTGTTTTATTGGGAACCCCAATGCTATAATTGGGCCCATTATGAAAAAGGTACATGGAGCACTAATGGAAGACCTACAATTGCGTTAGATGCGTTTTTAAGCAATAACAAAGGTTTGCCTACATCATCACCAACCACGACCCTGTCTCCTACACCCACTCCTATAAATGTTTCTCCAACACCATCAAAGTACGAGTTTGTTTATGGGGATCTCAATGGAGACAAACTTATAAATTCAATTGATTTCGCATTACTTAGAAACTATTTGCTTGGTTTTAGCAGGGAGTTTCCCTATGAAAACGGTATAAAAGCCGCTGATGTTAATTGTAGTGGTAGTGTTGATTCTATTGACTTTGCTATATTGAGAAGCTATTTGTTGGGTATTATAAATGCTCTTCCTGTTGGTAATTGATATGTATTTGAGGTAGCTATCTTGAATCGGCATAAAATGATTTGTGCATATGTTGGAAAGTCTAATAAATGCAAGTGAGAAAAGTACAACTTGCATATGATGCAGATATTATTAGAGCTTAGGAACTTGCGAAAACTGTATTTTGTGTTAAGTTCTACACTGGAGATCGTAAATACTAGATCTCAATTACTGGTTGTGACGAAGATGGACAAGTTGGGAGTATGCTGTGATGAGCTGCGCGTATATCCAATCTGTCCCTCGAAGCATCTATCATAAAAATAATGAATAAGGCCATTTCAAAAAATAACCTATACAATAATTAAGTCACAAAGCCCATCAAATCAGATTTTTTGAAATGGCGATTGACCAGTTATTTTTTTGGAATCACCTAAGATAAAATATTTACTAAATAGAATTTTGTTGAAGGATTAACAAGTAGTGCAATATGAAGGTTGTCTTAGAATATATTGCAAAAAAGTATTTGACATACTAATGGTTATATTGTATCATAGTTATAAGTTCAAATCGCTGGTGCGTTTTGATGAAATTATATCTAGCTGTAGGAAAGTTAAGAACATAAAAATGGCATATTAAAAGCTTAAATGAATAGAATTTGGATGGTTAAAAAATACTATTGTTTAAGAGAAAATTGTAGGATTGATAATTATGCTATAGCGAGGATGATGCAATTGAAGTCCGACATTCCTAAGTATACAAAGGGGCAGATTGAATCGCGGATAAGCGATGCAGTAAGCAAATTTGAAAAGGAGTATATGGGCCGTGGGCCTAAGGACATTAAGACGACAATTATAAAAAATCATATATTGATATTTATTGATGGTTTTCTTAGTCAGTCTGAGCAAAAACTTGCAGAAAACATCCAGGGTATAAAGCTTATTAAGGATATGCGCACAGCTTTATTTGAAAATGCGAGCAGTCAATTAGAAGAAATTATACAAGATGTAGTAAATACAAAGATTCTAAGTATGCATTCCGATGTTAGTACAAAGACAGGTGAAAAAGTAATTATATTTACTTTAGAAAATGAGTTTCAAGAAATTAAATAAAATATAAGATGGGTTGACCAAGCAAAGGGTACGTGATACTTGTTGCAGTGTAGGCCAATATTTATTACCTGGTAATTCAGGTTATTAAGTATTGGTCTTTTTTGATTACACATCTTTTTACTGAAATGAAAGAGCAAAAACGGGGCAGAGCTGCCCGGGAGCACTAGAGGATGCTTTTTGGTTCTAATAATATCAAGAAATTTTAGGAGGCTTATTATGAAAAATGAATTTTTAGAAAGAATTGTTTTACCCAAGGAATTGCAAGAAATAATACAAGAAGGTGTTAATACAATTATACCGGAAAATAGAAGTCACCTTTTGTACCTTGCTACAGGCAATAATGAGAACATGACTTTTGAGGTAGAATATGATGTACCGGGTAGAGGGAGAATGGTTGAAGCGACGGTAGTAAGATGTAAAAACGGAGTTTCCGTAAACTATATGGATATGTATATGAGAAGGAGAGATCCCGATTGTATGGTGGTTGCCGATGACAATGCAACTGATAAGCCAAGATACAGGGATGTATATGGCGAAGATTTTGAAACTCTAAGAAGCATAACTTTTGATTGGCTAGGAAATCAGGAACTTATAATTATGCCATTTATGGCAGGTGATTCTGATTTGGGATATCCAGCTCTATTGGTTGCACCATTAAATGCGGGTTTCTTTGCTGCCGGACTTGCTGATCTTCAGGGGTTTATTCCAAGGGACCAAATACCTGAAGGGTTTAAACCGAAAGCAATAATATATCTTGCACCTCCTTACAGACATACTCACTTTGCTGGTAAGCAGGTTGTTGTGCATAACAGACTTGAGCATATGCACGAGTTGTTTTCCTATAATCTTTATCCGGGGCCAAGTGCAAAAAAAGGTATATATGGAGTGTTGCTCAATATTGGAGAGCTTGAAGGATGGGTTACTGTGCATGCTTCTACCGTTAAGGTTATAACACCTTACGAAAACATAATAACTATAATGCATGAAGGGGCGAGTGGAGGCGGTAAAAGCGAAATGCTCGAACAAATTCACAAGGAACTCGATGGTAGAATTGTTCTGGCACAAAATACTATTACAAAGGAAAAGACATATTTAGAGCTCAAAGAAACATGCCAACTTAAGCCGGTTACCGACGATATGGCACTTTGTCATCCGACCATACAGAATGAGAGCAAAAAGCTTGTTGTTAAGGATGCAGAGGCGGGATGGTTTCTCAGAATAAACCATATTAACCAATATGGAATTGACCCGCATTATGAGAAATTGTGCATTCACCCAAAAGAGCCTCTCATATTTTTGAATCTCCAGGCAATGCCGGGATCCACATGCCTTATTTGGGAACACACAATGGATGAAACAGGAAAGCCGTGCCCAAACCCAAGGGTAATAATGCCAAGGAGGTTTATTCCCGATGTTGTGGATGAACCAGTGGAGATTGATGTAAGGAGCTTTGGAGTAAGGACGCCTCCATGTACAAAAGATAAGCCATCATATGGAATAATGGGAATGTTTCATATCCTTCCTCCAAGTCTTGCATGGCTTTGGAGATTGGTTGCACCAAGGGGTCATGATAATCCCAGTATAACTGATTCGGAAGGTATGAGCAGTGAGGGGGTAGGTTCATACTGGCCTTTTGCAACGGGTAAAATGGTTGACCAGGCGAATCTCTTACTTGATCAGGTTACTTTTGCATCTTCAACGAGGTATATACTTATACCTAATCAGCATATAGGTGCCTATAAAGTTGGTTTTATGCCGCAGTGGGTTGCAAGGGAATACCTTGCCAGACGAGGATCGGCAAAATTCAGTGCAGACCAGCTGATTGAGTCAAGATGCTCGCTAATGGGATATTCACTAGAGACACTGAAGGTGGATGGAGTATTTTTGCCCAAAGGCTTCCTTCAACCGAACCTTCAGCCCGAAATAGGTAACAGCGGATATGATGAGGGGGCTAAGATACTTACCAACTTCTTTAAAAAAGAGCTGGAAAAGTTTTTGATACCGGAACTTAATCCGTTAGGACGGGAGATTATCAAATGCTGCATTAATGACGGAAAGCTTGAAGAATATATAGAACTTATTCCTATGAGGATGTAATAAGTGTTATAACAAATAAATGTGGGGGAAACCATAGTTATGACAAAAGGACAAATGGAAGCAAAAATAATTGAAGCTACCGAGAAATTTGAGATTGATTATATGGGGCGTCGTCCAAAACAAATAAATACTATAATTGTAAAGGATTTAATTATTATCCGGCTTGAAAGTTTTCTTAGTCAGTCTGAGCAAAAACTAGCGGAAAATATTGAGGGTGTAGTGCATGTGAAAAAAGTTAGAAGTTCATTGTTTGAGGCAGCTATATCTTATTTTGAAAGTTTAATTAAACAGGTTATAGGTGTAAAAATCATTAGCATACATTCTGATGTAAGTACCAAAACCGGTGAAAAAGTAATCATAATCACAGTTGCAGAAAATCTTGAGGATATGCTTTAAGTCAATTGATGGATAATGAGCTGAGTAAAATTTTGCTAATAGAAAGAGTGATCCAATATTTTTTAGTTATGCAACATACTGAAGAATATTGGATTTTTGTATGTTGTCCCAAAAAATAAAGTTAGTTTTAGATTAAGCCGATAAAGATTATTAGACATAAAAATGTATTTTGCTATAATTATTCTATCAGATGCATTCGGAAAGGATAGAAAGTCATGGAAAAAGCACTTGAAGCACTTCGGAAATATTTTGGATATTCATCATTCCGGCAAGGTCAGGAGAAAATCATTGAAAGCATTATTACCGGTTCCGATACTGTTGGAATAATGCCTACGGGCGGTGGAAAATCGCTTTGTTATCAGATACCTGCCCTACTACTAGAGGGAACCACTATTGTAATATCTCCCCTTATTTCACTAATGAAAGATCAGGTGGAAACGCTTAATAATCTTGGGATCCCTTCGGCATTTATCAATAGTTCTCTTGAGTGGAGGGAATTAGAGCATCAATTGAGGCTTGCAAGAAAAGGTGAGTTCAAGCTTTTATATGTTGCGCCGGAAAGATTGGAATCCGAAAGATTTGTAAATATGCTAGAGAGTATCACTGTTTCCATGGTCGCTATTGATGAGGCTCACTGCGTATCCCAGTGGGGGCATGATTTTAGACCGAGTTATCTTAAATTAGCTCAGTTTTTAAAACAATTAAATAGTAGGCCTGTTGTAACAGCGTTTACAGCGACTGCAACAGAACGGGTAAAGCAAGATATTATTAAGCTTCTAGAGCTTAGAACACCAAAGGTTTATGTTACAGGATTTGACCGCAGTAATTTGTTTTTTTCGGTCAGAAAAGGAGCGAGTAAACTTGATTATGTAGTCAAATATCTTGAGGCTCACAATAATGAAGCTGGGATTATATATGCAGCTACCCGAAAAGAGGTAGACAGGTTATATGAGGTTTTGCACAAAAGAGGTATAGGCGTAGGTAAATACCATGCCGGTATGTCGGATGAGGAAAGAAACAGAAATCAAGATGATTTTACCTATGACAGGATACGTATAATAGTTGCAACAAATGCCTTTGGGATGGGAATTGACAAATCAAACGTCAGATTTGTAATACATTTTAACATGCCAAAAAACATAGAGTCTTATTATCAGGAAGTTGGACGTGCAGGAAGGGATGGGGATGAAGCCGAATGTGTACTTTTATACGGCGCGCAGGACACTCATATTCAAAGATTCCTTCTTGATGACAGTCAACTTCCTCCGGAAAGAAAGCGCAATGAGTATGCAAAACTTCAAATGATGGTGGATTACTGCCATACTGCAAAATGTCTTAGAAAATATATCTTAGAGTACTTTGGAGAAGAGGTACCTTCCGATAATTGCGCAAAATGTGAAAGTTGTATAAGCAAAGGGGAACTAACAGACGTTACTTTAGAGGCCCAAAAAATATTCTCATGTATAAAGCGAATGGGTGAACAGTATGGTGTTCAATTGGTAGCAAGCGTTCTAAAAGGATCAAATTTGAAAAAAGTCCGGCAGTTAGGTTTTGACAAGCTTACAACTTATGGGATTATGAGAGAGTATACAATTGAAGTGTTGTCAGATATGATGAACCGATTGGCAGCAGATGGATACCTTTTTGTTACAAAAGGCCAGTATCCTGTTGTAAAGCTTGATAAGAGAGCTTACGATGTCTTGCAGGGTAAGGAGAAGGTATTTCTGAAAATAGCAGATATTCAGATGCCTATATCTACTAAAAAAGATAGAAAAGAAGGCATTAATAAAGCTGGAGGATATGAAAAAGATCTTCAAGTGAACAAGAATTTAAAATCGGGCTCTCTCAAAAGACAAAATGAAGAAAAAG
Source organism: Bacillota bacterium (assembly GCA_023421115.1). Lineage (GTDB taxonomy): Bacteria > Bacillota > Clostridia > Acetivibrionales > Acetivibrionaceae > Acetivibrio. The sequence continues at coordinate 96,775 of JAEZUI010000026.1, read as the reverse complement.
ATGAAAATTTCGATAAAATACTTTTTGAACGTTTAAGAAATCTTCGTAAAGTAATGGCTGAAAAACAAAATTTGCCGCCTTATATTATTTTTCATGACAGTACCCTTAAGGAAATGTGCCGACATCTACCTAAAGACAGAGAAGAGATGCTTAACATCAGCGGCATTGGAGAAACAAAGTTTGATATGTATGGAGAGGTTTTTATTGAGGAAATACAAAAGTATGTGGATGAAAATGACATAAAAAACACAATCGATATAAATACAGAGAATCATAAAGATACTAAGAAAATTAGTTTTAGCGGTGTTTTAGTTAGAGATAACCAGTGGAGTATACCAAAGGTTTTGATTAATGGTGTTGAGTATTCATGGAATGAATTCGGCCAAAAACTATTAGAATGGGACGGCTTAAAGTTTTATATCGAGATATGCGACGAGGAATAAACTTTTTTATTTAAGCTAACTAACCAAACATTATAACAAAACATAATTGTATTTTGTACATAAATATACTATATTAGTAATTAAGAAATTATACTAATCAAATAACTGCAGAGGGATGAGAAAATGAACAATAATCTAAGACGTTTTTTAAGGGCCATTCTAAGTAAGCCCAATATAATCATCATTGTAGGAACTATAATACTAGCAGTTCTTTTTAATAAAATAATATTAATTTTAGGTGGAATACTCCTCCTCGTTTCATCCCTAATAGGTCTACTCTCTAAAAAGAATTCGGACGAACTAGAAAACAACACCCTAAAGGAGCTTAATAAGGTAAGGGATAAACTTACACCAGTAATAAAGAATATAAGCCAGGTTCTTATCAATCTAAAGAGAAAATCAAAAGATAACAGCAAATTTGTAATCATATCAAGATTTATGGAAGAAGTTGTAGACTTTGAGACAATAATACCCGGTATTGTTGCAAGCTATAGAAAAAGTTCAGAGTTTTTGCGTGGCAAAGAGGGCAGAATAAATTCGGAAATAAGCTCATTACAGAACAAATTAAGGAGCGCTTCCGGGGATAATGCAAAAGAAATGTACCAAAAAGCCCTTGAGGAGAAGCAGCATACCTTAGAAGAAATGACTGGGATAAAAAGCAATTTAGATGAATGCGAATCCAAGCTTCATTTTATATTAAGTTCCCTGCAGAGAATAGAGGCTATCATTGAAGCATCGGAATTGAAAGAACAGATGAGCGATGAAGAGACTAGAGATCTTAATCAGAATGTAGAAGCGTTTTCTGAGAGTATAAGAGATATCTCTAAATTGATGGAATTGAGATGAGATTACGAACTATAATGCATGGACATTGTACTGATGCCAAGTGCTCCAAACAAGCCTAAATGCCTGACGCATTAAATACGTCAGACATTAATAAATATATACAGTATATCGGAAAATTTATTTTTTTCTAAAACATTTTTTGTTTGCGTTACCAGTCTTTTGAATAAGGCTTTTTGGGTATAACAAAGCAGCAAATAATATACGCAACTACTGCCGTTCCGAAGGATGCAAAAGCAAGCAATACACAAATAATCCTTATAAGAGTGGAGTCAATACCGAAATATTCGCCCATTCCTCCACATACACCTTCTATTTTTTTATCCTTATCGGACAGATATAATTTTTTCATTGTATAAACACCTCTTGTTTATTTTTATATTATAATATACGTTATTATATGAAGAGTGTCTGAGTAAAATTATAAATAGCAATTAATACTGTTCAGAAAATGACGAAATTTGACTGTGGTTGTGAGTATTAGACGGTAAATAACATTGACAAAACAGGCTTGTTGCTATATATTTACATTATAATTTCCGGAACAAAGGAGATGTGTAATGCTTGAAATATTTAAGTCAGCCATAACAGGAGTAAATATTATTCCTACAGTACTCTTAGGGCTTATAATTCTTTATTGGATCACAGTTATTATTGGCGCAATTGATATTGATTTGTTTGATATTGATTTGGATTTGGATATTCCCGAGGGAGAAGTAATTACCAATCCCTTTCACGGTTTTCTTGCATTTTTAAATGTGGGAGATATTCCCTTTATGTTAGTGCTTAGCATTTTTAGCCTCTGTTTGTGGACAATTTCTATGATAATAGGCGTTTTTCCGATTGTGTCTGAGGGATTTGTAAATACAATCTTAATAATTCCTAATATAATAGTGAGTTTATTTATAACTAAAGCTGTTACACATCCATTAAAAGGATTATTTAAAGGCATAATGAAGGATGTGGAAAGTGACATAAAAATTGAAGGACAGCTTTGCACGCTTGTATGTGATGTTAATTATGGTCGTTTAGGCCAAGCTGAAATTGAAAGGTTGGGTTCGTCGATTTTGATAAATGTAAAGGTTGACGATGAGGAGGAAGCTCTTTTAAAAGGTGACAAAGCAATTGTAGTGAAAAAGGTGGATGATAGGAGTTATTACATTATAAAAAAATTTGAAGGAGTGAGGTAGCAATATGTCTGAAGTAGCACAAATTATAGTAGTATCAATAGTTGCTTGTATAATCATTATTATGGGTATACTTGCTTTGTTTTCAAGGTTCTACCGTAAGGTAGATCAAGGAAAGGTTATAGTGCGAAATGGTGTAGCTGGTCCAGTAGTATCCTTTGGGGGAATACTGGTTGTGCCTATACTGCATCACGCAGAAGTTATGGATATTTCAGTAAAGAGAGTTGAAATTGCAAGAGAAGGTAAGGATGGACTTATCTGTAAAGATAATTTAAGAGCAGATATAAGAGTTGCGTTTTTCGTACGCGTAAATCAAACCAAGGAAGATGTTCTGAAAGTTGCACAGTTGTTAGGTTGTGCTAAGGCATCAGACCCGGGAACCTTGATGGAATTCTTTGATGCTAAATTCTCCGAGGCGCTAAAGACTGTAGGTAAGCAGTTTGATTTTGTACAGCTCTATACCGAAAGGGAGAAGTTTAAAGCCGAAATTCTTCAAATAATAGGTACAGACCTCAATGGATATGTTCTTGATGATGCTGCAATAGATTACCTCGAACAGACCGATGTGGGCAAGCTCAACAGCAGCAATATATTGGACTCTGAAGGTATCAAAAAGATTACAGAATTGACTGCAAAGCAATTAGTGCTTGCAAACCAGATTGAAAGGGACAAGCAAAAGACTATAAAGCAGCAGGATATAACTGCGAGAGAAGCAATATTAGAGCTTGAAAAGCAAAATCAAGAGGCTGAAGCAAAACAGGCTAGGGAAATCGCAATTATTAGATCGAGAGAGCAAGCAGAGGCAGAAAAGGTTGCACAGGAAGAGAGGCTCAAAGCTGAAATGGCACGTATTAAATCCGATGAAGAGATTGCCATTGCAGAGGAAAACAAGCAAAGACAGATTATTGTTGCACAGAAATCTAAAGAGAGCACGGATGTTATTGAAACAGAACGTGTTGACAGAAAACGCCTACTTGAAAAGACAGAGAAAGATAAGTTGGTAGAACTTGCTGAAATAGAAAAACTTAAATCAGTAGAAGAGGAAAAGAAGAATATTCAGACTGTTATTCGAGAAAGAGTGGCGGTTGAAAAAGATGTTGTAATTGAAGAAGAAAAAATTAAAGATACCAGGGCAATTGCTGAAGCAGAACGTATTAAGGCTGTGGCTCTTAAAAAGGCAGAAGAAGAAGCTGAAATGAAGCTGATATTGGAAGTTAGAACTGCTGAAGCTTCAAAACAAGCTGCTGAAAGAATAGCAGAACAGAAGATAATCGAGGCCGATGCAAAACTCAAAGCTTCTGAAAAAGAGGCGGAGGCAATTAAGACTCTTGTTGATGCAGAAGTTTTACAGGAAGCTACAAAGGGAATTGCGGAGGCTAGAGTTATTGAAGCAAAGGCAGCAGCTGTTGAGAAAGAAGGAGCTTCGAAAGCTAGAGTTATGGAAACTACGGCAGAGGCAGAAGCAAAGTCAATAGAAATGAAGGCTTTAGCAGAAGCTAAGGGTGAGGAAGCTAAGGTTAATGTTAAAGAAAAGGCAGGAACAGTAGAAGCCGATATAATGACTAAGAAATACCGTGCAGAAGCAGAAGGTATTGCTGAAAAGGCAAACAGCATGAAGGCTCTTGATGAAGCAGGAAGGTCTCATGAAGAATTCAAGCTTCGACTTGAAAAAGAAAAGGAAATTGAGCTTGCAAATATCAATATACAAAAGGAAATTGCAGAGTCTCAGGCTTCAGTTATCAGAGAAGCACTTAAAACTGCCAAAATTGATATCGTTGGCGGTGAGACTATGTTCTTTGATAAGATCATCGGCTCAATTTCTCAGGGTAAATCCTTTGACCGTATGATAGGCAGCAGTGAAGTATTGAAAGATATAAAAGATACATTTATAGTGGGTGATCCCGAGTACTTTAGGTCACAATTACAAAACTTCACTTCAAGATTTAATATTACATCGGAAGATTTAAAGAATTTGACGATATCTGGTGCAATAAACAAGATGATGCGTCAGGCGGATTCAAAGGATATTCCGATACTCTCTAAGCTTTTAGAAACTGTAGAAAAGGCAGGTTTTGCAGGTGAATCTGCTTCATTGATTGAAAAGGAATTAAAATAAAAACTATGGGACAGCTGGTCCTAACTTTTTCCCACTTTCACTCCGTTTGAAAGAGGTGGAATAAATATCGGGGGGCTAAAAGCCCCCTAGTACTTTATATAAGATGAGGTGTAAGGAACTGTGGATGAAGTCAAAAAAGTCGAGCAAACAGAACAAACTGCTCAAAAACCTGAGAGTTTGGAAAACGGTACCTATGAAGTCATAAAAAACCGATTACTCAAACATGGTAATGACCTTAAAGAGCGTCTTGAAAAGCTGAATGATGCCAGAAAGAATGTTTTTGGCTCGATAGATACTACTATTATTGCAAGTGAAAGACTTATCACAGACAATAACTGTGTCCCACGAGATATGGTTCCCGTGGGAACTTCCTTTATTTTCGGCTATAATGTTTATATAGGTCTAAAGGCAAAGGTTGAGCTTGAGGACGTTTTTGCCATGTATGAATATAAGGAGCATGCTTTTCAAAAGATTGCCTTAGACGCTTTAAAAGACAAGCAGTTCATGGCCGATTTTAATGAATTGTATACCTATTATAAGAACACTTTTTTTTCTAAGTTTACATTGATTGAACCACACCTTTATATGATATTTCAGACAGGTAAGAATGCACAGGATATAAAGGCGTTCAAATGGTTAATTGAAGATGAAAGAATTACATATATCGATAATAGAAGCGACCACGAAGTTAGATTTGAAAGCAAGAGCGAGTTTGATTGGGTCAGGGTGAGAAGGGAAGATCACAGAGATGGTTTGTTTCCTCATGTGTCAATTCAGGACAGAGTTTTTGTTGAGACTTTAAATGGAGACCTTACTATTAAGATAGAAGACAATACCGATACGGGGAAAGGTATTTACTCGGAGCCTGTCGAAGATAAGGATCAGACGCTTGACGATGCAGAGATTTATTATACTATTTTAGGAAATATTGTATTGCTGAAAGTTCGCCCATACAAGGAAAAAGAATTCAGATATTTCATTTTTAATGATAAGCTCAAAAGCGTTGTTCGTATAGATGATATTAAGCAGGCCTGTATGCTGCTTCCCGATGATCATGGGCTTATTTTTCCAAAAGGATACTATCTAAAGAGCGGAGAATATAAATTATTTGACGTTCCGGTGGATTGCTGTATGTTTGAACAGAAAGATGAAGCACCAAACGGTGAAGACTATCAATATTTCTTTTATAATATTGACAGTGGCTCTTATCTTGTGTATTCCTATAACTTGATTGAGCAATCAGTGGAAACGCCAATAGTGTGCAGTGGGTTTGCGCATTTTGACAATGGAGAAATGATAGTTTTTAAAGCAGCGGAGGAGCCAAGAAAAAACCATATGGTTCAAATATGGCAAACTCCCTATGTGGGTAAAAATCATGTGGTGGAGACAAATGATGATTCAATCCTCTATAAAATAGGGAATAAGGACATTGTCCGCTGTATGGCAGATTGTAAGCTTTTATACAACCTCCTTCAAAAGGGCGAGGGCTATGCTGATATCTATGTAGATATGGTAAAGGAAGCAACGCATATTGTGGATTCTTACTTTTGGATATCCAAAGAAGAAGCTTATGATATAAAAAGTGTGCTTATAAATATAAAAGAAGCTTCATCATCTGCGGTTGCCGAATTTGAAAAGGTAACCAAGATAAGGAATGCTACAGCTTCTCAAATAAATGAAGTGGATGAAAAGACTCAAAAGCTTCTTAGAGAGATTGAGTACGGGAATTTTGGCAGTATTGCCGATTATGTATCGGTTTTGGCAAATGTAAGAAATATCCGAGGTGAGATTGTTTCGCTTAAGGATTTGAGATATACCAACCTTTCTTTAATTGAGTCACTAGAAGCAAAAGTGAAAGAAAAAAATGAACTGTTTTCACACAAATGTATTGAGTTCCTTTTAAATCCTGAAGGTTTGAAACCATACACAGATAGAGTGGCGGAACATCAGCAGCAAATTGATAAGGTGGATAAGACGTCTACAGGTAAAGAACTTTCCGAGGGCATGGCTAAAACTTCTTCAGATCTTGAAATGCTTATTGATATTGTAAGTAATTTTAATATAGAAGATCCTACTAAGACAACTGAGATTATTGAGAGTATATCTTTGATATACTCTCAATTGAATCAGGCAAAAGCAAAGCTTAAAACGCGGATGGGAGATTTGGCGAGTGTTGAGGGTACAGCACAGTTCAATTCCCAGATGAAGCTTTTAGATCAGGCAGTGGTGAATTACCTTGATATAGCCGATACAACCGAAAAGTGCGAAGAATATTTAAGCAAGGTAATGGTGCAGATTGAGGAGCTTGAAGGAAAATTTGCTGATTTTGATGATTATGTTGTAAAGCTTTCTGAAAAGCGCGAAGAGCTCTATAATGCTTTTGAGGCTAAGAAACAAGTGCTTTTGGACAACAGGAGCAAAAAGGTTACTGCCCTTGTTAATGCCTCCGATCGCGTATTAACCGGGATAATAAACAGGCTCAAAGGCTTTAAGACAATAAATGAGATAAACGGCTATTTTGCTTCGGATATAATGATTGAGAAGGTACGGGATACCGTTGATCAACTTGAGGCTTTTGGAGATACTGTCAAGGCAGATGAAATTGAAGGTAGGCTAAAGACAATTAAGGAAGATGCGGTACGCCAACTAAAAGATAGACAGGATCTTTTTGTCGATGGAAGAAATGTTATTAAGTTTGGCAATAGATATTTTTCTGTAAATACTCAAAAACTTGATATTTCAGTAGTTCAGAAGGACGGAGAGTTGTATTTTCATATTTCTGGGACGGATTTTTGGGACAAAGTTTGCAATGAAAGGGTATCTAAACTCCGGCATGTATGGGATCAGAGCGTGGTATCTGAGAATAATGATGTATATCGTGCCCAGTATCTGACCTATAAGATATTTACTGCAGCGTTAAATAAAGAGACATTATCTATAGATGACCTCTCTTCCTATTCCGAGGAGCAGCTTCTCGAGTTTATTCAGAAGTTTATGGAACCAAGGTATCAAGAGGCGTATTCGAAAGGGGTACATGATATAGACTGTAGAAGCCTTATTAGTGCCTTAATAAATTTGCACAAAAATATAGATTTGCTGATTTTTAATGCAAAAGCAAGAGCGATGGCACAGATTTTTTGGTCACGTTTTGGAGGCCCTGTAGAGGAAAGATTCAGTACCAGACTTAAAGAAATGTCTAAAGTTTCAAAATTCTTTAAGACTGAACCGGATTTAGGTGCGTATATTCCTTCCATGAAAACTGCAATGGAAGAGGCTTTTTCAGAGGTGTCCTTTATAGAAAAAGAACTTATACCAGAGGCAGCTTTATATCTTTGCAAGGAGTTGATGAGAGGAGATGCTTTCGTTATAAGTCTTGAGGCGGACGAAATATATAAAGCTTTTATATCACACCTCAAAGAAAAAAAGGCAATAGAGCAGTTCAACGAGTCTATGAAAAATGTTGAAAATGACTTGGAAGGCTTGTTTTACCTTGTTCGGGAATGGCTAAAAGCATTTTTAAAGGATTCGGGTAGGTCTGAAGTATATGATACTGTTTATGAAGTTATAGTTATATTGATATTAAAAAGTTATAACAGTAAAAACGTAATACAAACCAGGACTCGAGCTGAAGTTGCAGGTCTTATTGGTGACCATGCGACCATAAAAGAGGGGAAATTTGTATTTACATACACGGGATTTTTAGAGAAGATGAGAGAATATGAGTCATCGACTGTTAGGGACTTTGAAGAGTATCAAAATCTTAAAAAGGAGCTTACACAGAATGTAAGAAGGGAACTAAAACTTGATGAATTTAAGTCGGATGTACTTTCCTCCTTTGTGAGAAGTAAGCTTATTGATAAGGTTTATCTTCCTATAATCGGTGATAACCTTGCAAAACAGATAGGTGTAGCAGGTGAGGATAAGAGAACTGACTTAATGGGAATGTTATTGCTTATATCTCCTCCAGGTTACGGAAAGACAACACTTATGGAGTATGTTGCAAGCCGTTTGGGTATTACAATGGTTAAAATAAACGGTCCGGCGATAGGTAATGAAGTTACGTCTCTTGATCCCGCATTAGCAAGGAGCACCGGAGCGAAGGAAGAGCTTAAGAAGCTCAATCTTGCCTTTAAAATGGGTAATAATGTAATGATATATGTTGACGATATACAGCATTGTAATCCTGAATTCTTGCAGAAATTTATATCCCTATGTGACGGACAGAGAAGGGTTGAAGGGGTCTATAACGGTGAGGGTCAGACCTATGATCTTAGAGGTAAGAAGGTTGCTGTTGTTATGGCAGGTAATCCTTATACTGAAAGCGGTTCTAAATTCCAAATTCCTGATATGCTTGCAAACAGAGCTGATGTTTATAATTTGGGTGATATGCTCAGAGAAAATGAAGATGCGTTTATGCTTAGCTATATTGAAAACAGCCTTACTTCCAATCCGATTTTAAATAAGCTTGCCACAAGAAGTCAAAAGGATATTTATACACTTATAGAAATTGCTCAAAGAGGTGAAAGGGAAGGTTTGGATTTTGAAGGCAACTATACGGCTGAAGAGATAAACGAATTTGTTCAGGTTATTAAAAAACTTCTAAAAGTGCGCGATGTCGTACTGAAAGTAAATATGGAATACATACGTTCTGCAGCTCAAGCAGACGAATATAGAAATGAGCCGGCTTTCAAACTTCAAGGCTCATATAGAAATATGAACAAAATTGCTGAAAAGGTCTTATCTGTCATGAACGATGAAGAACTTGATGCCCTTATTGTAGGGACCTATGAAAACGATGCCCAGACACTTACAACAGGTTCTGAGGCCAATATGCTCAAATGGAAGGAACTTGTAGGCTGCCTTTCTGAGCAGGAAGAGCTCCGATGGAAAGAAATAAAGACTGTATTTAATAAAAACAAACTTGTAAAAGGTGATGACAAAATCGGGCAGGCTGTGCTTATGCTAGGTGAGTTTAGTGAAAAGCTTGGAACAATAAGTGAAGTTTTAGCTAAAAGTATGGAGAAATCTATAAATGAAGCCCAATCTCTTACCGATTTAGCCGATGCGGTAACCCAGCTAAAAGAAGTTCACGGAATGGGAGTTGCCAAATTTTTAGAACGTATAGACCAAGGTAGGACAAAGAGTTAGGAATGCCAAAGAAATAACTTCATGTTTTTATGTTGTGGTATTTGCTAAAAACAAACTTTTAAAGAAAAACTGTATAAGGTCGGTATTTACTTTAAGAATTCCAAAGGCAAAGAGAGTATTCTATGTTTGTTGCAATCCGTCCTGTAAATGTATAAATTCAGGACGGTTGTTTTCTGTTCAGGTTAAACGTATGATTTTGTGTGTTTATAATGCAAATAGACGATATATATATAGAACACTGAAAAATAGGTTGGATAAATTATGTAAAATGGTCTAATGTACACTAAAATTTTTATTTTTACGAATTTTTATTATGAAGGGAGAATGGTGTAGTTGAAAGTGCGAAACTTTTTAAACTTTAACAGAAGTAAGTCTGGTGGTAAAGCTTCTAATGACGAATTCATAAATACACTTAAACTCATAAAAGAAGGCGACAAACTCTTAAGAGAAGAGTTTTTATCCAGATACACTCCTTTCATGTTGAAGATTGCATCAAATGCCGTAGGAAAATATATTGACGTAAAAAACAGCGATGAATACAGTATAGTTTTATCAGCGTTCAACGAGGCAATAGACTGCTATGACTTGACAAAAAACTACAATTTTCTTTTATTTAGCGAACATGTTATAAAAAGACGTTTGATTGATCACATGAGGAAAAATAAGAGGAATAGAGAGCTTCCCTTTTCATATTTTGATGATGAAAGTGAGCTTCTCGAAAGATATTTAAACCCTGTACAAGATAGAAGCTTTGAGGACGTTGAGATAAGAGAAGAGATTGTCGAATATAAGGAAACTTTAGTGGAATTTGGAATAGACTTTATAGATTTGATTTTAAATGTTCCTAAACATAGGGATTCAAGGGAACTATGCCTTAAAATTGCTACAATTCTTGCAGATGACGAAGAGTTGTTTCGATTATTATACAAGTATAAGAATATTCCTAGGAATGATCTCAAGAGGAGGGCCGGTGTTCATGGAAGAACAATAGGAAGACATAGGAAGTACATTATTGCAGTGTGTTTAATTTTGAAAAGTAACCTTGAAATTTCGAAGAGTTACTTACTAAGGAAAGGAGGTGAAAGTTGTGAATAACTATGGAATTATATATGATATTAGAAATGACAAGGCTGTTGTTTTAACGCAAAATAGCAATTTTGTTATGATACATAAGCGTGAAGATATGTTTTTGGGTCAGAAGATAGCTTTTGACGATAAAGAGATCTACAGGCTCAAAAAAAATCCTTATAAGTATGTCTCCGTAGGCGCAGGTTTAGCAGCTGTATGTGTTTTATTGCTTGTGTTTGTAAGAATGATACCATCAAATGCTGATATATATGGTTATGTAGCTGTTGATATAAATCCGAGTATGGAGTTTTGTATTAACAACGATTACAAAGTATTAGAAGCGGTAGCTTTTAATGATGACGCAGCTAAGCTTATAAAAGATATCAAGGTGACATATAGACCTATTGAGGATGTTATAATGGAAATTATTAAAGGCTCAAAAAAGTATGGTTATATCGCGGCAGATGAAAAAACCGATATCTTAATTTCTGCTGCTTTAAAGGATGCAAATAAAGAAACTGGTGCAAGTAATAGTTCCGGCTCTTCGAATATAGATAAATTGCTTGATAAAATAGAAAAAGTAATAGAAGGTAACAACAGCAATATTGACGGTAAAACAGCAAGGTTAACTCTTGAGGAAAGGGAAGCTGCCAGTGAGTTTGATATTTCAATGGGTAAATATGATTTGTTTCTTAAATTAAAGGAACAGGGGAAAGTTATATCTATAGATGAAATAGATGCAATGAAGGTATCCGATTTGATAAAAATTATTGGTATTAAAGGTTACGAGTCGTCAGCTCAGTCTGGTAAAGAGGCCGAAGGTGTTCCTGTTGATGTCTTGACTTCTGAGGAAATATCAAATATTGGGCAGACTCCAAAGAATATAGTTACACCAACACCTGTGAAATCTCATTTGCAAAATAGTGATATAAAGGCATCATCTAACCCAATGCCTGAATTTTCATCGGTTATTACAGCTCAACCTAAGGATGACAAATTGACAAATTCGCTTTCTAAACCTACAAAAGGAACTGCCGGAGAAAGCTCTGTAGAAAGTAAAAAATTAATTAAGCTCAAGCATTATAATGAGAAACAGAGTGTTTCAAGTCAAGCTATACGATGGGACTTTGTGATAGAAAATACAGGAAATGAGCTAATAGATTTAAAGAATGTGAAGGTTAGATATTATTTTAAGGAAGATGTTGATAAAATTATTAATTTTTCGGTTTATTTTTATAGCTTGGGAGAAGAGAAAACTGATGTCAATGGAAAAGTTTATAATATTACAGGGCCGGATTCTACGAATAGGTATCTTGAGGTGACCTTTGAAAAAGGTAGTATTTCTCCGGGAGAGTCTGCTTGGGTATTTGGCGCAATCACAAGAGAGGATTGGACAGAATTTAATCAGAAAGATGATTGGTCCTTTAATCAAGGGGCTTTAACATTTTCCGATTGGAACAAAATGACTGTGCATATTTCTGATGAACTAGTGTGGGGAATTGAGCCTTTCTGAGATGCTATACAAATAATTAGGACCTCTATCATAAAAGTACTTCTTGAAAAAGATAGCAGTAAGTGCTATTATAATATTATAAACACAAATTGTTAGAAGTATCTTATTACATAGTTCTGTATCAAAGCAATAAAAATAAAATTAAAAAAAATATTTTTTTTTGCTTTAATGCCCCCTAAAAAATCAAAACATCATCGAAGTAATATAAAGAATCTAACAGAAAAAATAACATTATTATTTTCTAGACGATTTATACATACAGTAATTATTGCGATTTGTATTTTTTGGAGGTGGCACTAGTAATAAGAGAAATTACTTATGAATAGTTCCTGTTGGATTAAGATTTGTTTAAGGAGTTAAATTTATAGTATTATTTTGTTTTGTATGTTGCTTGTAGTATATCTTTAGAAATTCATTTCACAAACATCTTACCCATTCTTTGTTGTATCTAAAGTAACATCCTATACTACCTATGATATAAGCACAATAATATTGTGTTTTAGTTAAGTTAACATGTTAACTTAATTTATAGCTTTAATTTATAGAAAGTTATTATATATCTCAGGAGGTGAATAAAGTCTAAAAGTTGCAAAAAGTTTTCATTTTTATTGACTTAATAGGTATGTCAGAAAGTAAAAGACCTTTTAGGTCAGTTTATCCTAATACTTTTGTAGATTATTTTTACGGAGATTTTAGGATGTAACCATTTTGTTTTTAATTTCTGAAGGGAGGATATTTAGAACATGAAAAAAACGGCAATGTTTTTATTGGCTTTTTCATTATTAACGGCATCAATTGCTCCTGCAGCAAACGTAGGTGCAGCATCTGACACTTTTAAAGACAGATTTAATTACATGTATGATAAAATTAACGATCCTGCAGTTGGATACTATGACTCGGAGGGTATACCTTATCACTCAATTGAGACTCTATGTGTTGAGGCTCCTGATTATGGTCATGAATCAACCAGTGAAGCTGCAAGTTACTACGCTTGGTTAGAGGCAGTAAACGGTAAAATTAATGGAGACTGGTCAGGCTTGGATAGAGCTTGGAAGTGTGTAGAAGATTTCTTTATCCCATCTGATTCAATGCAAAAAGGTTTGGATAGATATAATCCATCATCTCCTGCAGGCTATGCAAATGAGTACCCTCTTCCTGACAACTATCCTGCAGAAATCCAATCGAACGTAACAGTTGGAAAAGACCCTATCCACCAAGAACTTTATTCAGCATATAATACATATTCAATGTATGGTATGCACTGGTTGGTAGACGTTGATAACTGGTATGGTTTCGGAACAGGTGACAAGTGTACATATATAAATACATATCAAAGAGGCGAGCAGGAATCAGTTTTTGAAACTATCCCACAGCCATCAATTGAAGAATTTAAATATGGTGGTACACAAGGATTTGCGGATTTGTTTACTGCTGGAACTACAACGAAAAAATGGTCGTTCACAATTGCTTCTGACGCAGATGGTCGTTTGATCCAGGTTCAATACTGGGCAGATAAATGGGCAGATGAGCAAGGCAAGAGCTTAAGTACACTTAATGCAAAAGCTGCAAAAATGGGTGACTACTTAAGATATTCACTGTTTGACAAGTATTTCATGAAAATTGGAGCACAAGCAAAGACTCCTGGAAATGGATATGATTCAGCTCATTACCTAATGGCTTGGTACTATGCTTGGGGTGGTGCTGCTGCTGGTGACTGGTCATGGAAGATTGGTTGTAGTCACGTTCACTGGGGATATCAAGCTCCTTTGGCTGCTTATGCTTTGGCTAATTCGTCAGATTTCAAACCGAAATCTTCAAATGGTGCAAAAGACTGGAAGACAAGTTACCAAAGACAGGTGGAATTATATGCTTGGTTACAATCTGCTGAAGGTGCTATAGCAGGTGGTGCTTCTAACTCAGTTGGTGGACAGTACAAATCCTATGGATCATTGTCAACATTCTACGATATGGCATACGATTATGCTCCTGTTTATCGTGACCCAGAAAGTAACAACTGGTTTGGTATGCAGGCATGGTCAATGCAACGTATGTGTGAAGTTTACTACGAAACTGGAGATCAATTGGCTAAAGAAATTTGTGACAAGTGGGTTGCTTGGGCAGAATCCGAGTGTAAAGCTGATGTAAGCGCTAAAACATGGGAAATACCTTCAACATTGAAGTGGGAAGGTCAGCCTGATACATGGACAGGATCAAAACCTGCAAATAACAACTTGCATTGTACAGTAAAAGGCTATGGTAATGACATTGGTATTACCGGTTCAGTTTCAAATGCTTTCTTATTCTATGATCAAGCCGTTCAAAAGTGGAATGGTAATAAAGAACTTGGTAAAAAAGCTTCTGACAAAGCATTAGACATGTTACAAGTGGTATGGGATACCTGCCGTGACGATTACGGTGTTGGTAGAGCAGAGACTAACGGTTCACTTGGACGTATGTTTACACAGGAAGTTTATGTTCCATCAGGTTGGACAGGTAAGATGCCTAATGGAGATGTTATCAAGTCCGGTGTTAAGTTCATAGACATTCGTTCAAAATACAAAGATGATCCTTGGTATGAAGGAATTAAGAACCAGACAGAGGACAACTTATACGAATATACTCTTCACAGATATTGGCATCAAGTTGACTATGCTGTAGCTTTGGGTATAGCTGAAATCTTCGGTTATGAGCCTATAGATGGCGGTGTAGTAACACCTGATGTAAAACTTGGAGATGTTAATCTTGATGGAAGCAGAAATGCTCTTGACTTCGGTCTGATGAGAAGAAACTTGCTTGGAATGGATAAAGCATTCGAGGGTAAAGCGGCAACAGCAGCAGATATTAACAAAGACGGTCAATTCAATTCTCTTGACTTTGCTGCATTGAGACTTGATTTGCTTGGAATTAAAAAAATAGTAGATTAATAAGTATTGATTTTACAACGGGGGTTCAAGTGTTAAGCTTGAACTCCTGTTTTTATGTTAAGGAATTTATTTGGTTTTCTATACAAAAAATCGGGAATACTTTTAGTGGGGTTTTAAGCATCTTGACATAGGAACATTATTATCCTATGCAAAAAATGTTAGGTGATTGTTTTGATAGGGCTATTGGCAGTTTTTTGCATTATTTTATCGAAAAATACGTAACATATTTATAAAAGTAAATTATTATGCTAAAATTATATGATTTTATGACGAAATATAGTATAATATAAAAAAATGTGTCTATGCCTACGGATTAGGAGTTAATTTTTGAAGGAGCTGATACTTGTGGCGGATAAAAACAAGGTGGAAGTCAGAATAGCTGGCAAAGACTACACTTTGATGGGTGTTGAGTCTGAGGAATATATGCAAAAAGTTGCTTTGTATATAGACAAAAAAATGAATGAAGTAATTCGGGTTAATAGCAAGCTCAGCACTTCCATGGCTTCTGTTCTTTCAGCAATAAATGTTGCAGATGATTACTTTAAGGCGTATGAGAGTGTAATAAATTTAAACAAGGAGCTTAAAGCTGCAAAAGATGAAGTAGATAGATTAACTGAAGAAAACCGAAGATTGACCAATGAAAATGCTATTGTTAGCAATAAAAATACCAACTTTCAACTTGAATTGGCAAAAAGAGAAGCAGAACTTAGTGAGGTTAGGAATTCATTGGATAAGATTTCAAAAGCTCGTTTGTAATTTAGATAACAAATAAAAATTAATAAGCGCCTTTATGCGCTTTTTTTCATGTAAGGAGTATATGTTATTCTTAACAGGTTTGATGGAACTATAAAATATTACATTTATGGTGATTATAATGAAGCTTATATTTATATTTATAGATGGATTTGGCATTGGAGAAGCAAATAATATAAAGAATCCTGTTTATAAGGCATATACACCAACATGGGATTATGTCCAAAGTTCAGGAAAGGTAATTGCTACCGATGCATGTCTTGAGGTAGCCGGACTTCCTCAAAGTGCAACAGGACAAACTTCGATTTTTACTGGAGTAAACGCCTCGAAAGTATTAGGAAGGCATCTGCATGGACAGCCTACTGAGACTTTAAAGAAAATAATAAGTTCTAATAACTTATTTAAAGAACTACTAAAAAGAGGTTTAAAGGTTACAAATGCAAATATATATAGGCCTGAATATCTTAGTAAAATTCTAGATCCTACAGAGAAGAAATATAAGCCGTCGGTAACTACTGTTATGACACTTGGAAGTGGTTTAAACTGTAGGACATTAGAGGATTATAAGTTGGGAAAAGGTGTATACCATGATATAACAGGGAAAATTCTTGTAGAGGGAGGTTATATTGAGAGCACAATTACTCCCAAAGCTGCTGCAAGAAGGCTTTATAACCTAAGCAGAGAATATGATTTTACCATGTTTGAACATTTTATGACTGATATTATCGGGCATAAAATGAATATGGAAGAGGCTGTTGAAAATATAGAGCTTCTTGACAGTTTCTTAAGTGAATTGTTAAAGCTTGTGGACCTTGATGAGGACTTTATAATTATTACTAGTGACCACGGAAATATTGAGGATTTGACAATTAAAACACATACATTTAATAAGGTTCCTACGGTGATACTAGGAAATAGAGGACAATTTGATGCAATAAATATAAAATCACTAGTCGATATCATGCCGACGGTATTGGGTATTTTTGACGGTAATTTTATCTTATAAAATATATTTTGAAACGTTTAGGCTATTATAGGAGATTTAATGCTATGGATAAAATAGAACTCTTAGTTCCATCCGGTGATTGGGAAGCTTTTTTGGCAGCAGTAGAAAATGGAGCAGATGCAGTTTATCTTGGAGGGAGATTGTTTAGCGCTAGGCAGTTTGCTTCAAACTTTGACCTTGAAAGGCTTAAAGAAGCTATTCGTTATGCCCATGTCAGGGGTGTAAGTTTATACCTTACGATGAATACTCTTATGTCAGATGAGGAGCTTATAGAGGGTGTTCAGTTTTTAAGGGAAGCATACCTTGCAGGAATAGACGGAGTAATTGTTCAGGACTTGGGTTTTGTAAGGATTGTAAAAAGCTTGTTTCCTGATCTTCCTCTTCATGCGAGTACTCAGATGACAATATATAATTTAGAGGGTGTAAGATTTCTTGAAGAAATGGGATTTGAAAGGGTAGTACTGGCCCGAGAACTTTCTTTAGAAGAAATAAAAAACATAGCTGCTGGAACTTTGGCTGAAATTGAAGTCTTTGTTCATGGGGCTTTATGTATATCCTATTCGGGGCAATGCCTTATGAGCAGCATAATTGGCGGAAGAAGCGGCAATAGGGGAAAATGCGCACAACCTTGCCGGCTTCCTTTCGAGCTTGTGGAAAATGAATCGGGAAAAGCTGTCAGTAGAAATAGAGGATCATATATTATGAGCCCAAAGGATTTGTGTAGTGTTCAAATGCTGAACGGACTTTTAGAAGCAGGGGTTAAATCATTAAAGATTGAAGGAAGAATGAAAGGACCAGAGTATGTTGCTACTGTTACAAAGACCTATAGAAAGTACCTCGATAGATATCTAACTAAAGGTAATAGTAATACATCGGGGAAATATGATATTGAAGACAAGGACATAAAGGAGCTTACTCAGGTATTTAACAGGGGAGGATTTTCAAAAGGGTACCTCGAGGGTAAGACGGGAAGTACAATGATGAGCTATGAAAAACCAAAAAATTGGGGTGTATTTTTGGGAAAAGTAATAGCCTATGATAGGTCTTCTTTAGCTGTTAAGCTACTTCTTAATGATGACGTTTCAATGGGTGACGGAATAGAAGTTTGGAATGGGGAAGAGAAAAGTCCCGGTACAGTGATAAGCGGACTAGAAGTAAAGGGCAGAAAAGTTGAAAGTGCTAAAGCCGGAGAGGTTGTATCAATAAGAAATATAAAGGGAAATATAGTTAAGGATAACAAGGTATATAAGACATCGGATAAAAAGCTGAATAATGCAGCATTAGAGAGTATATCCGGTAAGTTTTACAGAAAAATTCCTATTTTCGGGGAGCTCCAGGTTAATAAAAATGAACCAATTACATTAACGGTTAAAGATGATGTGGGAAATAGTATAGCAGTTACCGGTTCTTTAATTCCTGAAGAGGCTTTAAACAGACCTCTGACCGAGGAGAGGGTATTAACACAAATGACTAAAACCGGACAAACACCCTTTGAATTTGCTAATGTTAGCGTTTTTATAGATGAAAAGCTGTCAATACCTATAAGTGAAATCAATAATATTAGGCGTAGTGCGTTAGAACAACTTGAGTTAAAGAGGGCTGCAAGATACTCAAGAAAATTGTCGGACGATTTTGATGAAAAAGAAAAGAGTGTGGTATATTTCCCGGGAAATGATCGAAATAAAGATAAAAAACTTTTAATTTCTGCGTGCATTTATAAATTTAATGATAGGATTGACTATGGAAGTTTAGAAATTGACAGATTGTATATTCCCTTCAATTTGCTATTAAGTAAAAAGGCAAGCGAAATATTGTCAACCCTTAAAAGTAAGGAAGTATATTTACACATTCCTTCGATAACAAGGGGAAATTATGATAAATTAATCCAGGAAAGGCTATCTGAATTTATAGATTTAGGCATAGACGGTTTGCTTGTCGGAAATATAGGACACTTAAATAAAGATAAATATCCATCAAAGCTTAATATAATGGGAGATTATTCTTTAAATTGCTTTAACAGTTCTTCCTTAAAACAGTTAGCCCAATTAGGTGTAAACGGTGTCACTTTGTCCTTTGAATTGACAGTAAATCAGATTAGAAACCTCCCCAATATTCCGGGTTTTACAAAAGAGGCAGTAGTATATGGAAGGATTCCACTTATGACTAGTGAATATTGCCCGGTAGGTAGTATTGCGGGAGGGTTTGACTCAAAGACAAAGTGCAGTATTGCTTGTGAAAAAGGTGAATATTATTTGAAAGACAGAATTGGCGCACAATTTCCAGTTGTGTGTGATAGGTTAGATTGCAGAAGTACCGTTTTTAACTCAAATGTTTTGCTTTTAGAAGAGAATATCGGTAAAATAAAGGAGGCAGTAGATATAATCAGGCTGAATTTTACCGATGAAACAGCGGGCGAGATGAAAGAGATTGTCAATATGCACAGGGATTTGACAGCCGTAGGCAAAAGTGCATTAGACTCTCATAGAGAGTTGATTGATAGAATTAAAAAGTCTGGCTTTACAAAGGGCCATTACTTTAGAGGGGTATAGAAATTTTATATTAAGGGAGGCGTCTTTGTGGGAGAAAAAATTGAAGTTTTTTTGGAAATATGCAGAGAAGGTGTAGTTATACCAACCTACGCCAAAGAAGGTGATGCAGGTATGGATGTGTGTGCTGCTGAAGAAATATCAATTGAACCGGGTGAAACTGTTATTATTCCTACAGGAATAAAGCTAGCTATACCCGAGGGTTATGAAATTCAGGTAAGGCCTAGGAGTGGGATATCATATAAGACACCGCTCAGGCTTTCAAATTCACCGGGGACAATAGACAGCGGTTACAGGGATGAACTGGGAATTATAATGACCAATACTTCGGATAGTAACTATAGTGACCAAACTTATACTATTGATTCAAAGGGAAATTGTAAAGGTACATATAGTATTCGAAAAGGTGACAGAATAGCTCAAATAGTGTTACAGGTTGTACCTAAAATGAAATTTACCTTAGTTGATTCGGTTAAAGATATAGGAAGTAACCGTGGTGGCGGATTCGGTTCTACGGGAGTAAGATAAAAATAAAAAAGGGACTTTGTAAAAGTATTTTACTATAGAATGGCGCAACTTAATGCACAAATTATTAGCAATTGCTTTTATGGCAAAGTCCCTTTTTTGGGGGAATATATTTATTTTTACCTCTTAGTTCTAATTGTCATCGTCCACAATTACCTTTTCATTATTGTCAACATCTTCTTTGCTGTCGGTATCTTCAATTATAATAGTGCCTGTTTCAGAGTCATATTCCACATCTTGATTTAAGATTACAGCTATAAATCTTAAAGGCACCATTGTTCTATTATTTATTGATTGAGCGGGTACGTCTATTTTTTCTTTCTTTCCATTAACTAATACGATATCACTATTAAGATTTATTTCAACTACAGTATCTTTCTCACCATAAACAGATTTGGTAATTGTGATGGTTTTTGTTTCTTCATTCCATTTAACATCTGCACCTAGAGCATCACTTACAGCTCTAACAGGAATTAGCGTTCTACCGGCTTTGATTACAGGAGGTACATCAAAGTTTATTTCCGAACCTTTGACAAAAACCAAAATTGCCGATACATTCTTTTTCTTTTTCAATTCTGAGATCTTTTTTATAATTGCTTTCCTTGCATGTTTATCTTTGTGTTTGTTTTTTAATTCAACCATAAAAGCTTCAAGTTGGCAATCAACATCGATATCCTCGTCTTCATCCTCACCAACAATAATAGCACCAGTTTCAGTGTCATATTCAATTTCATTATTCAAGGCCTGAGCTATAAACCTAAGGGGAACCATAGTCCTATTGCTTACTAATTGGGCTGGAACATCAATTTCAACTTCCTTGCCGTTTATTAATATTATATTGCTATCGAGCTTTAAAGTCACAATTGTTGTTGAAACTCCGTAAACAGCATCATACACTGCTTTACTAACTGTAACGGTTTTTGTTTTCTCGTCCCATTCAACATCTGCACCGAGAGCATTGGTAATAGCTCTGACAGGAATAAGTGTACGTCCAGATTTAATTACTGGGGGAACATCAAATTTAACTTCTTTGTCTTTTATAAAGACGGGAAGGGAGTTATCATTTTTGTTTTTCTTTTCTTGTACTTGTTTCTTGACTTTTTCTTTTATTTGGTCTTTTTTTGTTTTTAAAGCGTCTTTAGGGCCTTGTTTAACCTCTTTAGCAGCTTCTTTTACAGAATCCTTTTTAGTGGAATTAAAATTATTTTGACCTTTATTATTTACATTAGAATCAAATGAATTGTCTGCTTGTCCTTTTTCATAAATGTTGTTTAGTTGTTGTGAAGATGCTTTGGTTTCTTTACCCTTAGCAAAAACTAACGATGAGGATGTAATAACTAAGAGGACAGAAATAAAAGAACATAGAAATTTTTTCATTAAATAAAGCCTCCTTAAATATTATATTTATTAATGTAATAGAAAAAACTTATATTGTTATGTATTGAAAGTAGAAATGAATATTTTGAAAAAAACTTTGTTCAATAAACATATAGTTTATAAGTTTTTCATGTAATATTATTCGGAGGTAAGATAAACTTTTTTGAGGTGGTTTTATAGTAATATAGTACTATTTTAGAGAACACAATATGAAGGATTTAGTCCTACCTAGTGCTTTTTAACATTGCTAATTTCTAGTCTTTCATAATGTTAAAATGCACTTCCTCTGCTTGTGACCCGCTTTTAGGAGCGAATTCTGTTACGGGTATCTAGTAATAAAAAAGACAGAGGAAATATAAAAAATTACTTTACAATGGGACTAAGATGTCATATAATGTATATATCGAACATATGTTCGATTCGAATAGTGCTTTACCATATTAATCTGTGATTTATAGAGCTACTTTATTAAAAAGTGCTTATATATATTCTGTAATTTACCGATAAGGTTTTTGGAATATTATATAAATTTATTGAGAGCTCTAGGGTGTGTAAATCACAGATTTTGTAAGCTTGTAGCCTTGTTTATAGTGGTAAAGGATTATAAGCTTATTCAGATATAAGCTCTGATTGGTTAAAAGGGGATGCAATAAGGAGAAGTTTGTTTTAAATCCAGAAGAAGAGAACGTATTTTTGGTTTATATTTAGGATAGGAGGTTTTCTTTTATGGGTAAGGTTTTTGTAGATGTACTTATACAATATACTACTGAAGGTGGCAAAGTTCCTTTAGGAATTCAATGGGGAGATGGACGAACGTCTAGTATCGATAGAGTTATTGATGTGCGTAAAAATACTTCATTAAACGCGGGAAGCAAAGGACTTAGATATACTTGCCGTGTTAAGGGTAAGCAGATGTATTTATACTCTGAAGATGAACTTTGGTATGTTGAGACTACACAGTAAGTAATAGTTTTAAAGCAGTATAGCTCGAGGGCGTTTAGCTCCCGAGTTTTTTAATTTTACCTCTTTCGAGCATAGTGAAAGAAGATTAGATCATGTTTCACAAAAGGACTGGAATAGCACGAGTAATTCTGTTAGAATGAGGAAGTGCAATTTATTTATAAATGGGGGAAGATTTATGAAGAAATTACTATGTATAAGCTTATCAATTATTTTTGCTATGGTTTTATTAAATATTCCTGTATTTTCCCAAGGGGTAGGCGATGAGATTTGTGTATTTGTGGATCAATTGCCTGTGAAATTTGATGTGTCTCCTGTAAACAGGGAGGGACGAGTTTTGATTCCGTTCAGGGCCATTGCAGAAGCTTTGAATGTAGAGGTGGATTGGGAGGATTCAACTAAAACGGTATTGGCTACAGATGCGGCAACTTCAATAAGTCTTAAGATTGGAGAAAAAACTGCATTTAAGAATAAAGAAGAAATCACACTAGATGTTCCTCCTACAATAATAGATGGAAGGACGCTTATTCCTATTAGATTTTTTAGTGAAGCTTTTGGATGTGAAGTTTTGTGGGATGCAGTGGTAAAAGCTGTTAGGATAACCTCACCTAAAAAACCTATGGAGGTTTTAGCTTTCTATGCGTTAGGAAACTCAAAAGCGAGCAGTTGGACCGACCTGTTTACAAAGCCTTATCCTGATACAGCTGTAGGGAATACGGATATTGTTAGTGAATTGGCTCTTGGATGGTATGAAATGGGCGAGAAAGGAAACTTCGTCTCTAACAGCGACTGGCAAAAACCCGATGGTTGGGAGAAGGTTTTGGCAGCTGCAAAAAAATATAAAATTAAGACTGAAATGTGTATTAAAATGGTAGATGGGAATAATTCATTGACAAATTTGATAGAAAATGCCGTGTCGGTATCAAATGCGGTATATAATATAGCAGATGAAGCATCTTTGTACAGCGGAGTAAATATAGATTTTGAAGGTCTTGGATTAAGTCAGAGGGGGCAAGAATTGGAAAAAGTAAAGGCCAATTTCAATAATTTTGTAAAGCTACTATCAGAGAGACTTAAAAACCAAGGTAGAAGTCTTACACTGACACTGCATGCACCAAACAGTTCCTATAAGGGGTATGACTATAAGATTCTAAGTCAGTTGGCTGACAAAATAATAATTATGGCACACAATTATGGAGTGAAGCCTGAGCCCGAAAATCTTGTAATTGAGGCAGTAGAGGAAGCTAAAAAAGAGGTTTCTGCCCAAAAGCTTTACCTGGCAATTCTAGTTGAAAGTGAAAATGAGGATAGTTTAAAATCAAAGATAGGAATTGCAAAGCGTTATGGTCTAAAAGGAGTTTCTCTGTGGAAACTTGGAGTTATTGGGGATGAAATGTGGGAAGCCCTAAAAGAAGTTATAGAAACTAAACCTAGAGTATAATTTATAAAAATGATCTTATACTTATTATGTACATACCGTAGAGGAACAATATCTTTTTAACAATACGATAAAAAGAGGTGAGTAAAATATTCGTTAATGGAAATCTGGACTCTCTAAAAAAGTCTGTTATTGAGGAATTGGAAGCCCTTTTGCAAATGCAGACAGACAAGAATGATTTTGTTCCGCCGGAATTGACGGATGCAATATCTGGTATAAGCAGTAGGATAAACCGTGAAATTTCGGTTTTTATAGACAGGAAAGGCAATATAGTTGATTTGAGTGTTGGAGATAGTGGGACTGTAGCACTTCCAGCAGTAGAGGGAAGAAGGGATCAGTCAAGACTTTCGGGGGTCAGATGTATTCATACTCACCCAAACGGTGTGGGAATGGTTTCACTTGTTGATATAAATTCCATGCTCAAATTGAGACTTGATGCTATGGTGGCAGTTGGAGTAAAGGATGGGAATATTACAGAGATTTATGCCTCAATACCTCAAAGGTCTGAAGGAAACGAATTTAGTAAATCACAAGTGTATGGGCCTTTCAAAGCCCATGATATTAGGATTAACGAGCTTTGGAGTGTTATTGATGAGATTGACAAAGTAGCTGGTAATATGTTGTATGGAAATGGGGAAGAGACCGAAAGAACTATTCTTGTGGGCTTAGAGACTGCATCTGGCAATATTTTAAACGGTAAAAGTATCGGCGAAAGGTCATTAGATGAACTGGAAGAATTGGTTCTGACGGCTGGTGCCCGGGTAGTAAAGAAGGTACTTCAAAAACGGCAGGGAATAGATTCGGCTTATTATATTGGTAAGGGAAAATTAGAGGAACTGAGTCTTATAAGACAGGCTTTAGATATTGATTTAATTGTTTTTGACGATGAGCTTTCAGGGGCTCAGCTTAGGAATATTGAAGAGATTTTAGGTATAAAAGTAATTGATAGGACAACACTTATTTTGGATATATTTGCCCAAAGGGCCAGATCAAAAGAAGGAAAGCTTCAGGTAGAGTTGGCGCAGCTAAAGTACAGGATATCAAGGCTAATTGGTTTGGGAAATCAACTATCCAGACTTGGTGGAGGTATTGGTACAAGAGGACCCGGGGAGAAAAAGTTAGAGGTAGACAGAAGACACATCAGAAGAAGGATAAATTATCTTGAAGCTGAACTATCTGAAGTTGAAAAGCGAAGAGGTTTCATGCGTAAAAGCAGAGACAAGAATTCTTTGCCTGTTATAGCTTTAGTTGGCTACACAAATGCAGGAAAATCGACTCTTATGAATGCACTTTGCAAATCCGATGTTTTTGCTGAAGACAAACTTTTTGCAACGTTAGATCCAACAGCAAGAAGTCTCATGCTTCCAAGTGGGAGAGACGCTATTTTAGTTGATACTGTAGGGTTTATAAGAAAACTGCCTCATGAATTGATAGAGGCTTTCAAATCGACTTTAGAAGAGGCAGTTCATGCAGATGTACTCATTCACGTGGTTGACGTTACAAGTGAAGAGGCACTAGAGCAAATTGAGGTGGTAGATAATATCTTAAGTGCATTAGGAGCTTCGTCTAAACCAATTGTAATGGCTTTAAACAAAATTGACCGTCTTGCCAAAAGAGAAAGAGCTCCAATTTTAAATCCAAAGGGAGGTATAGTGGAAATATCTGCCGTTACCTTAGAGGGTGTTGATGAGCTGCTTAAAGCTGTTACTGCTGCATTAGGGCAGGACGAAGAGGAAATGGAATTATTTATACCCTTCCAGGAAGGTTGGGCAATATCCTATATTCATAAAAACGGAAAAATAGTAGAAAAGAATTATGACGAGAAAGGTACTTATTTTAAGGTTTCTATGCTAAAGTCCAAGGTGGATTGCATAAAGAAATTTAAATGCGATATGTAATAATTTGTGAATATATTTCCAATAGAATTGAATAAAAATTACCAATATAGTATTATAATATTATAAGGAATTAAATATATTTATTCCTTATCTCTTCAAACAAATTTTATAACGAAAGGGGTTTTTGCTATGTTGGTAAAGAGCTTTACAGGCGGAGTTGTATTCTCTGGAAATAAGGTTCTCCTCCGAAAGAATGGGGATGGCTGGGTGCTTCCGCGAGAGGAATTGCACAATGGGGAATTACCAAATGAAGTTGCCCTTAAGAAGATAAGTCAAGAGTCCGGAGTTCATGCTGAAATAATTTCAAGTGCTGGTCAAACAAGTTATGAATGCTTTTCTACAACACGTCAAACACCATTCCTAAACAAAATTACCTGGTATGTTATGAAATCCCAAAATGATAAAGTAAGAGAAGAAAAGGACTATAAAGACAGTGCCTTTGTTAATATCGATGAAGCTATGAATATGATGAAATATAATCAGGATAAATCTTTAGTTAATTTGTCGTTTATTAAGTATAGAGAAATGGAGCAATTAAGTAATAGTCAGTAGTATTTTTGTTAAGAGATACTTGGTTTTCTATAGAATGCAAAAGGGCCATGAGTATTGTCTAAACAATTACTTATGGTCCTTTATAATAGACTTGTAAAAGTGTTGTTTAAGAGCGCTAATTAAAATTTGAAGGCATACTTTCCAATTATATGATCAAGAGGAACAGCACCTATTATTCTGCTATCTAAGCTTGAATTCCTGTTATCGCCCATAACGTATATGCTACCTTCAGGAACAACAATCTTACCTTCAGGGAAATAATTCATAGGTTCTTTTATATAGTCTTCTTGCACAACCTCACCATTTCTATACAAAGTACCATTAATGTACTCTAAGGTGTCTCCTGCCTTTCCGATAACTCTTTTTATCCACAAGATGTCCTGTTTTTCCTTTGTAATCAAGCTTGTAATTGCATTATATTTAAGGCTGTCTGTCAAATCATCTTTTATGGTTCTGTCACGACTTACTCGACTATCAATAATTACTACGTCTCCGTAATCGGGTTCAGAACGCAAAGTGTGAATGAGTTTATTTACCATTATTTTATCATTTTCAAAAAAGGTAGACTCCATAGAACAACCAACTATTTGAGTTGGTTGAAAAACAAACGTATTTATAGCTAAGCCGATTAATACGGCAGAAAATACATATCCAGACCAACTTGCAATTTCTTTAACAATGTGCTTCATAAAAACCCTCCTTAAAATATGTTATATAAATATTATACACTATTTTACTGTGAACTTTATGAATTTTTTGTTAATTATGCTTAAGAAAAATCTATATTATTATTTAGTTGGAATTACTGTGCTTTTTCATAGGACTGGGTTATAATAATAGGATAAATGTATTAAAGGTGGTTAATTTGGATAAGGAATACAAAACGGTTCTAAATGAAGCAGTGTCTGAAATTGAAGAAAAGAGATCGAGATTTATAGCTTCTGTAAAGCCTGTTTTAGATGAGCTAGAGGCGGTTGCATATATAAATGCATTAAA
The DNA here is from genome assembly GCA_023421115.1 of Bacillota bacterium. Lineage (GTDB taxonomy): Bacteria > Bacillota > Clostridia > Acetivibrionales > Acetivibrionaceae > Acetivibrio. The sequence goes on along the minus strand of JAEZUI010000026.1, from coordinate 69,482 downwards.
AACAAAATATTGGGATGCTACACACAATGTTTATGCCTACTCTATTGGTGGTAACAATATTGTACAAAGATACAGCGATGCGGGGGAGCCTTCCGGAACGGCTGGTCTTCCAATGATTGAAGTGATTAAAAGAATGAAAGTGGAGAATCTCGTGGTTGTAGTTACACGTTATTTCGGGGGAACTTTGCTTGGGGCAGCAGGTCTTATTCGTGCATACGGCAAAAGTGCAGCTTTAGGTATTGAAGAAGCAGGGATTGTTATAAAGAAGCTCTGTAAAGAAGTAAGTGTGATTGTTGAATATACTCTGTTCGGAAAGTTGCAAAGTTTACTGATTTCGAAAGGTTATACTATAAAAGATATTGTCTATGAACAGGATGTAGAATTAATAGTTTTCGTATTTGTAGATGACGTTGAAAGCTTCAATAATATAGTTGTTGAAGCTACTAATGCAAGGGCAATTATTCAAATTGGTGACGAATCATACATAACATTGGATTTAGAAGGCAAACTTATTTTATAGAGAGGAGTGTTGATAAAATGATGGAAGAGGAAATGCTTGAAAAGAAAGTATGGGCAGTAATAGGTGCTAACAATAATCCTGAGAAGTATGGAAATATGATTTATAAGAAATTAAAATCCCGTGGTTATACCGTTTATCCCGTTAGCCCGAATTACGAGGAAATTGAAGGGGATAGGTGTTATAAGGACTTATCATCATTGCCGGAAGTTCCGGAAGTAATTGATATGGTTGTTTCCCCTAAAAGAGGTGCGGGAGTTATTGAGGAAGCGGCAAAAATTGGAGTGAAATATGTATGGCTTCAACCGGGGACTTATGACAACAGAATAATGGATTTGATTGAGGAAAAAGGCCTTAATGCAGTACAGGCATGTGTACTGGTAGCTCTTAGATAACTATTTAATATTCTAAAAGAGGCTATATACGGTTTTTAATTTCAGATGATTCCAAAAAAACTTTGCAATTGCCATTTCAAAAAGTCCTACTTGATGGGTTTATGACTTAAATGTTGTATAGGTTATTTTTGAAATGGTCTTATCGTAGAGAGGTTAAGAACTTAATGCTTTTATTGCTGCTTCTGACGATATATGATATATTTCCGAGAACTCAATATTTATAGCCTCTATTATTCTTTGACTGTCTTTAACGCAATTTGAACTACTGTCACCTAAGGTTTCTATATGTTTAATTGGAAGACATATATTAAACTCACTTCCAATATTAGGTTCGCTTTTTACCTTAACGCTTCCACCATGAAGTTTCACGAAGGATTTTACTATAGATAGCCCTAAGCCGCTTCCCTCAATACCTTTAGTCAAAGAGCTGTCCACCTGTTGGTATCGCTCAAATATGCTCGTTTGCATATCTTTTGGTATTCCAATGCCTGTGTCTTGTACACAAATATGTACTTTATCGAATCTACTCGATACAACTATTGAAATTTTACCTCCTGGTTTTGTATATTTTATGGCATTTGATAAAAGGTTGAGTATTATTCTTTCTATTTTGTCGACGTCGACAGCGGTAATTATTTCCTCCTCCATAGTATCAAATTCAAGTGTCAGTGATTTTTGTACCGCATAAGGTATTACTGACTGGCAAATCTCTTCTATAAGATATACAATATTACAATTAACCATATTGGATTTTATATAACCGGATTCAATTCGGCTCAAATCAAGCATATTGTTGATTAGCCTAAGCAGTCTGTAACAGTTTTGTTTAATTGTTGTAATATGTTTACTTGACTTTCTTCTATCATATTCTATATAGCCTTTTTTTTGTTCGATAAGTTGAATTGCTCCTAATATAACAGTTATAGGAGTTTTTAATTCATGAGACATATTATAAAAAAACTCTGATTTCTCATTAGTGCATTTAATTGTATTGTCATAAAGCGAAGCAATTTTTTCTAGAACTTTGTATTGTACGTCAATTTCCTTCTGATACTTGTTCAATGCTACTTCTTCTTGAGTTTGGCTCTTTTTTGCAGAAGCATGATCTTTTCTGAATAGGATTATGCTTATGAGTAATAGTACTGCAAGCAGACAAACTTGTATTAATATATTGTACCTAAACTGCACAAAAAAGAAATTCTGCTTAAAATTCAGAGGGACTTCTTTAGATGCAATAAAAGAACTCAAATTTAATATTAAGAGAACTGTGATTATCAAAATATTAATAATTCTTATGTATACGTTTAAAACTAGTTTGTTGCCCACTTAACATCATCCCTTAATATGATATTGTCTGCAAAACGATTAATGTGCACAAAGAATAACATAATATAATTTATTAGGTTCATTAAAAAACTATACATATTTTATATAAAAATTCCAAATATGTAAATAGATAATTTTAAAAAGAAATATAAAAATACAATATAAATCCTAAAAAAACTTTATAAATTACTATTTTAATATTATAATCTTATAAGAGTATGTTTTATTACAAGTTTTATTATGGAGGTGTTTTATGTCAGGGCATTCAAAGTGGTCGACTATAAAACGTAAAAAGGAAAAGACCGATTCTCAGAGGGCTAAAATATTTACAAAACTCGGTAGGGAAATTGCTATTATTGTAAGACAGGGGGGACCTGAACCTGAGTCCAATTCAAAATTAAAGGACGTTATTGCAAAAGCAAAGGCTGCTAATATGCCTAACGATAATATTACAAGATGTATTAAGAAAGCTTCCGGTGAAGTAGATAGTGCCGATTATGAGGAAATAGTTTATGAGGGTTACGGTCCTAGTGGAGTGGCAGTTATAGTTGAAGCTATGACTGATAATAGAAACAGGACAGCAGCAGATGTAAGGCATTACTTTGATAAATTTGGCGGTAATCTAGGTACAACTGGATGCGTGTCATTTATGTTCGACAAAAAGGGAATTATCCTCATAGAAAAGGATGGCAAAATCAAAGAGGATGACCTTATGATGGAAGTCCTTGAGTGTGGTGCCGAGGATTTTGCGACTGAAGAGGATTACTATGAGATTACTACTTCTCCGGAGTATTTTTCACAGGTAAGAGAAGCCCTTGAAAACAAAGGTTATGAATTTATTGAGGCTGATGTAGAGATGGTACCTCAAACCATGACCAAACTTACCGACCCCAAACATATTGAGCTTATGGACAAGCTCATCGAGCATTTGGAAGATTTAGATGATGTACAGAATGTTTATCACAATTGGGAAGAGGAGTAAAGGCAGTAGTGGTAAGATTTTGATGGAATTAAAAATTGAATTATGATGTATACAGCATAAGGCCATATTTTGAGTTGTATAAGCCGTTTATGTATCTTAAGATCACCTTCTTTTATGTTTTTATTAGAATTACATATAAAAGAAGGTGATTTTATGTTTTTATAAAGGCCAATTACAGAATTTTTTTGGAATTACCATGTCAATATAGAAAATTATATTTTCATATGATATAATTTCCAATAATGAAAACTGTACAATAGACTTTTTATTGTCCATTATTTTATAAATGAGATTTACAGACCTTTCAAGTGCTGATATGTGGATAATGGTAATTAAGAGAAATTGTATAGTTAAACTAATTTTTTTATAAAGGGGATGTATACATTGAAATTATTTAGTAAAAAAAGTAGCTTGTTTGTTGCCATTGCAATTTTAGTGCAGATGTTTTTTTGCACCCAAGTTTTTTCAGCAGAAGACGTTAATGTAGATGAGGTTGACAACTCTCTTCCTATTGGTTGGCAAAGTAAAGATATAGGAAGGGTAGGCTTAGCTGGAAATTCTACTTTTAATGACTACATTACATCTACGGATAAGTTTACTCTTTCAGGTTCGGGAGAAGGCATAAAGGGGACGGATGACTCTTTTCATTTTGCCTATCAGAAGTTAAGCGGTAATTTTTCTATTGAGGCTGAACCTAACATATTTAGAATGAACGGTCAGAAGGGTTACGTCGGAATTATGATAAGAGATGATCTATACTCTGACGCTGCATTTGTGGGGTTATTTGTTACAAAGGACAACAAAGTAGAAGTTCAATCAAGAAAAAAGTGGAATGTCGGTGCAAAAACAGAATTTAGCCAGTCTCAAGAACCTGATGTATCTAGTAGTTATGGGTTAAAACTTGTCCGAAACGGAGATAAAATAGTCTGTATGTTAAATGCTGGTGGGGAAGTATGGAATCAAATAGGTGAGCCCATAAAAATAGATATAGGTAAAGAGGTGTATGCAGGCTTATGTATTACATCAGAAGACAGAAGTGTTGCTGCACAATGTGAATTTGCATATGTAGGTGTGCAGACAGCTAATTCTGTTTTCACAATACCTTACGTTTCAAATGCAGTTAATGAAGATATAAATCAAGTTAATCTAGCACAAGGAAAGACAATTGTTTCAGCTTCACAGAAGGCAGAAAACCCTGCAACTAATGCTATTGACGGAAAAACTAGTACAGTATGGTCTATTGATGGAGCGCCACATTCATTTATAGTAGATTTAGGTGATACATTTGATATTAGTTCTTTTGAAACTATATTACCTAAAAAGCAAGCATTAAAGTATAAAATTGAGACTGCAACCGAGAGTGGTTATTATATTCTTGTTGCGGATAATACTACTAGCACTAAGGCATCAAAAAACTTTGAAAATGATATAAAGTCAGTATTGGCAAGGTATGTAAAGCTTACTGTAGTTGGCATAAATAATAGCACAAATCAACAAATAAATATAGGTGAATTTAAAGTCATGGGCAGCAGTGAGCCTGTTTCAATAAAACTATTTTCAATCTTTAATACTCGATTTGTGTCCAATCCCGTGATTGATAGTAGGAAACCGGATTATGAAGCAATAGAATGTGGACGTTATGCTACATCAAGGAGCGACAGAGCTTTGAGCTTTGGTCCAAACAGTAGTTTTTTAAAAGAATTCAGTACCGAAGGTTATTCGGATATAATTATAAGTTTTCGTCGTTGGACTGAAAACTGTGAAATGGATGAAAGTTTTATTACAGAATGGTTTGATGGAGACAAGTGGGAAAAACTTGAGGAAGTGAAGGGCAATATTTATAAATATGGTTTCGATGATTATAAGGCTTTTGTATTGCCAGAAACGGCGTCAAATAATAAAAACTGTAAGGTTAGAATTAGAACTGAAAATTATGATAGTAATGATAAGGCTTTTTTAGATGACATATCAATTGAGGGTAAATACATTAGTGCGCCATTAGCCCCGGAAAACCTTCATGCACAATCAATAACCGATAATTCTGCTGTAGTGGAATGGGATGAATTCAAAGACTGTCTGTATATGTGTCATTATGATATATACCTCGAGGATGGAACTAAACTTGGTAGTGCAAGAGATACAAGATTTCTTATAGATAATCTGGATAAAGGCAAGGAATACAAAGTTTATGTAAAAGCAGTTAATACAGCAAATATAAGCTCAATAGCAAGCGATACAATTACAATAAAAACACCCGATTCAAGTTCTAATGAAACTGTCTATTATGAAGCTGAAGCAGGTGAATTTTATGGAGCAGTTCGTGTTGTAGATGATAGTGCTTGCTCAGGAGGAAAAAAGGTAATAAAAGACGGGAATTTAGGCTGGAGTGGTACACTTGATATGAATATTCATTGTGAAACATCGGGAAGTTATGTATTGACCTTCTATTATTACTCAACGGATATAGATTTTCATAGAGTTAGTATTAACGGTTTAGGGGTGGAAACATTTTCTGATATGTTTTTAAATGGAACTTATGATTATCTGGTACAAAGAAGTTTCACCGTGGAGCTCAATGCCGGAGATAATACTTTGAGTATTTATGATCCGTCTTTTCTTAATGATAACGCTATTGATAGAGTAGCCATTACACCGTTTATAGGGCAATAATAATATTTATGTGAAAGATAAAAAGCAAATAGGGCATAAGCGCTCTATTTGCTTTTTATCTATTGCAAAAGATTAAAAACAAGCTTTCTTAAAACGCAATGAAAAGCTTTTTAGAAATAACGCTACTCAGATAATAAATCTACAAAGAGCCTTGGAAGCTCTTCTTCATTTGAGCATCCTTGTGCATAATACCAGTCAAATACTTTTTGTTCAATCTCTTCAATGCTGCCTTCTATTTCATGTGGAAATACTGCAACCGTTTTGTTTGTTAATTTGTCTTTCAATACTGCCTTTTTGTTTTGGTTATAGCTCATAAGCGATCAACCTTTCAATAATCTTATGTTTTTATGGAGCTTGCATCTAAAACTTTTATTAGGAAAAAGGGTTGTTTATTAACAACCCTTTTTTCTTTATATTTGCTACTTTATTTACAATTATTGATTAGTGTATTTTTTTCCGGTATATGCTTCGAAGACCTTTTTAACTATTGTTCCACCTATCTTACCTGCATCTCTTGAGGTAAGGTCACCATTGTAACCTTGCTTTAAATTAACACCAACTTCAGAAGCTACTTCATATTTCATCTTATCAAAACTTGTTTTGCTATTATTGTTAGCCATATTTATAGCCTCCTTAATTTTTAATCACTATCAATTTGATAGTGTACTAGTATGATGTGCATTAATAATTTTTTTATAAGTTGAAAATGATGTTAAAGCATGTTCATCTTTCCATGTTACATTATATATTTTTATGGGTAAATATATTTTAACACGATAAGGCGCAGGAAATTTTATCGCAGATACAGGAGGGGATTTATATGAAATTGAGAAAGTTAAAAGTAAAACTCACTGAAAAGGACAAATTGACACTTATGAAATACATTAATATATGTACGGACTTACATGGTAATGGTTGTAGCATTAAGGCTTTAGAAAAAGAAACGAGCAAGTTAATCTTGAATTAGTTTTGGGGATTTGTGAAAGGCTTTGTGTTTGATGCTATAAAAATATGACTATCATTGGGTGCTTATAATATAACACATGAAATGGTAAAAGATGCCTGTCAATAAATAACAGGCATCTTTTATTGCAACTATTCTTATGCTTTATCTCTAACAGTAGGTGATTCCCTAAAGAGTAAGCTAATGCTGTACAAACCTGCAAGACCTACTATAGAATAAATTATTCTTGATAAGAATGATGTTTGACCACCAAACAGACTGGCTACGAGGTCATATTGAAAAAGTCCTACCAAAAGCCAGTTCAACGCTCCGATTACTACCAAAACCAGAGCAAGTCTATCTAAGGGTGTTCTATTCATAGTTACAACTTCCTTTCTTATTATTTATATGTGTAGTATTGCCGAGATTTTTTTTATTAATGTATAGAAAAATATGTGCTATTTACTAATGTGAACAATTTTGGTAAGATTATTCCGAGACTTAAAAATTTGAAACATTTGGAGGAGTTGCTATGGCTGGTTTTTGGGATAATGAAGAATTAATTGGAAAAATAGAAAAAAATAATCGTGAAGAAGTCCAGATTAAAAAAGTTGAAAAAAAAGGAAAGAAGTATATTGATATAAGGGTATTTTGGTCGGATGGCGAAAGTGAAGAGTTTAAACCAAGCCAAAAAGGAGTAACTATTCCCTATGATAGTTTGAATGAACTAAAAGATTTGATAAGTAGTATTGATTGATACGTTATGAACATTTATTTTGCTATACAAAAAATTTAAACCAAATTTTTTGTAAGGGCAATTGACCAGTTGTTTCTTAAAAATTACCTTAGGTACGATTAAAATATAAGTTCCAACTCTGGGATAACGAAAAAACTTGATTTGATGATGTTTTCAAAATATGAGAATAATTTTGTTATCCCTTATTGAGCTTCTAAAAAATCCATAACAGTTTGTGAAAATACTTCCATGCCAGTTGCTATACAGTTTTCATCTACAATCAATTTGCTGCTGTGAAGATTTTCAAAGTTATCCCAGGATGGGTGAGAGCATCCTAGATTAAATAATGCACCGGGTACTTCATTCAAATAGTAGGAAAAATCTTCGGCAAGCATTGAAGATTGTTCATTTAAAATTAGATTATCTTTACCAATAACTTTTGCTGAAGCATTAACGACTAAGTCTACCACCTTTTTACTGTTTATAACAGGAGGATAGCCTTGATTATAATCAAAGGAATACTCTGCACCCATTGCATTGGTCACGGAGGAAACAATTGCAAGCATTCTTCTTGAAATTTCCTCATCTAAGCATGGATCAAAAGTTCTTACAGTACCTTTGATATGTGCATCCGAAGGAATAATATTAAAAGCATTTCCTGCCTGAAAAACGGTAACAGATAATACGGCACTTTTAAGGGGATTTCTATTTCTTGACACAATGGTTTGAAAAAGGTTTATAATATTTGTACCGATTATAATAGGATCAATTGTTTTCTGAGGCTCAGCTGCATGACCGCCACGCCCTTTAATTATAAGCTCAAATTCACTAGGGGATGCCATTATAGGGCCTGAACTTATGGAAATTTGACCCGTCTTATGGCCTGGTGCTATATGCAGAGCAATTATTGCATCTACCTTTGGATTCAAAAGAACGCCTTCGTCTATCATTATTTTTGCTCCGCCTAGACCTTCTTCCCCAGGTTGAAATATGAACTTTACATTGCCCTTTATCTGATTTTTTAATTTACTAAGTATATTTGCAGTGCCAAGAAGTATGGAAGTATGAACATCATGGCCGCAAGCATGCATAATCCCGGAATTCGAAGATGCGTAAGGTAAATTATTTTGTTCTGAAATAGGCAAAGCGTCCATATCGGCTCTAATTGCAATAGTTTTTCCCGGGAAACTTCCCTCTAAAAGCCCTGTAACTCCTGTGAGAGCAATGTCTTTAGATACTTTCAGCCCGAGGTCTCCTAAATATTTTGCTATAAGTGCTGAAGTTTTAAATTCTTTAAATCCTAATTCCGGCTCCTTGTGGATTGTTCTCCTTAAGTATATTGCTTCGCTTAATATTTCGGAAGAAAGCTTCTTAATCTCTTTAGAGAGCATATTTATCACCTTGATTCTTTAATAGATAACCACTAAAGTCATTATAGCACTTAAAGATGAAAAGGGGCAACTTCTATCCTCTTTCCCTTTTTAGGATCTTCTTCATAAAATATACAGTCTGTAGTAATCAAAGCAGAATTCATTGTGACATTATCGAGAGAACATTTGCCATCTTTTTGATAAATACAATTAGATGAGCAGTTTATGGTTGTCATAATATCACTCCTAATTGAGAGTTTAGGTAATATTAGAAATCAATTACTTTTCATATTGTATTGTTTCCATAAATGCTTTAAATATTTATATAAGGTTATTAAAAAATAAATGCTTGGTTATTGGAGATTACCATGAATGCAAAAGCCGCACCTTTATAAAAGGTGCGGTTTTATTTAAATAACTGGCAATTACTCATAGGTAACCGACAGTTAGTGCTTTTTAACATTTATAATGTTAAAAATGCACTTCAATTGCTCTAGTAATATTGTATGAAATTTTCTAATAAAGTGTGATAAAATAATTATATGTAAATTAAATAAGCTCAAAGAAAATGGAGTGTGCAATGAAATTTATAGAGATCCCTAATTTACCTGAAGAAAAAGTTGTACTTGCTATTGTTGACGGCAGAATAAATAATAGCCTTGAGAAAGGGTTTACAGCTAATGGGATTCAAATAATTAAAACAAAGCTTCATCCATCTTTATATAATTCTGTTGCATTTCATCCGGATATGTTTTTACATCACGTAGGTGGTAAAAACATAGTTTATGCACCGGGAACTTCTGAAGATACAGTTAGGGAGCTTGAAAAGTATGGGTTTGGGCTTGTCCGAGGAGAAACGGAGCTGGAAAATAAGTATCCGGGTAATATTTCTTATAATGCGGCAAGAGTTGGGAAGTTTGTATTTCATAATACAAACTACACAGATAAGATTTTGAAGAACTTTTTTTCAAAACTTGATGTGGAATCGGTTCATGTAAAGCAGGGATATGCAAAATGTGCAATTTCTGTTGTAGATGAAAATTCCATTATAACTATGGATAGAGGAATTGCAAAAATTGCTGAGAAAAAAGGTTTGGACGTTTTGGTAGTGGAAGAAAAAAGCATTCTGCTTAAAGGCCTTGACTATGGCTTTATAGGAGGAAGTTCCGGTTTGATAGACAAAAACATATGGGCTGTATCTGGAAATTTTGATACCTTGGAAGCCTGTCAGAAAATTATAGATTTTCTATATAATAAAGGCAAAAAAATCATTTCATTATCCGACCAACAGGTTGTTGATATCGGATCCATCATTCCTATTTGTAGTTGTTGAAGATGTGGTATGTACTTGTAACTTACTATATTTATCTGCATATAATGTAATATGAAATTTAGAATGAAGAAAATAAGGTATATATGTGCAAGAATACAAATAGTGAGTCAATTATGGTAATAATTGCATATATCGCTTGCTGCATACAACAAATTACTAAGACATATACTACGTTTGAAGGGATGTGAAGTTGATGCAGTGTCTTTGTATTGGGGTTAATGACTGTGCAGAAAGTGTTAAAGGATATATAACTAATGAACTGAAAAAGCTGAATAAATTAAACAAGAACTGTTGTGTAAAAGATAGTGTTGATTTAGATGGCTCAACTTCTGTAATATGCACAATTAACCAAGAAGAAAAGTACACACCCGAATATGATCAATTGATATTGGGTATATCAAACGGTTTGGCGGACTATATAATTGAAGAATATGAGGAAAAACTTATTCTCAGAATAATAAATAGCAACTACTGCTATTTCAATTCTATAGAAAAGAAAGAAATACTCAGGTTGGCCCTTTATATTATTAGAAATGACGATAAAAACTTTTTAAACAGTATATTTCAGATAAGGAGAAGAAATATAATTATTCGAAAGCTAGTCGATTATTTTGATAGTTCGAATAAAGTAATACTTGACGGTTTTGTAAATTTCAGACTCAAAGACTATATGAAAGACTTAGAGGAAGTTGTAGACAAAGCCGTAGATGATTTCCTTACTGAGAGAGAATATAAGGAATTTATTCGTCTTTTAAGGTATTTTGTTGATATACAGGAGCCTAAGTTTAATGTAATTCATGTGCTGGTAAGCTATGATAACAAATATATCCTACTAGATGAGAATAAAAAAGAAATAACAAATGAGTGCATTCAGGAATTTATGAATGATATCCCTGAAGGTGAAATCAACTACGATGATTTGCTGGTTAGCTCGCTGATAACTATGGCGCCTAAAAAAGTAATTGTACACAGTGCCAAAAGTTTTAGAAATAAGGAACTTTTAGAGACAATTAAAAACGTCTTTTGGGGCAAAGCTATTATTTGCCCAGATTGTGAACTTTGCTTGGTGAAAGTAGCTAGAAGTGAGAATAAAAGTTAGGATTTTAATAAAGTAACTATGATATATAAAATGCCAAATGGGATTTCTGTTATTTGTAAAATACAGTGATCTCATTTTTTATTTAGGTAAATCCAAAAAGAGCTTTGCAATTAACATTTTAAGAACTTTGGAATTATAAAATATGACAATTTGGGACAAATAGTACTAATTACCTACGTAATTTTTAACAAATCGTATTGACTTTATAGAATCAAATGATAAAATATACGTGTAACACAATATGGTGTATAATAAATTGTTTCGATGTACATAATATAGCTAAAGGTATATAAAAAAGTCTATGTGTTTTCTTATTATTTTAGCTCAAACCTTCAGTTTATATATATAAAGTTGTTGTTTTTTAAATCTTCTACGGAAGATAAAAGAAAAGAAAAAAGCTAATGAAGACATTAAAAAACTAAAGATGAATATCTAGGGAAATATAAAAGAGAGTTTTAACTCTCTTTTTCCCTTTTTTAAGTTCTTTATCTCTACGTAGCTTCGTGAAAGAAAGCTATACTATGAATTACATAGTTGAAGTTACAAGGGGTTTTATGATAATATTTAACCTAAGTATTTTGGGTAAGGTTATTCTTAAAAAAACTTTGCTATTGCCATTTTAGACTCAAATATTTGTTAATTTTATTTTGGATATGTAAATATATATAATAACGTGGGAAATATATGCGGAGCATACTGGAGGTATATCCTTGAGAGTTATAGGATTCATTGGACCAAGTGGTACAGGAAAAAGCCATAGATCAGTTTGGGTTGCAAGGGAACGGGATATCGAGTGCATAATTGATGATGGTATATTGATTAGGGGAGCACAGATAATTGCGGGAACTTCGGCAAAAAAAGAAAAAACTAAAATTGCATCAATAAAGAGGGCTTTGTTTACAGAGGATAGTCATGCGAACGAGATGAAACGTGCGTTTAGTACTTATAACCCTGAATCTGTGCTTGTTTTAGGCACATCCGATGGTATGGTTGATGCAATAGTAAAGCGCCTTGAACTACCCAAGGTAACCGAGAGAATATACATACAGGATGTGGCAACTGAGTTTGAAATTAAACAGGCTCTTTCTACAAGGAAGGAGCAGGGCAAACATGTTATACCTGTTCCGACTTTTGAAATTAAAAAAGATTTTTCAGGCTATTTCCTTGATCCTTTGCAGGTGTTTAGAAGAAAAGGAAAGGGAAGCTTTCAATTGGTAGGTGAGAAATCGGTAGTAAGGCCAACTTTTAGTTACATGGGTAATTACACCATTTCGGATTATACTATATACCAGATAGTAGAACATGTCACATCCAAAATTGAGGGAGTAAACAAAATATCACGTTTCAGAGCTGAAAACCATATTGATGGCATATACATAGAGATGGATCTTGTTTTGGTCTACGGATGTTTAATAAGGCCTCTACTTAAAGAAGTACAAATAAAAGCTGCGGAGGAAGTTGAAAAACTTACTGCTCTAAACATACAAAGGTTGGATATTACTGCAAAGAGCCTTGTTGTAGATTACAAGAAAATTGCAAGTGCTTTATAACACTACTGACTTTGTGATTTGCCGTTAAAAAGGGAGAGCGCTTGTGCGCTTTCCCTTATGTTACTAATTTTTTACTTAAGATGGCAGTGACCTACCAGCTTTTGTATGCTTCTTAACAGCGCATCCTTTGAATTACCCCAAGGTTCGTCATTATAGCGATAGTCGAATTTTTTGGTAAACCAGTTGACTTCCTGTTGAATTCGTTCCATGTTTTGCATTTGTATTGACATAAGGTTGTTTACAAAGATTGCAGTATCTTTTGGATTAAGATACTTTTTAGTACTTACCAACAACTGTCTAAGGTGTTTTAAACAAAAACCCTTTTGCTGATTAAATAGAGTTTTGAATTCTGCCTCTTTGAAGAATAGGTAAAAAATTACATCTATATACCTGTCCATAATGTGTTCTAATCTACTGCATATGGTACAGGAATTTTCTAAATCAATGAGTTTGTCTATAAGTTGGTCTACGAATTTTTCTGTTTCCGTCTGTTTTGTGGATATTTTTGAGGAAAGATTTTTAATCATAGATATTTCTGAATCTTTCTTTATCTGATTAAGTTTTTCTTCGTATACTTTTTTCAATTTGGAGTTTTGCTCACACATATGAGTGTCTACAATCAGGCCTAAACCTAACCGATTTGCCTGTGTATTATATAGCATCTCAAAATGGACTTTACAGAAGCCTTTTTCGTTGGTTATCATCCTTCCGTCCGGTTCCATAAGAAAGGGACCTAGAACATATTGAATGTTTTCCTCTTCGAGTTTTTTTTCTAATACGCAAAGGGAACATTCACATTCAGTCTTAAAAGCATCGGTAACGGGTATTGTATAAATCTTTTCCTTCATAAAATGTATCCTTTCAGATTATTTTTCTGTTTTAGGTATTATAAAAAAATCTATTGGTCAATATATATATTCCCAACATGCTAAAATCAACTTTTTTAAAACATTTATTGTCCAGTTGTTTTTTACAAATTACCTTATATAGATTATATCAGAAAAAAAGGGTATTATATATAGCAGAAGTATTAAGAATAAGTAAAGCATGGTGATAAAATGGAGTACAAAGGATATAAAATAGGTCAGGAAGGCAATAGCGTTATTGTAGACAAAATAAGGGATTTTAACCCTGTACATACCTTTGAGTGCGGGCAGTGCTTCAGGTGGCTAAGGCAGGAGGATGGAAGCTATACAGGTGTTGCAAAGAACAAAGTAATTAATGTAAGTGTTAGCGATGGCGCACTTTTAATTAAAAACACCAATATAGAGGATTTTAAAAATATATGGTTTGATTACTTTGATTTAGGAAGGGATTATGGACAAATCAAGGACGCTGTGATGAAAGATGATAATATGAAAGAAGCCACAGCTTTTGGTTGGGGAATAAGACTTTTAAAGCAGGATATATGGGAGACATTAATATCCTTTATTATTTCAGCTAATAACAGGATTCCTAGGATAATGAAGACGGTTGGAGTGATCGCACGGGAATATGGTAATGAATTGGCGATGAATGGAGAAAAATTTTACTCTTTTCCGGACGTCAAAAAGCTTTCACAGTCTACCATTGAGGATTTAGAAGTATGTAAGGGTGGGTTTAGATGTAAATACATAATAAATTCTTCAAACATAATAAGTAACGGGCAAGTTAATCTTCACAAAATAGCCCAAATGGATACGGACGACGCAAGAGAAGAGTTGATGAAATTTCCCGGAGTGGGACCTAAGGTAGCTGATTGTGTTTTACTTTACAGCGGCACAAAGTACAATGTTTTTCCAACAGATGTATGGGTTAGAAGAGTAATGGAAGAACTGTATTTTAAGAGAGAGGCAAGTTTTGGTGAAATTCAAAAGTTTGCAGGGAGCTATTTTGGGGATTTGGCAGGTTTTGCGCAACAATATCTTTTTTATTTTGCAAGGGAAAATAAGATAGGCAGTAAAACGATGTAGTAAGGTGTGGGCAATATTTCCATGGATGCAATAGGCAAAAATGCTTATGATAGTTGAGTTTAAAGCTTTTAAAATCGTAAGATAAAAAGAACTTTAGATTTATTAAGTATAATAAAGTGTAATAAAAATATCCGTTGTTTACAGACTTTAAATGTATATAGTATTGTTTGTTTTAATAGCCTGTATGATGGTATAATAACTTTGTAATTAAGAGTCAGCTAAGATTAGCCTGGGATGTTCGAAATAGCCTATAATTTTGAACCTACATTAGACGTAAGGGAGTTCGTCGTTTGAAATCAGGATGTCAGGCCTCAAGATAATTCCGCCACATGCCTTTAGGTATGTGCAACGGCAGAGGAAGGCAGAGGTTATCAACAGAGCACCCACCTAGCCTGGGCTAGGTGTCGAAATATAGGGGAAACGGCATTTTGGGTATTAAATATAAAATTAAGGCTTCGGATTATCCGAAGCCTTAATTTTATTTTGTAAGGAACTATTTGTTTTACATTGCTCTTCCCGGTATTATTGCATCAATTATTCCGTAAATCAATGCACCTATTACTGAAGCTAATAGAGTAACACTATATCCTGCTATGAAAAATTGAGTTACATATATTATTACTGCTGCAAGTATGAAGCCGGAAATTCCTCTGCCAAAGGGAGTGGCATTTACACCAAGAAGTTTTAGTGCCAAATAATCGAGACCAGCAAGCACTACTGAGGCGAACAGCAGAGGCCAAATCCCGGAAATAGTGAAACCAGGAGTTAGTGCTGCGGTTATTCCAAGTACAATTGCACCCACCACAAGTCTGATAATAAAGTGTGTTATATTATAGCCTTCTGCCCTTGCATTATAATGATTAGCCATTATATCACATCCTTTCGTTAACATTTACATAAAAAACTTATCACTAATATTATTTATAATTATCATTTTTTTATTCAATTGTTATATTCTATCGGTGATTCTATTTTATTAATTACCATATTTTTTTAGTTTTAACACTTAAATTTTTTTATCAAAATGCTTTTTGGCACTAAAGCTAATTTTGAAAACTATGTAATTGATGTTTCTTAAAATTTGATGCTAATTTTATGCAGAAATAGACGCATAATATATTTACTTTGGACACTGTCTTTGGTAAAATGGTATAAATATAAGTTAAAGATGATGACTGAGTAGAGTAATCCGACTACCCCCTAAAGAGAGGAGATGTCAGCGGCTGAAAGCAGCTCCGGGGCAATGGACAGATGAAGTGCACTCATGAATCGGAGAGTCGAAGACGTACTGGAAGTGCGTAGTAGACTTTCACGGTGACGCTCCGTTATGCAGCACAAGATGGTTTATCCAATTAGAGTGGAACCGCGTAGTTAACGCCTCTATATTTTTATAGGAGGTTTTTTTATTTGTATAAGGGAGTTTCAAAAAGTACATATTCAACATTTTAGGTACAAAACCTATTAAATCAAGTTTTTTGAAACTCCAGTTGATCAGTTATTTATTTGATTTTGCCTAAAGTAATGTTAAGAGGCATTAGAGGGAAATATAATATAATCATAAGTTAAGTTGATTGGGGGTTTTGAACATGATTAGTCAGATGGTGGACGATGCGAAGTCAATAGCGAAAAGAGATCCGGCAGCTAAAAATACTTTTGAGGTGGCTTTACTATATCCCGGATTTCATGCTGTATGTTTTCATCGTTTGGCACATTGGTTCTACAAAAACGAAATGTTTTTTGTTGCCCGTATGATTTCCCAGTTTTCAAGATTCCTGACAGGGGTTGAAATTCACCCAGGTGCTGTAATAGGAAAGGGACTTTTTATAGATCACGGTATGGGTGTTGTCATAGGAGAGACTGCTGAAATCGGTGACAACTGTACAATATACCATAATGTTACGCTTGGTGGAACGGGAAAGGATACCGGTAAAAGGCATCCAACTATAGGCAATAACGTATTGATAAGCTCAGGTGCAAAGATACTTGGACCCTTCAAGGTTGGAGATAACTCACGAATAGGTGCAAATGCTGTTGTGCTAAATGAGGTGGAGGCGGACACAACTGTAGTGGGTGTACCGGGAAGAGCAGTGAAAAGAGGAGATAGAAGGGTTAGTCCTTCTATTGAGCTTGATCAGGTACATATTCCGGATCCGGTGGCCCAGGAATTGTGCAAGATACTTTATAGAATTGAAAACTTAGAGGGCCTTGTTACAAAAGAACATGGTATTGAAATGGATGAAACTATCAAAAAAATGCGGAGAGATATTTTTTGTGGAACATGCGAAATGGAAAAAAAGGAAGGGGATAAGGATGAAAATTTATAACACCTTGACAAGAAAGAAAGAAGAGTTTGTACCCATTAATGAGAAAGAAGTGAGGATGTATTCCTGCGGTCCTACAGTATATAACTATTTTCATATTGGAAACGCCAGGCCTTTTATTATATTTGACACAGTTAGACGATATCTTGAGTATAAGGGATATAAGGTAAATTTTGTACAAAACTTTACCGACATAGATGACAAAATGATTAAAAGGGCAAACGAAGAGGGCATTACTGTAAAGGAACTGGCAGACAGATTTATACATGAATATTTTTCAGATGCCAAAGGGCTTGGTGTTGATGAGGCAACTGTACACCCAAAAGCAACGGATAATATTGATGCCATTATTGAACTTATAAAAAAGCTGGAGAAGAATGGATTTGCATATAGTGTAAACGGTGATGTATATTTTAGCACAAAAAAGTTTAAAGAGTATGGCAAACTTTCGCAGCAATCTCTTGATGACTTGGAACTTGGTGCAAGAATAGAGGTAGATGACAGAAAGCAGGATCCGATGGATTTTGCCGTATGGAAGGCACAAAAACCCGGTGAACCGGCTTGGGATAGTCCATGGGGAAAGGGAAGACCGGGATGGCACATTGAGTGCTCTGCTATGGCAAACAAATACCTTGGAGAAACCATAGATATTCACAGCGGCGGACAAGACCTTGTGTTTCCGCACCATGAGAATGAAATAGCTCAGAGTGAAGCGGCGAACGGTAAGCCTTTTGCAAGATATTGGATGCACAATGGTTTTATAAATGTTGATAACAAAAAGATGTCAAAATCCGAAGGGAACTTCTTTACGGTAAGGGATATCGCCGAAAAGTTTGATTATGAGGTAATCCGCTTCTTTATGCTGTCAGCTCATTACAGAAGTCCCATAAACTTCAGTGCGGAGCTTTTGGAACAGGCACAAAACGGCCTTGAGAGAATATACAACTGCCTTGATAATCTTTTATACTTAAGAGAACATGCTGAGGATAGAGAAATGTCTGATAGCGAAAATGCTATTCAAAAAAGGCTTCTAGAGATTAAGGATAAGTTTATTGAAGGTATGGAGGATGACTTAAATACTGCCGATGCCATTGCAGCGATATTTGATATGGTAAAAGAGGTCAATTCGAATATTACTGCAAATACTAATCCTTCAAAGGGGATAATCGAGTTTTCACATTCACTGATAAGAGAACTTGGCGGAGTATTAGGTATCGCTCAGAAGCAGAAGGAAAACAATCTTGATAGTGAAGTAGAAGAGCTTATAAATCAGAGGCAGCAGGCAAGAAAGGAAAAGAACTGGAAACTGTCCGATGAAATAAGAGATAAGCTAAAGGATATGGGAATAGCTCTTGAAGATACTCCTCAGGGAGTGAAGTGGAAGAGAGTTTAGTTCTATTTGGTGGTTGAAATTATTGAAGCATAGACGTTTAGTCTCTAAAATTTGATAAATCTTTATTAAGGAATTGATTATGATTGAAAATACATTTGATAATTTTTTAGAACAGTTTAATTTTAGTGAAAATGAAATAAACAACATGGCTCCGTTAGTATTAGCATATATAGGTGATGCTGTGTATGAGGTTTTTATACGCACACTATTAATAAGTGAAGGCAATATTCCTGTGCATAAACTCCATAAGCGTTCTATTGAGTATGTGAAAGCAAAAGCACAGTCGGATATTGTTCATCGAATAATGGAAAAGCTTAATCCCGATGAGCTTGATGTTGTTAGGAGGGGTAGAAATGCCAAGTCAGGCACCATTCCTAAAAATGCTGACGTGGGAGAATATAAATATGCAACAGGTTTTGAGTCTTTGATTGGATATTTGTATTTGAGAAAGGATAACAATCGTTTGATGGAAGTTTTAAAGATGGCTATTTCTGAGGGGTGATAGTTACTGTGAATTTTTTGTAATAAGTCCCTATGTAAAATGCTGATATTTGAGAAGAATATAAATAAAGATATATAAAGAAAGAGTTGAATAATATGATGAATAACAAAAGAAGCTTCAATAAAGATAAACCCAGAAAAGGCGGAGAGAACAGCGGTGGGAGTGATGACAAAGCCGGACGTAACAGAAGAAAAGAAGGCGGATATAATCCTGTCGGTGCAAATGGAAAATCAGGAGAAACCCGTGACAGGTTCGCAAAGGGCAAGGACAGCAAAGTAGCTAGGAGTTCAAGTTACAAGGAGTACTCAGAAAGACCGGTAAAAACAGATGAGGCAGAAGATATGAATGAAGGTATCGACAAGCTTGAAGGAAGAAATTCAGTGCTTGAGGCTATAAAATCGGATAGGACTATAAATAAGATACTTATATCAAAAGGTGACAAGGAAGGGTCTATAAAGCAGATAATTGCTCTAGCAAGGGAAAAGGGAATTATAGTGCAGGAAACAGATAGGATAAGCCTTGACAAAATATCTACAACTCATGCCCATCAAGGAGTAATTGCTTTTGTTTCTATAAAGGATTATGTTGAAGTTGAGGATATTCTTGAAATTGCAAAAGCTAAGGGAGAAGCACCTTTTATAATATTATTGGATGGAATAACCGACCCACATAATTTGGGTTCAATATTGAGGACTGCAAATGCTGTCGGTGCCCATGGAGTAGTTATACCAAAAAGAAGAGCAATCGGCCTTACCGCTGCTGTATCAAAAGCATCGGCAGGTGCGATAGAATATGTTCCGGTAGCTAGAGTTACCAACATAGGCCAGACCATTGAATACCTCAAAGAACAGAATTTGTGGATTGTCGGAACGGATCAATCCGGAGAAAAATCCTTCTATGATATAGATTTGAAGGGCCCAATTGCGTTGGTAATTGGTAGCGAAGGGGAGGGAATGGGCAAACTTGTAAGTGAAAAATGTGACTTTGTTGTAAACCTACCAATGAAGGGGCAGATTTCATCACTTAATGCTGCTGTTGCCGGTGCGATAGTTATGTACGAAATTTTAAAGCAAAGGGGCTAGAAATTACCTTAGAAGTAGTTTTGTTCAAATATATGTCGTAAAAAGGTTGAAGTTAAAAAGAAATTTTGATAATTTGCAAATTATCTATACAAAATTTAATCAAGTTGCCGATATATATAGAGAGAAGAGTGAAAGTTAAGGACTTAGAGTGAAAGTTCTGGTAACTAAAGGTAACTAGAGTGTGCAAAAAGAATACTTGACATGATATTTTTTTTAAAATATAATAATCATAACCGTGTCTTATTTACTAGAACTATTGACTTCTTATTGCAAGACATGGCAATATTATCCTCTATTCTTACAGCATTTTTTCTCTATTTATTGTAATTAATTTATAACAAGAGGGGGCATTATTTTGAAGTCAAATGCACAGGTTGAGGTGGTTAGATCTTTTGGGACAATGCTTGATGAAGAAATAATTGATGAAACTAGAACTGGAAATGCTAGCGCCCTCGAATACTTGATCAATAAGTACAAAGGCTTTGTACGCGCTAAAGCAAGGACATACTTCCTTATCGGAGCAGACAGAGAAGATATTATACAGGAAGGCATGATCGGGCTTTACAAAGCTATAAGAGATTTTAGAGAGGACAAGCTTTCATCATTTCGTGCCTTTGCGGAGCTTTGCATTACAAGGCAAATTATAACTGCAATAAAGACTGCTACAAGGCAAAAGCATATACCATTAAATTCCTATATCTCGCTAAATAAGCCTATTTTTGATGACGAATCCGACCGTACACTTATGGATATTATTAGTGAAGACAGTATAAACGATCCTGAGGAACTGGTTATCAACAGGGAAGAGTTTTCCGGCATTGAAGAGAAGATGGGAGAAATCCTCAGTGGCTTAGAGTGTGAAGTTTTATCCCTGTATCTCGAAGGTAAATCCTATCAGGAAATAGCATGTGATTTGGACAGACATGTAAAATCAATTGACAATGCGCTACAGCGAGTAAAACGTAAATTAGAAAAATATCTTGAAGAAACTAAGCAATAATTTAAATAAATCAAGGAATTACCACTAGACAATTTTATGTTTTAGTGGTATAATTCTTTTTGCTTCGAAATTTGCAGGCGGGTGTAATTCAATGGTAGAATATCAGCTTCCCAAGCTGACTGCGTGGGTTCGATTCCCATCACCCGCTCCACGAAAGTTTATATGCCCTCATAGCTCAGTCGGCAGAGCGCATCCATGGTAAGGATGAGGTCACCAGTTCGATTCTGGTTGAGGGCTCCAGTGAAATCAAGAGTTTCAGGACTTCGGTCTTGAAGCTCTTTTTGTATTTTAACCCTACCGGGATTTTTGCACGGCGGTCTGGCCTATTTAGGGATATTAATATTCTTATTAATGGTGTTTGTATCATTTATCTACAAACTTAGTATTGCTACGTTTGTTACGAATAATACAGAATATAACAACTCCCATTATCATCAGGCCTGCCATTACAAGCCATACCCAGAGAGGCACTGTAATAACAAACCGAATTACCCGGATTAACAAGCTTACATCTGAGAACAAAACAACAAAGACAACCAACCTAATAATCCAGTGAAATATAGATCCGCCCGTTCTTTCGCTGATCATATCGTTCCTGTATAATGATCCTACAGTATTCCATGCTACCACAAAAGCTATAAAACCAACAATACCCATAGCTATGTAGTTGTATAGGACATTGTCAAAAATGGAATATCCATCTGTTAAATAATCAAATATGGATTTTAATATTGTTTTCATTATCAACCGAGCCACTATAAGTATCACCGCAACTCCCATTGGAGAACTCTTTAAAATTGATTGACAAGTTATCTTTTGGGGCTCTATTTATAGCTTTTCTAAACTTTAAACAAGCTTCATACAAATCATTCAACATAATGCTTCTCCTATAAATATGTTAATGAGAACTAGAAAGTCATCGTTTTCATTTTCCAAAATGTCGGTTTTTATAATTACCTTCTTCATATAGTTAGTTATATTTAGTTGAAACTAAAATAGCTAACGCTTAGAACTTTTAATAATTTAAGAGCAAGTCATCCGAGAGTATTGTAATATCATCACTCAATTTATACACTATAATATCTGAAGCATGGAAATAGCTTATTTTAGTTTTCAAATTATTGATTGCACTAAATATCTTAGTTAAATTAATAGAATCGCCATCGCAAAATTGGTCCATCATATATAACAAAATATAAACGGACACTAAGTGCTTATCATTTAAATGAAGTTGACTTCTTTTATCTACTGCAAGATAAAAAATGTCTGGCATACTATTAATGCTAGTTATGTTATCATTATTATCAAATATTTGGTTAATTTTATCTTTACCCATTTCTAAGTATTCTTTATGTTTAGATATCTGGTCATTAAAAATCTCATTGAAAGTAGCTTGTATTTTTATATATTTTTCATCTTCCTCTGCTGACGAATAGTGATTATCTTTCCATTTGCATTCAATTATCAGAAGTTTATTTGAATGGATATCATATAAACCTACGTCTATATCACTATTTTGAAATACTCCATTCTTGTCTTTAAAATTATATGGTTTTTCATAAGTGATCACTATATTACTAAATTTTTTAGCCTTTTTTACAATACTTTCGACTATAGATTTTGAAATACTCTTATCCCTCTTGATAAAATCTATTTTCTTACAGTAGTGACCATTTATTATACTAAACTGCCAATCATTAAGCATTATTGAAGAAGGGATCATAAAATATCTGTTATTATATTCAATGATGGGAAACTCGAAAATTGTACCCTCGCCAGTAAATTTTAAATAGTCTAAATATCTTAATAGAATCTCTTTATTTAGGCCACATGATTTTTCAAATTTATTAATTAACCAATCCTTTTCAACATGTATATATGTCTTCCTTAAATCAAATTTCTTTAATATCTTTGCGTAGTTACATGAATGGGCTGTTGAGTGACATAAATAAAATAAGAATCCTACAACCTTTCTGAGTTCAGTTGAACCTCTAATTATAGGACTCTGAAGCTTTCTACCCATTTTACTAATATCTATCTCAACTCGGTCTTCACATAATTTTAATAATTCATAGTCAATATCTATCTTAAGTCTGTCTATGTTACGAATAACGTTTTTCAAGTCCATTCCATATTTACTTACAATATATTCAACTGGAGCTGCAGCCTTTATCCTCTCTAGCTTGAAATTCTCCGCATCATCTAACCCATCATAATATGCAATTTCTTTAATAAAACTATCATCAACAAATGCCGTTGTTATTTCATATTTACCTGATTCAACTTCAACAATCATGCTTTTAGCAATAGAACTCATATCGCGAATCTCACTGATAGTTCTATAATCATTATACATGCATTTTATTATTGGATAGAATGATTCATATTCCTTATATTCCTCTTCTTTAAAAGTAAAATTCAATGAGCTATTTAGTGGTAACTTCATTATCTCTTTAATGAACCATCCAGTTGCCCTTCTATCGATTATAGCATTTTCATGATGAGGGTCCTCATCACGAAATCTACTTTCTAGTTTTATCATTGGATAAAAGATAAGAAAGCCAATGTTATCACGATAACGAGAATAATAACTATTTATTACATTATCAATTCTTTCTTGAATAATATCTGCTATTTTATTTCTTATAATGAATTCATCCATACTATTTACCTTTCTATAGCAATTATTTTGCATTTTTACTGAAAATATCGCATACAAAGTAGAAAAACAGAAAAATTTCTATTATTAAGTCCTATGCACTTTTATAAAATATTCAATACGACAGTATCATGAATTAGTTTGTTACTACTAAAATTTACTAGCATCATGCAGCTAGTAGTATTAAATGTCTCAAGCATCTATAAGCCTTGTAAAATAAAGGGCTACCTTATAATGACAGTGTCGAAATTCCTAAAATCCCCTACTCAAAATATGGATTATGAATATGATACGATACAATTCCACCTTTAAACCCACAGGATACTATTCTATCCATAAATACTTGCCTTTTGGATACATCATCAAAATCGTTCAGATACCAAGTTATATTCTTAGTATTTATTTGTTTACAAATTTCTTCAATATAGATTAAATCAACATTAGCAAAAGAAAATCCATATGAATAAATATTTTTTATACCAGAAATATTATTAAAAAATTCTTGGTGCAATCTTAATGCAGATAAAGTATCCTTTTTCAACGAGTTATGAATACTTTGTAAATATGATTCAGAGCCAATAGGATAGTCACCATCTTCATAAAAATCAAAATCCGTACCATGGCCAAAATATAAATATTCACCTTGTCTCCCGTGAATATGACACACATTTTTCACTTTATATATAAGTTCTAATGTATCTGTATAATTGAATGTTAAAAAATAATCGTTTTCTTTGTCTATTAAGCAATTAAAGTCCGGGATTTTTTTCCTCCACTTGCTGATATATATGGTATTTATCCAATCTTCGAAAAACCTTGTTATACTTTGGAATGGATATACTAATTGTAAAGATGCATCTTCAAAGTTATGAGATGTTTTAAATAAATCAATGTCGCCTTCTCTATCATACACTTCTATAACATCATCAAGGCAATAATTGTATTCTAATTTTCCAACAGACTCTTCAAGCTGATTCCATTCATTACCGTTTTCTGCAAGATTAATTAAGCATTTTATAAAATCAGCAATCTCAGTATCATCATAGCTTTCTCCACCGTCAGGATCCATTTGACAGTTAGGTAAATGCAATTCTTCCCCATTAGCACTAGGATATTTTTTTGAAAGATAAATATTAAAGTCATTATATTTTGTCTTAAGCTTGTGAGCTATATCAAATCCATTCCCGATTATAAATAGATTAGCCAATATAAGCACTTCCTTTGTAACGAAATTTAAAAAGTTATCATATTTTATATAGTATCCTAATTATTAACCTATGGAAATTTACAAATCCATACCCTAATTATACCTTTTGTGGAATATTCGACATACATATAGAAATTCCTTCAACTAATAATTTTTTTAGATAATTTATTGAGAAGCTGATAGACAGCTGGGTAAAGATTTGACACTATTATTAAGCTTTTGAAAGAAGAATTACAATTATTATAGCTGTTATTGATTAGGTACAACTAATGATTATTTACGTTTGCATTTCCACTTGTCGTTTTCCTTTATTCCTTGGATTGTTGCGATCATTGATTATATCTCCATTATCAAAGGCTCAAGAAATTTGTGGTAAAGCTAAAAGGTATTTGAAGTTGATTTAAAAAGTATTGCATTGTACAATTTATGTAATTAACCCTTTTTCTTGCAAATTTTTCGACTATGTTTTAAAAATATGCTAAAATAATAGTGTTAAAATAACGACAATGAAGGGCGGGCATTAAATGGCTAGTGAAAAGATAACACTTGAAGAATTAAAATCCTTCTTATGGGAAAGTGCCAATATACTGCGTGGAAGTATTGATTCTAGTGATTTTAAGACATACATTTTTGCACTGCTGTTTTATAAAAGGTTATGTGATGTATGGGAAGAAGAATATGAAAAGGTTAAGGCAGAATACGGAGAAGAACAGGCTCTTGACCCTGACGAACATAGATATAATATCCCTAAGGATTACTTCTGGTCTGATATAAGAAAAGTCTCTAAAAATATGGGTGAAGCCCTAAATAAAGCCTTTAACAAGATAGAAGACTTGAACCCTAGACTATATGGTGTATTTGGCGGTATAGATTTTGCAGACACCAATAAATTCAGTGATGCTACCATTGAAAAGCTTCTAGCCCATTTCGATAGAAAAAGATTACGCAACTGCGATGTTGAGCCTGATATTTTAGGTAATGCTTATGAATACCTTATAGCCCAGTTTGCCGATGATGCAGGCAAAAAAGGTGGAGAATTCTTCACACCTAAAGAAGTTGTAAGACTTATTGTGGATTTGATTGACCCTGTAGAAAATAATTCGGTATATGACCCTGCTTGCGGTTCTGGTGGTATGCTTCTTGAATGTTTCAAACATCTGCAAAGTAAAGGCTGTAACCCTAAAAACCTCACCATGTATGGCCAGGAAAAGAATCTGAATACTTGGTCTATCTGTAAAATAAATATGTTCCTGCATGATATTGAAAGTGCATTTATCGAACGTGGTGATACGCTTGTTGACCCCAAACACCTTGTTAATACTGGTGAAGGATCAGGAGGTGCTTTAAAGACCTTTGACAGAGTGGTGGCAAATCCTCCATTCTCATTGAAAAATTGGGGTGAAGAAGTTTGGAAAGTTGGTGATCCATTCGGTAGAGATAAATTTGGTGTGCCACCTAAGAGCTACGGCGACCTTGCATTTGTGCAACATATGGTAGCTTCTTTAAATAGTAGGGGTAAAATGGGTGTGGTGCTTCCACATGGAATTCTATTTAGAGGTGGCAGTGAAGGAAATATAAGAAAAGGAATTCTTGAAAGTGATTTGATTGAAGCAGTAGTCGGATTGCCACAAAATTTATTCTTTGGTACTGGTATTCCTGCTTGTGTGCTGATTATTAATAAAGATAAGGATAATGATCGAGTTGGTAAAGTGTTGTTTATTGATGCAAGTAATGATTATCAGGAGGGTAAGAATCAAAATACCCTGAGGGAGCAGGATATTGAAAAGATAGTGAGTGCATTTAAAGGTTACGCTGATATAGATAAGTTCTGCCGAGTCGTTGAATTGAAAGAGATAAAGGGAAATGATTATAACCTTAATATAAAGCGGTATGTAGATACTTCTGAGGAAGAAGTAAAGATTGATGTACGGGCTAAGGTTGCCGAATTAAGGGAATTGGAAAAAGAGTATGCGGTGATTGAGGAAAAGTTTAATGGATATTTGAAGGAGTTAGGCTATGAGTAATTTAATATTATTTGAAGATAAAAAAGTAAGAAGGGTTTGGCACAATGAAAAATGGTACTTTTCAGTTATTGATATTTGTGAAATATTAACTGGGACTGATAGACCTCGAAAATATTGGAGTGACCTAAAAAAGAAGCTAATATTTGAAGGAAGTGAAGTGTCCGAAAAAATCGGACAGTTGAAAATGCAATCTACTGATGGAAAAATGAGGAAAACAGATTGTGCAGATGCAGAAGTTATGCTAAGAATTATTCAATCAATACCCTCACCAAAAGCAGAGCCATTTAAAAGATGGCTTGCTAAAGTTGGTTATGAAAGACTAGAAGAAATTGAAAATCCTGAGCTTGCCACAAGACGAATTAGGGAAACTTATAAATTAAAAGGTTATAGCGATGAGTGGATAGAAAAAAGAATGCGTGGCATTGCTGTTCGTGATGAACTTACAGATGAGTGGAAAAAACGCGGTGTAAAGGAACAGCGAGAATATGCAATTCTTACAGCCGAAATTAGTAAGGCTACCTTTGGAATGACACCAGCAGAATATAAAAAGTTTAAAGAGATTGATAGACCTACTGAAAATTTGCGTGACCATATGACAGACCTAGAGCTTATTTTTACAATGCTTGGGGAGGCTTCCACCACTGAAATTGCTAGAAATAGAGATGCTAAAGGATTTGTTGAGAATAAAGAAGCTGCTGTTGAAGGTGGTACTGTTGCAGGGAGTGCAAGAAAAGATTTGGAAAACAGGACTGGTAAAAAGGTTGTTACTAAAGATAATTATAAGGTTTTGACGGAAGGCAAAAAGAGGAAGAAGCTTAAAGGAGAATAATCATGAGTGTTCGTGATGGATATAAAATGACTGAGTTAGGTGAAATACCTCAACAATGGAAATGCCTTGGTATGGAAGAAATTCTATTAAATAAAAAAGGGGCTATGAAGATAGGTCCTTTTGGAAGCCAACTAAAAAAGAATATTTTAGTAGAACATGGTAAAAAAGTATACGGTCAAGAAAATGTCTTTGAAAATGATTTTGTATTAGGAAATAGATATGTTACAGAAGACAAATTTGAAGAATTGAAATCATGCGAACTTTTCAGTGGTGATGTTGTAATTAGTATGATGGGGACAATAGGAAAGTGCACTATAGTGCCTGAAAACATTGATCAGGGTATTATGGATTCGCATTTGTTGAGATTACAAGTTGATGAAGAAAAGTTTAATAAAGTGCTCTTGAAGCACATTATTTTAGGCTCTGACATCATTAAGAGACAAATAAAAAAGTTATGTGTTGGAGGTATAATGGATGGTCTAAGCTCTACCATTATTAGACAATTAAGATTTCCGTGTCCTACACTACCTGAGCAACAACGCATAGCAGAAATTCTATCCTCTAATGATGCTGTAATTACGAAGACTGACGAATTGATTGAGAAGACTAAAGAAGTTAAGCAAGGATTAATGCAGGAGCTTTTGACTAAGGGGATTGGACATACGGAGTTTAAGGATAGTGAGTTGGGCAGGATTCCAAAGGATTGGGAAGTAAAAAACTTAGAAGATATTGTTTTAAAGATAACTGATGGTACTCACAAAACCCCAAAATACATGGACGAAGGAATTCCTTTTCTAAGGGTTACGGATATTCAAAGGACTAAAATTGATTGGGATACTGTTAAGTATATTTCAAAGGAAGAACATAAAGACTTAATAAAGAGATGCAATCCTGAAAAAGGTGATATCCTTTATTCAAAGAATGGAACTATTGGTATTCCAAAAATAATTGATTGGGATAATGAATTTAGTATCTTTGTAAGTTTGTGTTTAATAAAGATTAAGAAAAATTGTAGCGAGGTTATAAATAAATACCTTGAAAAATTCTTGGCTTCGGATAGTTGTTTAGACCAAATAAGACTTAGAGCTAAACAAGGCACAGTTACAAATTTACATTTAGAAGAAATAAGGAAAATATTAATCCCTATACCTTCTAAAGGAGAACAACAACAAATAGCTGAAATTTTAACTGTAGTTGACAATAAGCTCCAAGCTCTAACAAAACGCAAGCAACAGCTTGAAGAAATCAAACAAGGGCTTATGCAAGACCTTTTAACAGGCAGGGTTAGAGTAAACTCAAACTAAGGAGAAAACTTATGGACTACCTTAACGAAGAACATTTAGTTGAAAAGCCAATAATTGAATACCTTGAAAGCATGGGCTACGCTCACATATTTGGTGAAAGTACCCTAGACCTTAGGGAATTTGACGAGTACGGTGTTATTTTGAAGCCTGTCTTTATAGATAGCATAAAACGGCTAAACAACATAACTACCGAAGATGCCGAAAGACTGTATATGGACTTCATAAGGGAAACCGACAATGAAAAATGTATAGATAAACTGCGTGGTAATTTCTCATTCCTTTTTACTGGTGAGAAACAGAAAAGGACTATTAACTATATAGATTATGACCCAAAGAATATTGAAAACAACACCTTTAATGTGATAAGTCAAATGACCATAAAAGGTGCAAATACAAGAAGACCTGACCTGATTATATTTGTAAATGGTATTCCACTTGTGGTGATTGAATGCAAAAGCCCAATTGCCAATCAGGATATCTTTAGTGGGATAACGCAGATACATGAATATGAAAGGGATTTACTGAAACTGTTTTATTCAAATGCTTTTAATGTTGCCACCGATGGCAAAAAAGTTGTATATGGTGCTACAGGTTCACCTTCTAAGTACTACCTCGAATTTAAAGACCCATATCCTAAAAAGAAAAGTGAATTTAAAAATGCTCTTGAAATGGGCTGTTACTGTGTTTTAGAGCCTGAGAGATTACTTGATTTATTGCATAACTTTATTCTTTTTGAAGTAAGAGACAGGATTAAAACCAAGAAAATATGCCGTTATCAGCAATATAGAGCAGTGAATAAAATTGTAAATAGAGTAATCGAAGGAAGTAAAAGAAAAGGTTTGATTTGGCACACGCAAGGGTCAGGGAAATCTCTAACCATGTTCTATGCTGCCTATAAATTAAAGCTTTCAAAGGAGCTAAATAACCCCAATATTCTGCTTATAACCGATAGAATAGATTTGGATGACCAGATTTCAAAAACCTTTGTAGCATGTGGATTTAGGAATCCTATACAGATAGAATCCTTTAAGCACTTAGAGAAGGAAATGGAAAATGTAACAAATGGACAAACTTTAATGTCCACCATACATAAATTTGATGACTTTGAAGCTGATGACAAAATAAAGAACAGTGATACCTTCATCGTATTTGTTGACGAGTGCCACAGAACACAGGAAGGAAATATGGGAAGTAAACTGCGAAGCGTTCTTCCTGATGCCTTTTATTTCGGATTTACTGGAACACCTATAAAGAAGAAGGATAAGAACACCTATGAAAATTTCGGTATGCCAAATGAAGGATACCTTGATAAATATGGGATTGATGATGCAATTAGCGATAATGTTACCGTACCGATTTATTATTCAAATAAAACCACCGTCTGGAACTTGACTGATCAAAAGCTTGATATATTATTTGAAGAAAGCTTTAGAGAACTTACGGACGAACAGCGTGAAGAACTCAAAAAGCGTGAAAGCAGAATCAAAAATATTATAAAAAATAAGAGCAGGATTGAATTAATTGCTTATGATATTTGGGCTCACTTTAAAAACAATGTTGCACCTGAAGGCTTTAAAGCTCAGGTAGTGGCGATAGACAGAGAAGCAATTATTCTTTATAAAAAAGAACTTGATAAATACTTCGAAAAAGATGAGGTTCGTTGCGTTTATTCAAAGAGCCAGCATGATGATGGCGATTTTGTTACCTTCTATGCCAATGAAGATGAAGAAAAGAAAATAAAGGACGACTTTAAGGATAAAGACGGAAAAACAAAGATAATTATTGTATGCGATAAACTTCTGACAGGCTTTGATGCTCCTGTTGAACAAGTAATGTACCTTGATAGCCCATTGAAGGAACACAACCTTCTGCAAGCTATTGCAAGAACCAACAGAGTTTACAGCAATAAAGTAAACGGACTTATCATGGATTATTTCGGCATTTCAGACCATTTGACGGCTGCCTTATCTTCTTACAGGAGCGAAGATGTGGTAAATGCAATGAGGGACTTAGACGAACTTAGGGATAAATTAAAAGGTTCTCATAGAGAAGTAATGGAAATGTTCAAGGGCATAAAAAGAAATACTGAAAAACCTTTGGACGAAATAACACAGGCAGTTGAAAAGCTAAATAGCCTTGATATCTGGTATATGTTTAAAGCAAGGCTTAAAAGATTTTCAAACCTCTATAATAGCCTATCACCTGACCCATCGGTATTACAGTACAAGGATGATTTAAAATGGCTTGCGGTAGTATATTCGCAGGGTAAACTAAAGTATGAACCATTGGATGAAAGCGTTGATTATAGGGAATATGGAGCAAAAGTAAAAGAAATTATAGATGAACACTTGAAGGCAACAGGATTAAAGAAATTAGTTGAATTAAAAGACCTTTCAGACCCTGATTTCTTTAAACTTGATAGTACTATAACACCTGAGCAGAACGCATTAAAGAAAAGTACAAGCCTTA
This sequence comes from Bacillota bacterium, assembly GCA_023421115.1. Lineage (GTDB taxonomy): Bacteria > Bacillota > Clostridia > Acetivibrionales > Acetivibrionaceae > Acetivibrio. The sequence goes on along the minus strand of JAEZUI010000026.1, from coordinate 37,819 downwards.
AAAGAATATTGCGGTTAAAGGTTGAAAAGAATCCTATTGTATTCAAGCGGTTTAGTGAATACTTGGAACAGCTAATAAAGGACTATGACGAAAAAAGGATTGAAACTGCCGAGGTTATTAAAAAGCTTGATGAGTTGGCAAGGCAGATAAACGAGGAAGAAGAACTTCTTGAAAAGAACGGATTAAATAGAAATGCAAATTCTTTCCTGCACTTGCTTGAAGAAAATGCAGATTTTGAAGTTTTAAGTAATGATGATTTAAAAGAAAAAGCTATGGAGATTGACGAACTATTTGAAAATAGCCCTAACGCTTGTTATGAATGGCAAAAGAAAGAAGATGCCATAAGGGAACTAAAAAAAGAGATTAAACGCAAGACGATAGGTGTTGTCAAGGACAGAGAAGGCTTTGTTAATAAGGCTATTGAGTATGCAAAAGTTAATTATTATAAAGGATGACCTTAAATGAGTAGTGATAAAGAATTATGTTTAGATATTGGAAACTTAACTATACCTTATACCATTTCTGACAGCACTAAGATTAAGTGTATAAAATTGGTTATAGATATTAACGGATTGAAGGTTGTTAAACCCACAAGTACAAATATAGATGAAGTAGAAAAGCTGTTGAGAACTAAAAGTAATTGGATTTATAAGCATTACATTGATTTTCAGTCAATGAAGGTTGAGGAATATAGTAGGGATTGGGAAAGTGGAGAAAGGGTTCTTTATAGGGGAAAGAAATATAATATAAGGATTTTTTCGCACGGAGAACAAACCACTGGTATTAATTTTAACGGTAAGAGATTTGAGATATTTATAAATGAAAATGTTAGTGCTTCTGATAGGAAAACTTTAATTGAGGGTGCTTTTAGAAAATGGTACATGATGACTGCCTACGAGTGTATTAAAGACAGGCTTGATTATTACTGTAAAATAATCGGACTTAGTTATAATACGCTTAGGATTAAGGAGCAAAAGACCCGTTGGGGAAGTTGTTCTAAGAAAGGTAATTTGAACTTTAATTGGAAGCTGATAATGTCTCCACCGTGGGTTATTGATTATGTGGTGATACATGAGGTATGCCATTTGAGGTATTTGAACCACTCAAAAGATTACTGGGCTATGGTTGGAATGTATATGCCTAACTATAAGAAAGCTCAGGAATGGTTAAAGAAGAATGGTTTGGGTTTGACATTATAAAGGTACTAATTTTAAGTATTTATTAATGAGGGTGTGATGTTTTGCTATACGAAAGAGATTACAATTTAGGATTAACAGAAGATGAACTGATTCAGTACAGAAATATAACTGGTAGAGATTTTGGTGCTGATAGGTCTAGTGGCTTTGGTAGAGTAAACACTCCTAGTAAGTACCCTAAAGCTGCCAGAATGTTCAAGACATTGTTTCCAAACAATTATTTGGACTTTATAGACTTGAAAGACAATGAGAAACTATCAAACATTAATGAAAGGTACTTGAAACTTATAGATGATGCTGATTCAACTGAACGGGATATCATAAATTTTATCAAAGCTGAACGAGGTTATCACGTAATTGGCTCGATTGTAAGAGGCTGTCATTTGAACACAGGACATAATGGAGCATTCCTATTTCCCGAATTTCAGTTAAGTAACTGTTACGTAGCAGACTATTTATTATGCGGGAGAAGTTCAGGGGGATATGAGTTTGTTTTTGTTGAATTAGAACATCCTAGAGGGAATATAACAATGAAAAATGGTGATTTAGGGCATGAAATTAGGGACGGGATCTCTCAACTAAAAGAATGGAGACGGTGGCTAGAGTCAAATTATTCTTCATTCAATACGACATTCAAGAAATATAAAAATCCTAATATTCAGCTACCAGAAGAGTTTTATACGTTAGACTCTTCACGCTTTCATTATGTAATAGTTGCAGGAAGAAGAAGTGATTTTGCCGAATTGACACATAGAATAAGAAGAGAAATTAGACAATCAGAGAACATTAATATCTTGCATTATGATAATTTGTATGACTATTCAAATTTGTTAATAGGAAAGAATACATATTAGAACAATTTAACAATTGCTATTAAGCTACATGTGCGTACGTAGCTGATTTTTTCAATTAACAACCAACGGAGCTCTTCAATATCAAGTGTTTGATGGGCTTGATGTAAATTTGAATTAGAACATGGTATGGATGAGGTCTTAAGTATCAATTCTGGATGGGGACTCTAATTTCAAGAGCTTGAAGAATTTCTTTGTATCTGTAATTATTCAGAATTAATACTTATTAGTTTATACATGAAGCTCAAAAAGTAATATAGTATATCCATCTGTTAACCATTCAAATATGGATTTTAATACTATTTTCATTGTCAGCCATCCTTTTATGCGATAAATTCAATGCCAGGTCTATTTAACATACAACTAATATATGTTGTCTTGGTATTACCATTGTAATCAATTCTTTCTGTGCTTGCTGAGAAGAATACTTGCTTTCTAGCTCTTGTTACTCCAACATAAAAAACACTTAATTCATCTAAGAGTTTTTCTTTTAGTTTTGATGGGTTTGTCAGAATACAACTTATACCTTGTATTTTTCTTATGTTGAAACTGCAAGAACCACATAAGCTATAGTTAGGAAATACATACTGCTCCATATCTGGCATGATAACATAGGACCATTCTAATCCTTTAGCTCCATGTATTGTTGATAGAATTACATTCTTACTTATATTTTCCATATGCAGCTTTAACACATTATTTTCAAAGGTATCTTTCATAAAAACTATCTTGTCCTCAACGCTCAAGAAGGAATACTCGTCTACTATTTTGTCTAGAAACACCTTCAAAAGAACTAATAACGATTCAATTGTTGCAGATTGCTTACTTTTAAACTGTTCATTAATTTTTAAGTATAATTTGTCTAAAGTAGATTTTGAAATTCTTTTACCAATATCACTTTTAAGATGTTCGCTCAGCTCGCGTGAACATATTCTATGAAAATTTATGTAATCTGGATCATCGTCTTTAAATAACCCATAAAAATAATTAATTTCTTGGGCTTGCAATTCCGAAATTAGCATATCTACATTTTTGCTTCTTTGTTTAACTAATACAGCAATCTTTGAATTTATATCGTGGCTAAGCAATTCTTTAATTTTACTGCAAATCCAATTAACTTCATCTTCCTGGGTGTTTTTTACAACGAAAGGTATTTTAGTATTCTTTTTAATAGCAGGATTTACTATGTTTTTTGCGTTTAATCTTATATTTTTTTCTAAAAGTAGCATCTGAGGGTTATCCTTAAACCTGTGATTTTGTGTTAACTCAATTCTATTCATACCCATGTTTTTTTCTACTTTAGACATTAGATTGGGTATTGCTCCAATAAAGCCATAAATTCTTTGTAAAGAGTCCCCCATAAATATTACTTTTGATTTATCAGAAATCATAAGTTTTAAAAGTTTCCAACTTAAAATGTTTGTATCTTGAAATTCATCAACAATAATTATTGGGAAATAGTTCTGGTAAAAGCTTTTAATATCTTCATAAATATTTAAAAGTTGTATGGCCAAAATCAATATTGCATTGTATGGTATTATGTTGTTAGGCAAAAACTTTGATGTTATTTTTTCTATGTAATAATCCCAATTTGATTTTATGTACTCTGCATTAATATTTTTTACAGCCAGGCTAAAGTTTGAAATTATTTCAACCTCATCTTCACTTAATCCAATATTTAATTTATATAAAGCCTCCGTATAACTATCATCAACTGAATTTAGAAAATCTATATTTCTTAAATTATCATGAATTAAATAGCCATAAAGTTTTAACATACGTCTTGAAAATCCATGATAATTTGAAATATATACTTTCTCATTAACCTTAATAGGATAAAAGTTTTTAAGAGTTATCAATGCTGGTAATTGTTCAGCGATGTCCTTTTTTATTTTATATGCTGCATTTACACTAAAAGTTAATGCTAGAATTTTTTTAGGATTGGGTAGTTGATTGCAAGATAGAATATAAGCAATTTTACTTATCATTGTTTTAGTTTTACCATATCCTGCTGGAGCTTCAACTAGTAATTTCTGGTCACTCGAAAAAATTACTTCGAGTTGCTTCTCATCACCGTTATGAAGCTCTTTTATTTTGTCTTCTATTTTTTGTGTTAATTTTTCATCCGACATTATTCGAAAGCTCCTTCGCTCTTTTTATTGCATCTGTATATACTGTAGGAATATACTTGCTTAAGATTGATTTACCGATAACTCTTCCTAAAACACAGTTTTTATTGATATTTAGCCAGGTTAAATAGAGAAGTTTAATCATATTAGTGTCTGAGTCAGCAATATCAGAAAATTTATATGCCGTTGTTACTCTAGATATTGGAAGGTTATATGTTTCAATATACTTATTTAAGGGATCCTTCTGTAGTTGTCTTTCAAGGCCTTTGCTATCATAATCGCAAACTATTTTCTTTAAAGTTATAATCTTATTGTTTGAGATTAGTGAATCTACAATGTCCTCCTCAAAATCTTTCCCGTCTGTATGGTAAAGATTTGTATTAGATCTATATGAAGATTTGTATTTATCTTTGTCCATTATGCCAACACTTTGAACACCAAAGTATTCTAACAAATTCATTATTGGAATTATTGAGTCAGCACCTGAAGCTCTTATTATGCTGAGTCCATATTCATCAAAATCAATTTTAACCTTTTCTCCAAATATCGGAATACAACTTAACTCAGATTCACCTTCAACTACAACGGCACATTTAGCAAAGAAAGCTTCTTTGATATGGGGGAATTGAGCTAGAAGATGTTTCTCAATTCTGTCTTGTAAATCAATATCTATTCCGCTTTTTACTACTAAACCATTATTACAGTCTTTAAAAAACCTGATAATTTGCTTATAATCATTCAGCATTATATTAGGTGAATGGGTAGAAATAACAACTTGTCCCATTAATGTGTCTATATCGAAGATATCACTTAACAACTCACTAAACTTTTCATCTTTATTCTCAACAATTTTTATTAAATATTTTACTAGTGATCTTTGCATATATGGGTGAAGATGAACTTCTGGCTCGTCCAATCCAAGTATGATTGGCATGCAGTTGTTTTTATCATCATCCTGCATTATTGCTTTTGCCAGTCTTGTTTTATTCATATTCAGAATTCTCTCAAGGATTGTGAGAGTAATAAGTGAAAGAAATTGAATACCACAACCTACATTTTGTAATGAAAAATTATTTGAATCTGAAAGTGTGATTACTTTTGATAGAATGTTTTTTGAATCATTATCTAGCCCAGCATCTATTGAAAAATCTTCAAATGCTTTTATCTTTTTAAGATTTCCGTTTATATAGACGAGTAACTCTTTAAGTTTATCTGGATTTATAAAGTCAAGGTCTTCGATTTCTTCAATTTCAAGGTATTTTGAAACTAGATGAACTAAGAATTTTCCAGCACCTTTATTCTTGTCGAAATTTAACTCGTTGTTTGGTGTTCTAAGTGAGTTGTAATTTATGTAGTTTACACACTTGATTAGACTGCTAGGTATTATTGTGTTTGTTTCTAAATGTTTGAAGATTATGTTATCATCAGGTGTATCTTGAGATGCAATGACATTGATGCAATCGCAACTTGTTGGATCAAATAAATCGTCAAAAAGACCTTTTTCTATTTCAGATAGAGAAAGCGTAAAATTCACCTCTATTGAACTGTTTATATCGTGAAAGTCAGTTTCTCGAAAACTTGTATAATTAAAAAGTATGTTTAAAAGGTCAAGAAAATTAGACTTTCCAAGATTATTCTCACCTACAATGAAATTATTAATAGGATGAAATCTTACATCAATATTATCAAGGTTTCTAAAGTTGCAAATACTTATTTTACTGATCTTCATTTTTTAAGCCCTCTCACAGTATTGGTTTGTGTATAATTATACCTGTTGTGAGAATATTCGACACATAAACAGAAATTCCTTCAATTAACAATTCTTTCGCTTAACGTAATGTAGAAGATGATAGGTAGCATAAGAAACTTTTGCTGCCTGTCTGGTTATATAATCAAATATCTTAAAAAAGGGAAGGTCTATATTATAAGTATAAATAGCCTAGACTTTACTTAATTATGAATAGATGATTGATTTCTCTAAGGACAGGTGAACCTATAAATTCGCTATCGGTTGGGTTAGCTTTATGATATAATTTTTATACAAAATATAAGGAAAAGAATTAGTTTTAGGGGCCTCTGAATCACGGGTGTCCGGCTACAGCTAATAAGTCCATTTGCGTAAAGGGCAAAGCATGGAGAACGTTCTTTGGACTAGGAGCATGAGGTCATCCTGCTCTCATCAAAGAATCGGGTGCAAGCACCGCTTACGTAGAATGGCTCTGTAAGTCCGATTCTTCGACGCCGCAAATGGCGAGACGGTAGGCGAAGTCTCATGTGGAAGCCTTCCACTTATTTATTATGTTTTCAAGTCTGAAAATTAGGTCATCATAAGTCATAATCTCTACTATATTCTTATACTTCCTCTTAATGACTTCAAAGTCTGACAGTTCATCTTTATTAAGACCATTGCTTCTGCCCATAATGATTATACCGGATGGATTAACAATTCTAATGCTAATATTGTCCGGAATTTCACTTGAGAACCTATTAGTTAACGTTTTTTCACCTTTAATTCCCCACTTATTCAAATAGAAAATATATTTCTCTAGTTGCATGATAGTCCCAGACAACTCCCTAAGAGGTACATAATTTTCTCTATAGAGTCCCTTAGATAAGAGGGATATATCATTTGGTTTTTTTATTTCTATCACATCAATAAATCCACTTGCATCAACTAGGAGAAAATCTAATCTTCGAGTCTTACCGCTATATACATCTAAAAAGGGTACTTCCTCAAATACTTTCAGATATTTAGGGTATAACAGCAATATTACATCTAATATTTCTCTCTGCCAGTCCTTCTCAATATATGAAACTTCATCATCGAGCATTCTCTTCAGTTTAGATAATAAAAACTCAAACTTCTCTAATTCATTACTGTATATTCTTAATTCTATAGTATCCTTATTCCTTATAATTGCTTTCTTATTCATGTACGAATCGTATGCATACCTTGGACTATCTTCATATTCGATATATTCACTTAATATCCGGTCAATTCTAGCCTCTACATATCTATCCATCTCATATGAATTGGGGAACTGATTTACTAATTCCTTCAACACGTCAATATTGAAATTACCACTTTCTCCACCTATTAGCACATCTTTTTTCACTAGATTTGATACTCTTCTGAAAATTGATATATTCCTATGTGCCACAAAAAACTTTCTTTCAACCTTAATATCTTTATAGAAATATACATTGTAGTCTATACCTAAAATAGAGCCATCAATCCTATAATAATCACCTTCTAATTCTGCAAATCTAAAGTGCACAGTCTCCTCATAGCCATCTTCATCCTCATATTCAACAAGATCCTTCCTACTGAAGTAAAAAGCTTTGCTTACAACAATATTGTCATCTTCATCAAATTTCCTCTCTATCCAGTCAACTCCATAAACAGGGCTATACTCAAAAATAATCCCCACATCATCGTATATAAACTTAATCATAAACCCTCCAAAAAACTGAAATTTCGCACTAACGTCGGCATGGCTGATGCTGTTCGAGCCGGACTCATCAGAAAGATCCGTGAGTGTCAGCTTATCTGCCCGGCGATACGGTGTGGTGCGGCACACATCATGCCCTTTCTCCAGAGGAATCACTCCATGGTCTTCTAACCCGCACCTCGTATTATATATTCATAGCTTTTCTTTAACTTTTCTTGAGGTTAAGCTATGCAGTTTTAAGATACTGTGGATTAGTTTTTCGCACCTACCAATTCATACTTAATTTTACTTGTATAGAGTCTATTACCTACAGTAATTCTAACATAATTTACAATAAAATTGAACATAGAGTTTCTTAAAGTCTAGTGATTAGACCGGAGATTGGTGTAAGAATTATTCAGTTACAAAATATTGGAGATGGGAACTTTGAAGATGATTTTTAAATTTATACTTCTTATGAATAGCCAGACCAATTAAGTATTTGTGATATTTAATAAACAGGACTTCAAACATTATTGAATTATGACTAATGTAATAAATTATTACACATACTATTGAATGTGTACGCGAAATTTGTTATAATGTAATAAAAGGTAACAATATTGTTTGGGGTGATGATTATGCTTACTGCAGGAGTAGTTGGTGAAAGAATTAAAAATGCAAGGGAAGAAAAGAAAATAAGTCAAAAGCTGCTTTGTGATATGCTCCAAGAAGTAGGGATTGAAATTAGTAGAGAAACCTTGAGTAAAATCGAAAACGGAAGCAGAATCGTTTCGGCTATTGAGATTAAGAAAATAGCTGATGTACTAGGATTTGATCCTCAAAAATTCCTTGAAGAAGAGGAAGAGCAGGACCTTGTTATGTTGTTCCGTAGATCTGGTAGATTTGATGAAAGTGATGAGGAAAGTCTTGAGGAGCTTGATGAAATTCAGTTTTTTCTGAAGAGTTTTATTAGGCAGAAAGCAATACATGAGGGGAAAATAAAGGTAAGGAAATAATTTACTTCGGAGGTAGAAGCTATGGCTTCCAAGTTTAAGCTGGTAGATGAAAAATTGAGATTAGATATTAAAGGTAAAGCAGATGAGACCCGCTACAAATGGACCAAAAAGGGTCTCATCGATATTTTTTCTATACTTGACAATATAGCTATATTAATTAGAAGGCCTATTAAGACAAATAAGCTTTCAGGATTCTCAACGTATTTTGAAGGTAATTTTATAGTTTTTCTAAATTCATCATATACATTAGGGCACGAAAGATTCTCAGGTGCCCATGAACTATATCATATAACGTATAATGCCGATATCTTAAGGAACGAAAAAATTCTTTTTGGTGACAACCAGGATATTGAAGATGAAGCAAACATATTTGCTGCTGAATTTTTAATGCCTGAGGAAGGGATCAAAGAGGTGTTTTATAAACAAGTTGACCTTAAGCCCGATCAGATTGAGGCCAAACATATAGTTAGAATGCATAATTATTTTAAAGTTAGCTATAAAGCTATGTTAAAGCAATTAATTCAACTTAGGTTATGTGATGAAAAACTATATGAACCTCTTCTAGATTTTCAGTCCTTGGAAAGAGTCGAGGAATTGGACAAGATAACGCAGCTAGAAGGTTATACAACGGAGCTTATTAAGCCTTCTGGGGTCAGGAGTATTTCTACAGAATATATTGAAGTTATTAGAAGGAACTTTGAAGAAAGTAAAATTTCTTACGGAAAGTTTGAAGAAATGCTTGAGTTTATAGGGAAAACTCCTGAAGACTATGGATATGTGAGGAATGAGGAATACTAGATGCAGAAGAGAAAATATGTTGCGGCCATTTCTGATACTGATATACTCATTCATTTAACTAAAGCCGGACACCTTAGTCTGCTTGAACAGCTTTTTGAGGTGGTATATTTACCAGAATACGTATTTATGAAGGAGCTTAAGAAAAAAGCCGGCCCATTGTTTTATGATATAGAAGAAATTATTAAGAATCCGAGCAGTATATTTGTGATAGTGGCAGATAACGATATGGATTTAACCCAGAAGCAGGTTAAGAAACTAACACTAAATGAGATTGGTGATTTGGTTGGTAGGGGAGAAGCTGAATGTGCAGCACTTAGTAAGGCAAAAGACATACCGATAATTATCTCGGACAACAGCACTGAGTTTAAATTCCTAAGTGAGTTTATAACGATATAAATAATATACTGGACCACAAGTCTAGCGATAGTTTTGATGTGAAATGTAGTAGGACATTGGGAAGAATAGTTGCTAATGGATGGAATAAAATTCTCTTGTGAATTGCCGTAACTCGATGCTGCTGGACACAGCCTTTGAGCATCCGAAAAAGTGAAATGGTTTACAAATGGTTTACTTTTAATAAAATCACGAACATTGCAAATCTTCAAATATAGTAATATAAAGCATTCTGCGACTTGAATCAAAAACTGAACGCATCCATGGTAAGGATGAGGTCATCGGTTCGATTCCGATTGAGGGCTCCACTATGTAAGACCCTTGAAACGCTTGGTAGAGCCAGCTTCAAGGGTTTTTGTTGCTTTTTTAAGCATATTACTTACCTCTCCTGTTTACCAGTATTTAGTGTATAAAACCGCCTAAAATCATGCTAACTGGTTTACAATTGGTTTATTTTTTCAATCAGCCCAGAATACAGTGAATCCAATACTTTTACAGCGTTACTTTTAAATGATGGCATAACGCTGATGTAAATGTCGGTGGTAAATGATGTTTTAGAGTGCCCTAGTAACTTAGACACGATATTTACAGGAATACCAATTTCAAAGAGTCTCTTTTTATCATATATAATATATATATAACTTGTCATAACAAAAGGAATGATATTAATCGAGAATGACGTTAAGGAACTTAACGAAATAGAAAAGAAAGAAACTAAAAGTCAGAAATGAAGGAGTGAGTTATTTTGACAAAAGATTTCCGTTCCCCTACTTTAGACATCGAAGAGTGCAAGAGTATTCTCATACTGCTTGATTTAACTATAATAGCTATGACAGATATAATGAATAATACTGAGGATGAAGAAGTTAAGGAAATGTACGCTATACGTATTGCAGAATATGGACAGATTATTGAGAAAATAAGACAAACAGAGATAGTGAATTTAAATGTACCAAAAGTTGAGCAGGATATAACTAAGGACAAGGCTCTGGAGATATGTGAGCAGTTCGTATCAGACCCCCGGTCCATAGCACCAAAATACTTTACTAAGTTATTGACAACTTATGGATTCGATATTGTGTCCGCAATTAATCTAACTTTAAAAATACAATAAAGTATTTGGATACTTTAAAGATATGGTAATTCAGTTTGGGGTTGAATATAACAGGCACATTAGGAAGACTAATTGAACAATTAAGAAGCAATTGTCTTTATGTCAATATAAAAATAAATCAACAGCTAAAAAAGTTTTATACTGCTTTTTCAGAGAAAACAGCATTTCAAATGGATATTCTAGAAAAGGTGCATAGGCTTACTATTATTCTTGAGTATATAAACTCCCACCCGGGGATGGAAGAAATGCTTGTCTTAAAAGGAGGAACAGCTATTAACTTACCCATATTCAATCTCCCCAGGTTATCAGTATATATTGATTTGGATTTTTCCTCTGATGCAACAAGAGAAGAGATGCTTGCTAAGCACAACATGCATCCGTCCTTGATTGGTAGGATGCATTTGTTATAAGAATTTTTCGAATAAAAACGCACTAATTGATGCATAAATATTGACTTATGGCATATAATAAAGTATCATTGTATTATAAAGAGGTGATGCAATGAATCCGTACTATAACCAGAACTACACAAGAGAGCAGATAGAAGCTATTCTTGATAAAATTAAAGATTGTGTGGTAAATAACAAATATACGATTGCACTAAACGAAAACAGACAGGAAAACGTAGATTTTATCAATGAATATAATATTCGGAGTGACAAACAGAAATCAATATTATTACAGCTCAGAACAGAAGACTTTTGTCATACATTGCAGAATACGAAAATTGGTTTTGAATATGAAGTTCTTTATGTATTTGTGCCCCAGGTTCAATTATTTAATGCTGAAGGAGAAGAAGAAACACTAGATGTTTACACTAAATTTAACGTTATAGATATGTCAAACGGAAGTCGTACTGTTGTAATATCTTTTCATAAATTAAACAAGCCGGTTGATTACCTATTTAGGTAAGTCTGGAATTGAAAGGAGGCATTGTTATGAGTGAAAGAAAAGTATTTTGCGAAGAATGTAGAAATGATGTTGCTTTTACTATTAATGAAAAGAAAATGGAAGGCACTATTAAAGGCGAAAAGTATTCTTATGTTGGGAAAGAAGCACATTGTGTAGATTGCGGCTCTGAAATTTATGTTGCAGAGGTAAGTGACTTTAATTTGAAGGCACTATATAATGCATATCGAGAAAAGAATAATATCGTATCACTTGAGGTAATTTTAACAATACCAGAAAAATATGCAATTGGAAAACGACCACTTTCCCTTTTGCTTGGTTGGGGAGAACAAACATTTTCTCGCTATTGCGATGGAGATATGCCAACAAAGCAGTATTCAGAAATTCTGCAAAAGCTTTATGATGATCCAACCTATTATGCAGAAATATTAGAAAACAATAAGTGTAATCTAAAGACTATCGCATCTTATGAGAAAAGCAAAAGAGCAGTGAGTGAACTTCTTGGAAGAACTGAGAGTACAAAGACAAAGATAGATTTGGTAATTGAGTATTTGCTGAGTCAATGTGAAGACATAACACCATTAGCATTACAGAAAGCATTGTATTATATTCAGGGATTTTATTATGCTTTTTATAAAACATTCCTCTTTTCTGAGGAGTGTGAAGCCTGGGTGCATGGTCCTGTCTATCGGGATATATATTTTAGGTATCGTGATTATCGATTTGACCCAATTGAAGGGAATGATGAATTTGATGATACGGTATTTTCATCGTCCGAGAAAGCAATTTTGGATAGCGTGATTAAAAACGTATGTTGTTATAGTGGAAAGGTACTTGAAAAGTTTACTCACTCAGAGGCCCCATGGCTGGCAGCCAGAGGAGAACTGCCCGAGACAGTAGCATCTGACAGAACCATTCTGAAGAAACAAATTGGAGATTACTTTAGTGCAGTCAAAGAGAAGTATAATATGATTAACCCAAATGATATTAAAGATTATACGAAAACTATGTTTGAACAGATGTGATATGTTTTGACTAACCCTTTTCTATTAATATAGAAATAAGTTATTTGATTTATTGGCTTTCCTGCTCTTATGTAGGGGGAAAGCCAAAGTCATTTTTCGGAGGTTAAGTATGGTATATTCTTATAGCGGAGTAGTAGATGTATTCTGCAGGATAGCAGTTAACTTTTATCAAGAGGATAGATGTGCTGTTCTTCGTATTCCCATTCAATTGGGGGGATTGCTTATCTATTAATATGGTATAATGTAATGGCTAAAACTGAATTATATTTACTAAAGGTGACAAAATGGAAAATAGCATTTTAAAGATTATTGAAAGTCAATCTAAAAAGGTTTTTGAAATTGCAGATATCCTTTCAAATGTAGAAAGAAAACTTGGGGGAGAGGATTTTGAAATAAAAGGCGGTTACAGAACTTTTACCGAAGTTATTAAGCAGTTCTGTGAAAAGGGCCTTTTGGTACCTGTGAAGGTATCGGGGACTAATGGAAGAAATCCTTCTCTATATAATAAATACAAAATTTTACATAAAGACAAAAAACAGCTAGAAGACTGGCTTTTGCATGAACTTCAGTCTTTGCATCCTAAGCTCGATAAGAGCTATTACTATAAGAATCCTGATGTATATAGAGAAGACAGAGATTATGTGCTTATGCTGTCACAGTATCTTCTTGAAGATTTTGAAAGTAAATCCTTGAAATTTCGGTGTACAATGAATGAGAGATCTTTTGAAGTATTCAATAACGAGAAGTTTTTAGAATCAAGAGGCAGGGTTTTGCTTAAACGCCTTGGACTTTCCTTGAAGGATTTAAATTGCTACAAGACGCTGGAGGCTTTTTTCTATATACTTTTTCAACCTCAGGATAGGCTGAATATACTTATTATTGAAAACAAGGACACTTTTTATTCCGTTCTTAAGTACCTTGAAAGAAGGCCTGATAAGGATTTATACGGTGTAAATATAGATATGCTCATTTACGGAGAGGGTAAGAAAATAGTAAACAGTTACAGCTTCATAAATGAGGTGGCGACGGGAATGCCCATTGAAAGGGTATATTATTTCGGTGACCTTGATTTTGAAGGGATAGGAATATTCAATTCTATGGCATCAAAGTATGGTAAGCATTTGATTGTGCCTCATGTAAACCTATACAAACAACTGCTTGCGGATGCAAAAAATCCACCTAAGTTAAGAACAAATCAATCAGATATATACCTTGAATTGTTTCTTATGTACTTTGATGAGGAAAGCAAGACAAAAATAACGGAAATATTGTATAATGACAGATATATTCCACAGGAGGCGGTGAATTTTGGAAGAAAGAATAATATATGAGGGTGCTGTCTCGGACTGCCTTAAGGATTTTAGGGGAAGAATGCAAAGTTTGGCGCCTTTTATTCACCTCTCACGGAAGCTGTCCGGATTTCAAAAATATAATGATGTTGACATGGTATCGATTGGATTTTCTGTACTGTTATTTATATTGGAGAACATGTTGATTGGTAGAGAAGAGTGTAGTATTGAGGATATTGCTGGCTTTCTTCAAACTATTCTTAAACGTTCCTATGATATAAATATGACACAGGAAGAGTCACGTGAAATGGCCTTTTATATAAGAGATTCCATCTCCGGAAGCGGTGGGGAAGTCTTGGAGTTTAAATATAGAAACATTGAAAATAGCAGGGATGAATCTATTCCGATTAAGCTAATTGATACCTCCTATTACGAAATAAAAAAGTCTGCTCGTTACAAGCTAACCGATCAGGGAATGGAACTTTTGTTTAAAACGAGGGAGATTTACTCGGAATTTAGAATAAATATAACTCAGATGTACCTAAAACAGCAGATTGAAAAAGGTGTTTTTTCCGGAGCGTTGCAAACAGTAAATGAACTTAACCTTCAGGTAAGGCAGCTTCGTGAAAGACTCGAAAACCTTCTGTTAAATATAAGACAAAACGTTTTGGGTATTGACTTCGAAGAACTGAAGATACTCTTTATCAGGATAAAGGAGCAGTTCGAATCGGAGAGGCGTGAGTTTCACAATATAAAGAGAATACTTAAAGAACAGAGAGAAAATATTGAAAAAATAAGCTATAACGATTTAGAACAAAAAGAGCTTAAGAACCTTGAACAGATCAAAACACTGACAGAGAAGCTGAATATAGCAACTTCTGAGCATGATAGGCTTTTTAATGATAAGTTGGATATTGTGGGTGAATACTTAAAAACATTGGAATTGAGGCTTCGCCAGGGTGTCAGTGAGTTTATTGACTTTGAGAAGAGTATTTTTGATGTTCTTATTTCAAAAAACAAGAATTATGAACCTTTGCAGGATATCCTAGCACCGCTTTTTGTAAATACTGCACGAAATAAGGTTTTTAATCCCTTCAAAGCATTCGAACCCCAAAGGGTAAAGAGTGAGACGGAAGAAGAAAGGGAAAAAATAGATATTGAAATGCAGGTGGAAATGAAAGAAAAGGAAGAGCGTGAGACTAGGGAGAAAAGAGATCTAAAGGTTATAGCATATCTTGAGGCTATATTGCTTGAAGCATACTATGCAGGAGATTCCTATTTAAGTTGTGCCTTAAAAAGGTTAGATGAGCAATTATATAAATCTACTTCCTATGATTTTGACTTTTATAGTATGGTTGTGATTTTACATCAGCATAAGCTGATTGATTTTAAGGATCTAGAAGAGGTTTTAAGCAAGATGGTTAGGGATACTTCAAACTACAACATAAATATCTATTACCTGTTTGATAGAGTATTTGCTGTAAAACCTGAATTAAAAGCATTGAAATCACTGATTTTACTGTCAACAGGAAAAAAGATTCACTTTGAAAACGGAAATGAAATTACCGATTTTGTAATTAAGGGGGTAAAGTGATGGAAAACCTGTCGCCGGACTCGGTAAGAAAGGCTTTTGCCTTATATATGAAGCTGATTGAAAAGTCAAAAGTTACAAAGAAGGACAATCCGGAAGATTTTGAGGGCTTTGATGACCCTGAAATATCCTATATTATAAGAATTTTTGAGGAAGAGTCAGGGATAATGATATTGAGGTCAGGAGATACAATGTATTTCACGCCAAGAACCGATAATCGATTTTTTGGATTTACCAATGAAAATCTCAGAGACAAAATGGGCCTTTCAAACAATACGGAGTTGTATGCTTGTTATATAGTAATACTTTCGATAATAATAAAGTTCTTTAACGGAGAAAACTACAACAACAAAATCCGATCGATTCTTAAGGTTGAGGAACTAGAAGGCTTTATTACAGGAAAGCTTGAATCTTACAATTCTATCGAAAACAGTGAAGAGACAGATGAAGCATTAAATTTCAATTTTGCAAGTGTGGCAAAACTCTGGCTTGACCTTCCCACCTATGATGAAAAAATAAAGAGCTTTGGTCAGTCAAAAGGTACGAGGATAAGTTTTATATATAGGACGTTAAAGTTTTTACAGGAACAGGGGCTTGTTAATGTGGATAATGACAGTGAAATATACACAACGGAAAAGTTTGATACGCTTATAATAGGCTACTACCCGGAAAGCACAAGAAAAAAGGAGATTCTTTCCTTCCTTGAAAATATATAAGGTGATTATAGTTATGAAATTTGAAAGGATATGGTTTTATGCCGCGGATAAATAGATTCAGAATTGTGAATTTCAGATACGATGATGACAAAAAGTATATTGCAAACGAGCTTTATGAATTTGATGGCAAGAATGCCCTTATAAACCTTGAAAATGGCGGAGGTAAGAGTGTTATACTTCAACTGGCACTTCAGTCAGTACTTCCAAATACAAATATGGGAAGCAGAAATTTTTCCGATTATTTCAAGGTTAATTCTTCTCCTACACACATTATGATCGAATGGGGATTGGACGGTACAAGATCTGACTACCTTCTCACAGGGATATGTGTCTCAAAAAATGCCGAGGGGTTAAGATTTTTTACTTACACCCATACCTACACATTACCACATGATTCAGATATAAAGGGAATGGAAGTGGTAACAAGAGATAAGCAGATTATAGGCTTTTCCGAATATCACAATTACTTAAAAAGGCTTTCTTCCGAAATGCGTTTGAATATAAATGTATATTCTAGAGACCGTCAGAGGGAGTACCGTGATAAGCTGCACACTTTTAATCTGTTTAAAGAAGAATTTGATGCTATTAAGACTATAAACCAATCCGAAGGCGGTATTGACAAATTTTTTGAGAATGCCAGAAAGTCAAGAAGCGTAATAGAAAAGTTGATAATTCCCAATATACCAAAGGGTGAGGGGGAAACCTCGGGAATACTTGCAGAAACTTTAAAAAAGCACCTTGAAAATTTAAAAAACATTCCACTGTATCAGCATAATATAAAGATGTATGAAGCTTTCTGCGATAAGGCTGCCAATCTTCTTTCTAAGCTTGAAGGCTATGGAACTACTGTTGAAGAAATTAATAAAGTAAGTAGGGATATTCTGGCTCTTAGCAACCTTATTTGCATTGCAACCGATAAACTTCACAATGAAGTGGAATCGTTAAAAACAAGTGACAGGGATTATGCTGCAAATATTGAGGAACTTTTATATAAAAAGGAGAGCCTGGATTATCAAAGTAAAGTCATTGAGCTTCAATCATTAAATAAAAAGCTTGAAGATATAGTTTACAATATTGAGAAAATTAGATATGAAATTGAAGAAAAGGATAGGCGAATAAAATATATGGAATCGGCTTCTCTTTTTGAAGAAGTGCTGAATGCCAGAAGAGAAATAAATACATATAAAGCACAGCTTGAGACTGTTTCAAAGAAAAAGGATGAGATAGATAGGGAGTACCAGAGCTGTTTGTTTTTCGCAAAACTTATTCTAAGTGAGGAAATCGAAAAAGTTTTGAGGCTTGTTGAAGTGTCAAAAAAACAATTGGATGAATATAAAAAAGAACATGAAGTACTCCAGAAAGAGTTAAAGGAAAAAGATAGTGAAAGGGACAGTATTCGTGATACATTGTCTTCTATAAATACAAGGCTTAAAGATAGCAAGGACAAACAATCCCAAATAACGGGCTATTTTGTGAAGGATATGACACTGTTAGTGGACTCGGCTACTGGTCTTAAAAACCTTATAAATGAAAGGGACAGGCTTTCCGATAAGAAAAAAGGCTTGAACGACGAGATTGAAAAGGCGAATAAGTCTAGTGAGGATATTTCCATCAGTGAGATGAGAATTAAGGAAGCTGTCGCTGCATTAATGCAAAACCGTAAGACTAAAAAAGAAGAAATAGAAGCTTTTGAAGCACGTTTTTTAAAGATAAACAGGGAAATAAACATGTATGAAATTGATGGAGATGTATACAGTAAAGGTGCATCAAAGTCTTTGAAAGCTCATAGGGCAAGAGTGGACAATTCCTTGAGCGAGGTTCTAGGAAGGTATCATGAAATTCAAAAGAGAAAGTTACTCTATGATGGTTGCGAGTACTATATTCCCGATATAGAGCTTAAAAAGGTTTATGAGTTTTTGAAAAGCAGCGGTATAAGGTGTATACCTGGGTCGTTATGGCTAAAGAACCAGCGTGAGGATTTGAGAGAAGAGTTTTTACACAGAAATCCACTTTTGTGCTATTCAATTGTATTGGAAAAAGCTGAATTGGAGAAGCTTAAAGCAGATTCAGGCAATATTTCTTTGGCTAATCAAATACTTGAATTGGTGGAGAACTATCCTGTTACCTTTATAGTGGATTCAGAAGCTGGTATTGTTGCGCCAACGGGTGAGGGAAAACATTCTCATGGTATTGACAAATTAGGCTCAATGGAAGCTTATGTTGTATTTGCGAATAATAATACATTTGCGTTAAATTCGAATGCTTTTGCGGATTATTTGACCAGTATGGATCAAAAAATTTCAAAAATGAAGGACAACTATGATGCAATCAAAAGTGATCAGGAAAAGATAACAGGGCTTATTGAAAGATGTTCTGAATTCATGGAATTGTATCCACAAGGATGTTTGAAGGAAATGCAAAGTCAACTAGACAAGATTGATAAAGATATAGATGTAAACGAAGCTTCTCTGAAAGAACTGCAAGAGAAGAGAGAGTTGCTTTTAAAGAAGATAAGGGAAAATCAAAATGCTATCAGTGATATAGATGAACTTATAGTTGAGAAAAACAAAGATATAGATAATCTTAATGAGTATATTGAACTTACAGGAAAGATAAAAGAGCAGGAAAAGCAGTACAGAGAAGAAGACTTAATGAGAGCCAAAATTGAAGAAGAGAAGAGAATTCTTACAGAGAAGCTTGATTTTACGTCAAAGAAAATTGAAGATACCCGAAATAATATGGATGCACGTATAAGAGAAAATCAGGATAATAGGAAAAAGCTTGACAAAATATCTGCAAAGCTTAATACAGATAAGCCTGCAATGGATATAAAAGGTAGTTTGGAAGAAATTCTTTCAAGAGCTCAGGGGCTTGAGATAAAAATAGCTGACAGTCAGGCCGAGCAGATTCAAAAGTTTATAGAGAGTCGTATGAAGGATGAGCATAGGAGGATAAAAGAAATACACAATAAAGGCTTTTGCGAGGATGATTTTGATGGTAGGGTAATATCTTTTACCGATGAAGAACTTGAAGAGGATAGAAAAAAACTTATACTGCTAAAAGATGAAGATGTGAGGATAAAGGAAAATGAGAGAACAATTTCCGGCCAGATAAAAACTTTAGAAGGGGAAACTAAGGAACTAAAAAAGAATATTGAGAGAAGATTTAATTTGGGACCTTTTGAATTTGAATCCTTGGAAAGTGTTGATGCGGCAACTTTTAGTGCTCAGATAGAGGCTTACAATAGAAAGAGGCAGAAGAACGCAAAAAGGCTTGAAGAGATTGAAAAAAGAAGAGGAAAACTTTTGGGATATAGAGACAAACTTGAGGATTACATTAATGAAAACGAGATAACAATTAGGAGCGAGTCAAGAGAGTACATGGACAGTCTTGTCTATAACGGTGAAAGTGTTTCCATGTGGGATATGCTGCAACTTCCTGTAGAAAGAATAGCGGTTATTGCCAACGAAAACCGTGGCCTTTACAGAGATTTGACCAAAAGTCTAGGGCAGATAGAAGCGACAATAAAGGAAAGCTACGATGAGCTCTACCACGATGCTGATTGGGCAGAGAATGTCACAATCAGGATGATAATTGAAAAAATAATGAATAATGATAGGTACAATTATAAATATGTTAAGGATTTGTTCAAAGAGATAATTGACAGCGTTGAAAACATGAAAAAAGGGGCACAGTTCCAACTGGAGGAATCACTAAGAGATAAGTTCGAGATAGTGGAACGGTGCTACAGCAAGGCAGAGGCAGTGTATGATGAGCTTAAGAGAGTAGATAATTTCTCGAAAATAAAAATTGATGGAGTAACCAGAAAGACTATAATGATTGAGATGCCACAGCTTCATCCCGAAGAAGGCAAAGCTTTGATGACTAGGTATATAGAGGTTTCCATCGATGAAATTGAAAAGATGAAAGCAGAGGGTAAATATGACCCTGCCAGGATTGATGGGGAGATAGCAAAAATTATGTCTGCTGTAAGTCTGTTGGATGCGATAACAAACCTCAATGAATATTCAATAAAGGTATTTAAGCCTGAGGCTATGGGGGCATCCCGATATATTCCTTGGGAAGTGGTTATAAGCTGGTCAGGAGGAGAAAAACTTGCTGGATTTTTCGCCATGTTTATTTCAATTATCTCATACTTAAGGAGTAAAAAGACCGGATGGCCCGATTCTAGTAAGGTTATATGGATTGACAATCCATTTGGGCAGGCAAATGCGGGATATCTTTTATCTTATATATTTGAATTGGCCAAGGGCACAAATACCCAGATGATTTGCCTGACAGGGCATATGCAGGTGGATATTTACATGCAGTTTGATGTTGTTTACAGCCTCATACATAGACAGCTTACAGGAATGAATATGAGCGTAATACAGTCTAAATTGGTAAAAGCCCAAGGAGGCTTGGAATCGGCGTTTTATAAGATTTCGCAGGAGCAGATGACTTTGTTTTAGTGACTGGAAAGAAAAATCAGTATGCTGTTTTTCTTGTAAAATGTGAGATCATCCGTATCTGCATGCTGAGTCTATACAGTCAATATATAATAGGGAACTTTTTCATTTATACTTCGTCTTACAAATATATCAAACTTTTGGAGGTATATAAAATATGAATAGAAAAATTAGACAAATAAGCCTTTTAACTGTTGCCTGTGTAATGCTAGTGGTTTTCTTTTCTGCATGTGCTAAGATGTCGAATGATATAGCCAGTGCCCCTAATGCAATTAACGGTTATAGTGAGCAGTCTTTAAACATGTATTATGACAAAGCAGAGGGAATGCCAAATATTGAAATGGAGTTTCAAGAAGAGTTTAATACGGAAGATTACAATACAATTTATGAAAATAAGTTCCTCGATACTGTAAACAATCCATTATCAACTTTCTCGATAGATGTAGACACTGCTTCATATAGCAATGTAAGAAGGTTCTTGACGACTGGTACTAAGCCACCAGTGGATGCAGTGAGAATTGAAGAGATGGTTAACTATTTTAAATATGATTATCCGCAGCCTGAGGGTGAAGAACCATTTAGTGTGACAAAAGAGATTTCAAAATGTCCTTGGAATGAAAAAAATAGTCTATTGCTGGTTGGTCTTCAAGGGAAAAAAATTGAATCGGAGAGTCTTCCTCCAAGCAACATAGTATTTCTTTTGGACGTATCAGGATCAATGAATGATGCAAACAAGCTGCCTCTAATCAAATCAGGATTTAAGCTTTTGGTGGACCAGCTTAGAGAGGAAGACAGAATTGCAATTGTAGTTTATGCAGGAGCAGCTGGCATAGTTTTGGATTCCACATCGGGTGAAAACAAGGATAAAATACTTGATGCCATTTCAAATTTGCAGGCTGGTGGTTCAACAGCTGGTTCTGAAGGCATTGAACTAGCCTATAATGTTGCAAAGAAGAACTTTATTCCTTCAGGTAATAATCGTGTTATTCTTGCAACAGATGGCGATTTTAATGTTGGTGTAAGCAGCGAAGGCGAACTTACAAGACTTATTGAAAAGAAGCGTAAGGAAGGCGTCTTTTTAACAGTGTTAGGTTTTGGTACAGGGAATATAAAGGACTCAAAGATGGAAAGTCTTGCAAATAAAGGAAATGGAAATTATGCATACATAGATAATATACTGGAAGCAAAAAAAGTATTGGTAAATGAGATGGGATCGACTTTATATACAATAGCAAAAGATGTAAAAATACAGGTTGAGTTTAACCCTGCAAAAGTAAAATCATACAGGCTCATTGGTTATGAAAACAGACTGCTTGCTAAAGAGGATTTTAATAATGACCTTGTTGATGCAGGTGAAATGGGTGCGGGTCACTCTGTTACTGCATTATATGAAATTGTTACAGCAGGTTCGGAAGGTGAACCAGCAAATGTTGACGAATTAAAGTATCAGGAATCAGCAGTAATACCAAGTGATGAGATTGCAACACTAAAACTTAGATATAAAAAACCCGATGGAGATGAAAGTAAATTGCTGACCCAAACTATCGATGATCAGGACATAAAAGCTTCTTCTTCCGACAATCTAAAATTAGCATCTTCTGTAGCAGAATTCGGACTTCTGCTTAGAGACTCAGAGTATAAAGGTACTGCTAACTATGAAGCGCTAATAGAAAGAGCAAAAGAGACTCTAGATAATGATGATACTGGGTATGGTAAGGAATTTATAGAAATGGTTGGGAAAGCACGGAAAATAGACTAAAAAAACAGCTTGATTAAATTTAGTAGCTGGCAATCTTTGCTGGCTACTATTTTTATTTATATGTCGATGTAATCAGATGCAAAAAGCAGCGTAAAGTGGAATAGCCTTTTTGCCATCCCCCAGTAAATATATCTTTTTTAGCGCAGAGCAGACCTACATCTGATACATATATTTTGAAAGAATCAATGTCTCGGCAAATGAGTGTTCAGATTTAATTTGAGTGGTCCAAAATTTAAAGGATTTTAAAGAAAAATATCGAATATATTATGTGAGGTATGTTCTAAATATCACTTTTCAGTAAATTCTAGCCACCTTAACTAAAAAATTTGATGAGGTGAATGATATTGTATTGTTCAAAAAAATATATTCGAATTGTTATTTTGCTTTTCATGGTATTTATATTATATACATTGTCTGGATGTGCGCAAAAAAAGCCTGCTGATTTTCCGAAAGCCCAAAAGGGTGTAATAGATTTAAGTTCATGGGATTTTGACAGGGATCCTTCGGTAACATTAAAGGGAGAATGGGAGTTTTATGACAGGCAGTTACTGTCCCCGCAGGATTTGGTTACCAATAAAGAGGTGTTTTTCAGTACAGAAAGGGAAGAAAACTTAGAATTTAATGGCTTTGCCACCTATCATATTCAAATTCATTTGGGGCAGACAGAAATGCCCTTGAATATTAGTTTTTATAGTGACAATTTTATTGACTGTAGGTTGTGGATGGATGATAAATTGTGCTTTTCGAGGGGAATTGTAAAAAATGTGAACAGGGATGGGTATATAAATACTTCCTTAACCTCGGATTTAAAGCATGAATATTTGCTTATACCGCCCTCTAAGGATGTTGTAGATTTAACTCTGCAGGTTTCTAGTATTAAGAAAACAAATGTCCCCGATATTGTTATTGAAACAGAGAAAAATGCAGATATTCACAGATCAAATTCCATTATGAAAGAGTTGTTTATTATTGCATTTCTTTTATTTGCTGCACTATATCATTTTATCCTATACATATTTAGGAAAAGGGATGTTTCAACGCTTTTTTTTGGGAGTGCAATCATTTTTTATGACATATATATTCTTTTGAGAAATTATGTTGACGGGGGATCCTATTCCTCTCTGAGTGTATTTTTAAAATCAGTTTCTGACGTACTCGGAGAATACTTTTTTGTAAGCATTATTTCATTTATAATTGCATTGTGTACTACTTTCTTATCAGTATTCATACACACTTTATTTCCAAAGTTGGCAAATTTGAAATTTATACTGATATGCTGTTTTATAAATATTTTGTCCAGTGTTCCCTACTTTTTTATAACTTCTGCAGGACTGATTACTAATATAGCCGATGGCATCCAGTACATAAGCATTATTATCGTAACGGTGTATAACTTAACCGCAATAGTTAGAGCATGGAAGCTAAAGGAAAGTGGAGCAAATTTTATTTTCTATGGTCTTATGTTGCTACTTGTAGCTCTTATAAATGATATGCTTACTTTACTTGGAATTATAAACAGTCCCAATATGTCGGAATGGGGTATTTTAGCCTATATTTTCTTCCAGAGTGCGGCAATTGCATATAGATTTTCCCAGGCATATAACAATGCTGAATTCTTTTCAGGGCAGCTTGAAAACACTCTTGACAATCTTAAGGCATTAATCAAAAAGTCAAAACAGACTTCCGAAATAACCGATAACAGTGTTAAAGAGCTTGTAGACATGGTTGGGGTTATTTCTCAATCGAGCAAGGAATTAACGTCTGCATTTTCCAGTATTTCTGCTGGATCAAATATTCAGATTGACAAGGCAATTGTCGGTATTAATGTTGGACACACCTTGAGCCAGTTTTCTGAAGAAATAAGAAATAATGCAGATGCGATGAAACAATCTGCCATGGAAGTAATAAAGATGAGTGATAAGGGAACCGTTTCAATTGCAAACTTAAGTGATATGCAGCACAAGAACCATTCTTATATGAACAGTATGAGTGAAGCTGTAAACAGCCTTGTTAGAAAGACAAATGATATAGTCGAGTTTTCGGATACCATTCTCAATATTGCAAAAGAAACCAAACTGCTTGCGTTGAATGCATCGGTAGAAGCAGCAAAGGCAGGAGAAAGTGGAAAGGGTTTTCGTATAATTGCCATGAGTATTCAAAAGCTGGCGGAGAAGTCGGATATTAAAGCTAAAGAGATAAATAACTCAATAACAGAAATTATTGGTGTTACTCAAGAAACCATAAACAAATTAATACAGTCAAATGAAGTGGTGAATGAGCAGAGTATAATAGTTGATAAGACTGTTGAGATGTTTCAATCATTTAAAGAGACCATCTCTGCTTCTATTGATCAAATAAATCATATGTATGGCAAAATCAGCGAGTTACTTGAAATCAGGGATATTGTTATTGGTTCAATGGACGAGATTTCCAAAGTAACAAATAGTAATTCAGCAATTACACAAGAAGTATGTGCAACGATTCAGCAGCAAATGTCCCAGTTGAATGTTGTAAATATGCAAACAAGGAAATTGAAGGAGGAATCAGAGAATTTGGCTTCTTTGATCAATTCAATTAAAGCTTAATAATCTTACTGGAAAAAAGGCCCCTGTAGGTCCTTGTATCCTTGTATTAAACAATATTGACCTAGTTGAGGATAATGTGTTAAATTATAATAAAAAGAAACCTTAAAGAATAATATTAGTTTAATAAGGAGGATGTTTGGATATGGATATTAACGGTAAAATACAAGAAATTGTATCAAAAATTAAAAATGATAAAGAGTTTGCAGCTAAATTCACCAGTGACCCTGTTAAAGCCTTAGAATCAGTTGTGGGAATTGATCTTCCTGATGATCAGGTTAATGCTTTGATTCAGGGAGTTAAGAGTAAAATTTCTGTTGATAAAGCGGGTGACATATTAGGTTCAATTAAAAAGCTGTTTTAATTTGGTTAGATTTATGAAAGCACTAGAATGTCTAGTGCTTTTAGTTTTATTATACATTAAATGAATATTGTAATGATTCTTGCACTATATGAAAGATAAGAAAGGAATAGAAAAAATTGAGGTGGAGTTTGAAAGTGAATTTTTGGAAATGGCTTAATATGCTCAAAATATGCTCGAAACGTAAAAAACATTGCAAACCTTCAAACAATAAAATATAATTAAAGCATGTAGCAAGTAGTTTTATTATATGTTTTGTGTTGGGTTTTTAGGGGGTATATCATGAAGCTGAAAGGATTAAAAAGTTTCTTTGTTATCTTAATTATAGCTGTTCAAGCTTTAGGTTTAAGCAACATTTCGTTGGCCAAGTCTCAGATTGGAGATCTTAATGGTGATAATGACGTCAATAGCATTGATTATGCACTTATGAGAAGTTTTTTGTTAGGTACTATTAAGGATTTTCCTATAGAAGATGACATGTGGTCTGCTGACACAAGCGGAGATGGAGAAATTAATAGTATTGACTTTGGACTAATGAGAAAATTTATTCTTGGAATGATTAAAGTTTTTCCTAAGACCGATTCGTCAGCACCAACGCAAATACCTACACCTACGCCAACAACAATATCTACACCGGCAGATACATCTGAAACGTCCCCAATCATAACCGAGCCTTACCCCGATTGGGATAAAGTTCGCGAAGGATATGCTACTTATACCGGATCAGGGTATGAAGGTGGAATTGCCCTTTTAGACCCAATTCCAGAAGACATGGAAATTGTAGCAGTAAACAAGCCTGAGCTTAATAGTTATGGTGTACAATCGGCACTTTCCGGTGCATATATAGAAATAACAGGACCTAAGGGCACTACCGTTGCATATGTGACTGACTGCTATACAGAAGCGTTTGAAGGTGCCTTGGACCTTTGCAGAATTTCATGTGATAAAATTGGAGATACAAATGTTCCAGGCGGTAGAATACCCCTTTCATGGCGAGTTATTGAAGCTCCTATTGTGGGGAACTTTACATACAGAATTTTACCGGCTAGTTCAAAATGGTGGTTGGCTTTGCAAGTAAGAAATCACAAGTACCCGGTTATGAAATTGGAATACTTCAATGACAGTGAATGGATAGACGTAACAAAAGACCGTTGTAACTATTTTGCAATACGCAATATAAATTCAAATACACTTAAAGTTAGAATTACAGACATACGAGGTAAAGTCGTTACAGATGTTATAGAAATTCCTGAAAACACTGAAGATGGTTGCTTTATTCCTGGCAATATTCAGTTTCCATAAGAGTTAAAAAATTAACAAGATCTATTTGATTGTGTTTTCAAGAAATCTTTTTAGGTTAGCAAGAAAAAAAGGAGCTGCCGGAAAGTGTATTTTACGTACTCTTTTCGACAGCTTGTAATTTGAATTTTGATTGAGGGGTTTATGCCAGTTCTTTGTTATTTCTATACATGCAGTTACAGGGTCTTATTTCATCCCATACAGAGTCTTTATCTTGGGAACTTGTTTTAAAATCTCTTTCAATGTTTCCGTCGAGAATTTCGATTATCCTGTCGCTCTTTGCTGCTAAATGCCTGTCGTGGGTTACAATTACAAAAGTAGTACCTAGTTCTTTATTTATAGATCTCATAAGGTTATATACCTGTTCTGTGGACTCGGAATCAAGATTTCCTGTGGGTTCATCGGCAAAAATGATTTCAGGTTCATTAATAAGGGCCCTTGCAATAGCAGTTCTCTGTTGTTGTCCTCCTGACATATTTGTAGACTTATTGTTTTTTCTTTCTAAAACCCCTACAAGCTGGAGATATTTCTCTGCCCTTTCTATAATCTTTTTATCTATCGGTCTTCTCGTTATACGAAAGGGCATCAATACGTTTTCAAGTGCAGTAAACTCTGGTAACAGATGATGGAATTGAAACACAAATCCAATTTTCGTGTTTCTGAATTCTGAAAGCTTATCTTCACTATAGGTCTCAATATAATTTCCACCGAAATAATAGCTTCCTGAGCTGGGTTTATCGAGAGTTCCCAATATATTTAGCAAGGTACTCTTTCCAGAACCTGAAGGCCCTATAATACTTAAAAATTCAGCACGATTTATCAAAAGGTTTACACCTTTTAACACCTTGATTTTTTGTTCTTTGCCATACTCTTTTTTTATATCTTTTAGTTCAATTAATACATTATCCATTTCTTATCACCTCTATAGGATTTAACTTTGTGGAGGTCTTTGCAGGAAAGAAGGCTGCAAAAATACCTACAAATGTGGCAATTGAAACTGAAATTAATAAAGATTGGGAGGTTATCTCAATTGTAAATGAACTTTCTGATCCCGAAGTAAAAAATGTAAACATTTGCACTAATGCAAATCCCAGAAAAGCACCCAAAAATGCTCCGATAACACCTAATATTCCACCCTGCAATAAAAATATTTTACCTATAGTTGAGTTTTTTGCCCCCATTGCTTTTAAAATACCAATCTGTTTTGATTTTTGCATTACAGAGACGGCAAGCACACTTGAAATACCTAAAGCCACAGCAAGAATTACAAAAAACTGTATAAGCCCTGACGAACTGCTTTGGCTGTTTAAAGCAGTTAAAAGTGAGGCGTTGTTTTCCTGCCATGTTTCAAAGGCTACTTCAGGATAGTTGTCTTGAATTTGAGCCTTAATCTTGTTAGAGTCAAAAACTTTATCTATTTGCATCTCAATAGAAGTTAAACTATCATTAGTACCAAGAAATTTTTGTGCCCTGCTCAAATCCATCCATAACCAGCTCTTGTTAATACTCTCATTTTCAAGGTCAAAAATCCCCTTTACCCTGAAGGAATCGGTAATACCATCGGAGGTTGTAAGTCTTATGCTGTTGCCAGATGATAAATCTAATTCAGAAGCAAGTGATTTTCCAATTAGTATTTCTCCCGCTTGGAGTAAAGACTCGCCTTGAATAATCTTTTTCGAGAAATTATATATCTTATCAGCTCTTTCAATATCAGTACCACGGATTACAACGGGAAAGTCCTTACTACCCTTTCTGATAAAACCACTGCCATCTACAAAAGGCGCAGTTACATTAATACCCGAAGTATCACCAAGTTCCTTGTACATTCTATTCCAGTTTGTAATAAGTTTTTCTTTTGGTTTTGAATCAAAATAAAAGCTTATAACATCAAGGTCGGATGAGGCAATAGAAGTTTTGGGTTCTATATTTCCTGCTTTTGCGGTAATGTGAGACGAATTTCCAACCGTTTTATTAACAAGGTCTATTTGAAGACCGGTTATTAAAGAAGACAAAAACACCTGAACAGATACACCGATTGCTATTCCGGCGAGTATAAACATGGTTTGGGATTTGCCTTCCTTTAAGAATCTTGTTGCCACCTGTAACTCAAATAGCATAATAATAGCCCTCTACTTTCCTATGTTCACGTCTTCATTATCTTTATAAATACCAGGTTTTACTAGGATATCGCCTTCTTTTAAACCTTCCGACACATAAACTTTATCGTTTTGAATGTCTTTAACGCCTATTTTTACTATTTTATTTTTATTATTCTCAATTTTATTTACCGATTGATTGGTTTCATCATAATAGGCCTTGTCTATAACCAAAGAACTACTATTAGTAGCTGTGATGATTTCTATTGAGACAGTCATGTTGAGCTTTATGTATTCGGGAACATTATCAAAGGTAATAGTAAGGTCAATAGTACCGGTTTTATCATCAACGGCAGGACTTACCTTTTTGATTTTTCCTTTAAGAGGCTCACCACTTTGAGAGCCAATGCTAAGCAATACGGCTTGTCCTTCTTCAACTTCGCCGATATATTTTTCATCAATAGAAGTTTTGACAACTGTGTTTTTAATATCCGATATAGTAAATAAATCCTGCCCCGCTAATATATTGTCACCTACATTAAAGTTCTTTTTAACAATAATCCCATCAAAAGGAGCTTTTATAATTGTCTTGTTGAAGGCTTCAACTGCCGTATCAAGAGCCGCTTGTGCTTGATCGACATTCAAAACAGCCTTTTTATAGAGAACTCCTCCTTCGAGATAGGCTTCGTAGGCTGTTTTAGAGGAATTTAATCTCGAGTAAGCTACATCTCTCTTGTATTTCAAAGCGTTCAATTTCTCGTCGTCATAAGTTCCTTTTTTGACATTCTCTGCACTTCTTAGACTTGAAAGAGCCAAGTCATAAGACACCTTGTAATTATCATATTCAACTTTTGATATTGACTGTTTTTCAAAAAGGACTTTTGCTGTTTCAAAATCAGAAGCAGCTTTTTCGTAGTTTTGTTTTGCCCTGAATAAGTTCTCATTTGAATCGTCTATTGGAATTCCACTGTCAAATAATTTTTTGGCACGTTCATACTCAATAGAAGAGTTAGCGTATTCATATTCTGCCTGATTAAGCTGTTCTTTAGCATCTTTAATGTCTTTACTCTTTATTGTTTCCAGTTGGTTTTTGGCATTTAAAAGAGAAATTTCTGCTTGTTTTAAACTGCTCGATAATTCACTATCATCAAAGTGAGCAATAATTATGTCTTTTTCTACCATATCTCCCTCTTCTAATTCTGAAGAGACTATACGACCGACCAATTCGGACTTTATCAATACACTTTTTGGTGATATTACACTACCCGAGGTTATTATAGAGCTATTAACATTATTCTGCTTCACTGTATATACTTGTTTTTCTTTTGTAGCTTTGCCATTAGATACAAAAAAAGCAGTTGCCACAAAAACTACAACTAATGAACTTATAATAATAAGTGCTCCTTTTACCTTCTTGTTCATCTAAAAAACCTCCTGAAATGCTTCCGCTGCATTATTGTATTATTATCTATACCACATTCTATATCGGGATAACAAGAAAAAAATTAATTTGATTTATTTCAAATTAAGAATTAGTTCCATAGCAGTTTTAGTGAAGTTGTGGTAAAATTTAAACGAACAGTATACTGTGGAATAGCCTCAAGAATTCAGTACAATAGAATTTAGAATGTGTTGTGAAATATAATTAAATCGGATTCTTTCATTATTTATGAGTAGGGAATTTTTTTAGTTGCTACTTTAGCTTACATGGAGGGCTAATCTTGATATCAAAAAAAGTTTCAATATGGGATAAACTTTCAAAAAAATATGATTTCTTATGGGTTCAAAAATATTCACTAGCTCCAACAAGAAAAAAGGTAATTTCTATATTAAAATGCTGCAAAAGTGATTTCACAATGTTGGATGTTGGATGTGCTACCGGTCAATTGTTAAGTGAAGTAAGAAGTGAGTTTCCAGAATGTAAATTATTTGGCATTGATAAATCGGAGCAAATGATACAGCGTGCACGCTCGAAAAACATTGATGCTCAGTTCGATTGCGTTTATGCTGAGGAATATGATACAAATATTAAATTTGATGTTGTTACTTGTTGTCATTCCTTTCCTTATTATCAGGAAAAAGAGCTTGTTTTGAAAAAAATTGCTTCCCTGCTAGATGAAAATGGCATGACAATATTTATTCAAGGAAGTATAAACGGTATTTATGATAAAGTAGTCATGTCTATTGTTGAAATGACCGCAGAAAATGCAAGTTATATTTCCAAAAAACAATTTATAGACTTGGCAAAAGAATATTTTGTTGTGGAGGGGAGCTTTTTGATTAAGGAAAGATGGTTTATGCCATCAATCTATGGCTTTGTTCTGAGGAGAAAATTATGAATATACTATTAGTTCGTCCCCGTCCGCATAAAGAAACCATAGGACTTCAAAGTGTAATGATATGTGAACCACTTGAGCTTATGCAGCTTTCGGCAGTACTTAAGGCTAATAAGCATGAAGTTGAAATTGTGGATATGATATTGGAAAGGAAGCCGATAGAGTATTTTGTCCGTAGATTTACACCAGAGCTTGTCGGTATAACAGGTTACATTAGTCACATCGGCATTATGAAAGAATATGCAGAAATTATAAAAAAGATAAATAAGAATATAAAAGTGGCTGTTGGAGGTGTCCATGCCACCGTTTGCCCCGATGATTTTAAATGCGAATATATAGATTATGTAGCAAGAAGCGCAGAGGAGTTTTATAAAATTTCAAATTGCGAAGACACAAGCGTACGCTACGCGGATAGGAATTTGCCTGAAAGATATACCGATAAATATTATTATTTATTTGCTCATAAATGTGCACTAATCAAAACCTCTTTCGGTTGTCCTTATAATTGCAACTTCTGTTTTTGCAAGGAAATTTCTCGTTACAAAGCGAGAGATATCGACGATGTAATAGCAGAGCTTTTACAAATTCCTCAAAAAGAAGTTTACATTGTCGACGATGATTTTTTATTTAATCGTGAAAGGCTTTTGGAGTTTTCTGATAAAATTAAAAAGAACAAAATTGAAAAGAACTTTCTGGTATATGGCAGAGCAGACTTTATAGCAGCAAATGAGGATATTATAGAGACGTTATCAAAAGTTGGACTCAATTCAGTTATTGTAGGAATAGAGGCGTCGACTCAAAATGAGCTTGACGGATTTAATAAGAAATCCAAACTTGAAGACAATGAGAAAGCAGTCAGGATACTAAAAAAGTATGGAATAGAATGTTATGCAACTGTGATTTTAGGTGTTGACTGGGACAAAAATGATTTCAAAAATCTTTATAATTATATAAAGCGTTTAGGACTTGTCTTTGTAAATCTGCAGCCGTTTACGCCAATGCCGGGCACGCCATATTTTGATAAATACAAAGATCAATTGATTATTCCATATAACGAACACGAAAAGTGGGATATGGCGCATCTTGTTATAAAGCCCGAAAAAATCAGTGCAGGAAGATATTATTTTGAGATTTTAAAGCTTTATTATAAGATAACAATGGTGCCTCAAAATGTGATTTATATGTTTAAACGATATGGAATAAAAACAACCTTGAAACTGTCAATTGGGGCAGCTCAAATCAGTTGTCAGTATATTAAGAAGATTATTAGAGGAAGGTGAAACATGAAAGTATTACTAATTCGTCCACAGGCACCTAATAAATTGAGCTTTATAAATATATTAGATAACGAACCGTTAGAACTCGAATATCTTTACACCGAGCTAAAAAATAGGGGTATCGAAAGTTATATTTATGATGGATTGATTGAAAATATTAGCGTAAAAGATACGATTTTACGGGAAAAGCCAGATGTTGTTGCAGTTACGGGATATATCACTCAGCAAAATCTAATGATCAACTACTGTCGCCTTGCAAAAGAGTATGACAGCAGCATAATTACGGTTGTCGGAGGGGTTCATGTTCAACGTAACTATGAGCATTTTTACGATGACAGCATTAATTACTTATTAAGAAGTGAAAGCGTCTTTGATTTTGGTGAGCTTTTATCAGGCACGGAATTGTCAAAAATCAATGGACTTATATATAAAAAAGATGGTCAATATGTTAAAAATGAGCTTTTACCAATTGACATAAACACTTTGCCAATCCCTGACCGAAGTTTTTTCAATAAGCATAAAAGCAAATATCATTACTTGCATTTACAAGAGGTGGCAACAATTAAAACAGCGTTTTCCTGCCCCTATAATTGCAATTTTTGCTATTGTACCTTGCTTGCAGGAGGGAAATACAGAGCCAGAGATTTAGATCTGGTTATTAAGGAACTCAAAACAATTGAAAGTGAAAATGTTCAGATAGTTGACGATGACTTTTTAGTGGATAAATTCCGCCTTATGGAATTTGTCCGACTGGTTAGAGAAAATAATATTAAGAAAACATATATCTGCTACTCTAGAGCTGATTTCATAGCAAATAACGAAGATATAGTCAAAGAGCTTAGCAGTATTGGGTTTAAATATTTTCTTGTGGGTCTTGAAGCGATTAGTAATGAAGAATTAACGGCTATGAATAAGCAAGTCAGTTTGGATGAAAACAGAAAATGTATTGAAGTGCTTAGAAACGCAAATGCACATTGCATTGCGCTTTTGATAGCTCCAATTTCTGCAGATAAAGAATACTTTAATAGGCTATATCATTTTGTAAAAGAAACAAAGCTTTTGTATGTGACAGTCTCCATATTTACACCCATTCCGGGTACACCGTTATATGAAGAGTATAAAGATAAAATCACTTCAAAAGACATTGAAGACTATGACTTTTTGCATCTGGTCTTAGAGCCTGAAAAACTTACAAAGCAGCAGTTCTATATGGAATATAGTAAGCTGGTTCTACGCCTTTACAACTTGGCAAAAAAGTCAGGGATTTATGATTTTATGGACCTTAAATTTTATAAAAATATGTTAACTTCTTATTTGAAAAGAAAAATGAGGGGATTTTAGTGAAGGTATATTTTATTCAATCAACGCCATATTTTGAGGGTAAAAAACTGATTAAGAAATCACGTCTATATTTTGTGGGCTTAGCTCCCGCAATATTGGCCTCGCTTGTTCCAAACTGGGAATTTGAATGCTGCCTTGAAACAATAGAGGATGTTAATTTTGAATCGGATGCGGATATAATTGCAATATCAGGTATGGGGCATGCCATTATCAGGAGTCTTGATATTGCAAAAGAATTTAAAAAACGTGGGAAAACGGTTGTAATGGGTGGGTATATGGCGAGCCTTATGCCCAAAGAAGCCAAAAAGTACTGTGACAGTGTTATTATTGGAGATGGCGAAATAGCCTTTCCTAAACTTATTGCAGATTATGAAAAGGGCGACTTGCAGGAGTTTTATGATATTCCGCTTAAGGATTTGAGTTATCCTCTTCCGAGATATGAGGTTTTTAAAGGTAAAAGGATTGGGAATTTTTTGCCTGTCCAGGCAGGAAGAGGATGTCCTAATTCGTGCTCTTTTTGCTCTGTTTATTGCCTGTATAAAAATCACTACATGCGCCGTGAAATATCTGAAGTGATCAGGGATATTAAATATATTAAAAAATTGGGATATAAGAAATTTCTTCTCTTAGATGACAACATACTTTCTGATAGGGAGTATATTTTAAAACTTTGTGCTGAGATTGAAAAACTCAATATGACCTGGCTTTCCCAATGTGAAATTTCAATTGCGGACGATGAGGAAGTATTAAAGGCTGTTGCTAAAAGTGGGTGTATTTCCTTATCTTTCGGTATTGAAAGCATTTCCCAGGAAAGCTTAAATACTATGCATAAGTCTTGGGCTAAAGTATCAAGATACAAAGAGCAGATGAGAAAAATTCAAGCTGTGGGTATCGATGTTTCAACGGAAATGGTTGTCGGTGCAGATGGTGATACCGTTGAAAGTATCAGGAATACTGCAGATTTTATAACGGAAAACAAAATAACTGTTCCACGTTTTTATATTCTGACTCCAATTCCTGGGACAGTTTTTTATGATGAAATGAAAGAGGCCGGAAGGCTTATAAGTGAGGATGTTTATAAGTTTAACGGGGCTTTTGCGGTGCATAAGCCAAGGAACATGTCGGCAGAAACACTGACGGAGGAATATTGGAAATTATATAAAGAGGTTTTTTCTCTTAAAAGTATCATTAAACGTACAATTTTGAGGAAAGATTCTCTTAGGCATCCATTAAAAAATCTGTTTTACTTTTACGTAAACTTATATTACAAATATCAGATCTCCAAAGGAATTACACCAAATATAATTTAAGGGTGGTAAAAATTGCAGCTTTCAAAGATCGAATTAAGAGAATATCTTGCTTTTATGAAAAAAGTATATAAAGATGATAAGAACTTTAAAGATAATAAGACGGGCGTTATTAATATTGTCTGCAAAAAGAACAGACCGTTTTTTAAAGCTTCGTTGCAGGAGATTGTTTCGGTCAAGGAAAAGGGTAAAATTCTTTGTGCCTGTGTGTTGATAATAAATAATAAAGCACCTAAAGACCTTTGCGTATCCTTTTTTGAGGCCCTTCCTGAGTGTGGCAAAGCTGTCTCGGTATTAATGAATTATGCAGAAGGATTTGGTAGGAAAAATGCTTGTAGTAAAATAGTAGTAGCCCTTGACGGACATGTGAACTACAGTGTTGGCTTTGGTGGAAACACACAGGTTCCCTCTTTTGGTGAAAGCTATTCGCCGGCATATTATCATAAATATTTTGAAGGCTTCTCAAAGGTCAAATTCGTAAGCTTTTTTGATGCTGCAAATCAGGTTAGAGAAAGAATTGATGAAGATATAAAGAAGTTTGAAAAACAGATTGAAAAGACATCTATAGAATATGCTGATTTTGGTAACGGCTTTTTAAAAACAATGAAAAGATACACCGACCTTAATAACAAAATTTTTGAGGGGCATAAGTATTATTATTTCAGAGATTATGATGAAGATGCGGATTTGTTCAACGATATGCGTCCTTTACTAGAAAATCACAATCTTATATTTGCGAAACAAAATGGAGAGGATATTGGCTTTATTCTTTGGTATCCCGATTATAACGAACTTGTTCCTGTTGGAAAAGGTGCCTCGATTATGACTTTTATTAAATATAAGCTGCTATCCAATAGACCTAAAATATCAAAGGTTGTGGAAATAGCGGTGTTACCTAAATGCCGACAATTTGGTGTAGTTTTGTCTCTTTTTGATGCAGCAATAAAAGTAGCACCTAAAAACACAAAAAAGATTATGAGTAGCTGGATTTTAGATGAAAATATAAAATCTAAATCAATAACAAGCAGATACACAAAGCAGCACCACAAGGAGTATTTTACCTATGAAAAGGAGATTTGAAGGAAAGGAAATTTCTCTTCCTAATAAGGAATGGGATGAAAAAGTATCAACGAATGGTTGGCTTTCAAGTGATATTATACTATCTGCTCTAACAAAAGAACACAAAGTTAAGGCAGTAATTCATCCGTCCTATTGTGCCTGTGAATATAGGATAAAATTAAATCTGTTTACCTTCGGTAAAATTAAAGTGCAGCTTCCGTTTACAGTTATAGCACCTCCTGCTTCAGTTGATTGCAAAGGATATATTGGCGATGTGCAAGTGTTGATTGATGATTATAAAAAGAAAAAAGGTCTGTTTTTAATACTTAACCTTGAGAAAGAGGACACTCTAAACATTTCTGAAAATTGTGCAGCAATTGGAAAAACTCTTCCAAGCTGTGTCTTTTTGAACTGCTTTGAGAATTTTGAAAATTATTTGACAAAGCTTCGTAGTTCCTACAGAAGAAGAGTTAAAACAGCTCTTGAAAAAGGCCGAAATTTAAAAGTTAAGAAAATTGACAATATGGATTTCAATGATGAGATTTATGAGCTATATCTCCAAGTTTTAAAGCAAAGTCAATTCCCGCTCGAAACATTGCCAATAACTTTTTTTCAATTATCAATTTGCAATATTGATGTTTTTTATAATGAAAATAAACCTGTTGCTTTTGTAATGTATTATACAAATAATAGTCTTATGAGCTTTGTTTTAGGTGGAATGAATTATAATTTCAGAGATGTTTTTGACCTTTATTATAGTATGCTGTTGCATATGCTAAAGATAGGAATAGATAATGAAGTGAATACCATTGATTTCGGTCAGACGGCTGAAAATACAAAGTGCAGATTGGGTTGCAAGATTGAAGAAAGATATATGGTTGCTTTTAGCTCAAATAAATTTATAACAAAACTTTTATGTCACTTTGCTCCTCTATTAGAATATAATCAAGAGATTATCAAAAATAATGTTTTTAAGTAAATTTAGTGAAATTCATCTTAAAATCGGGCTAGCTAAATGTATTTCGTTCAAAGAGTGCTCAGATGCAAAAAGCTGCGTAAAGTGGAATCGACTTTGCAGAATACAGCTAATATAGACTGGAGTTTCAGGATAAATGATAAAATTTATTTTATAAATCATGTCATCATGTTATAATAAAAGGTGGGTAGGTGATGTGATGAAGGTACAAAATCCACATGATAAATTTTTTAAAGAAACCTTTTCGAAAATAGAAGTGGCAAGGGATTTTATGAATAACTATTTGCCACAAAGTATTATAAATATTGTTGATTTAAATACGCTCGAGATTCAGAAAGATAGTTTTATCAATAAAGAATTACAAGAAGTATTTTCAGATATGCTTTTTAGGGTAAATATAAATAAAAGGGAAGGATACATCTATTTCCTTTTTGAACACAAAAGTTACAATAGCAGAAATATCTCATTTCAGTTATTGAAATATATGTTGGAAATT
>JAEZUI010000020.1 GCA_023421115.1 Bacillota bacterium | reverse complement strand
TTTCGGTACTATATATGTTATCTAAGTTAATTGTACCAGATAATTCTATATAATAAAATATTTACGGTATTTAATTATATAAAAACGGTATTATTTTAACAAAATATTCGATAATAAACGGAAAGTTTAAATAGCTGTTTTTGATATGCTTATTTAACTGAAGCACTTTAGCAAGCACCTCATTTTAGGAGAGGTGTTTTTTATATTTCCTGTTCAGCTTCATCAAACTCTCTGTCGCTAGTTTTCCTTCACAATGACATTATAGCAATTTACACATAAGTTCCCCTTATCATCTTCCATTTTATGGATTTAAATTCGTTGTAAAAAAATTTCAAATCGGCTCCAAAATCACTCACTTTTTTGCACATTGGTATCATGTCCTGTGCATCAAAGACAAAGCCCTCTATTTTCTTACTCCTTAATTCCCGATATCCATTCACGGTAGACATTTTGTAAATATTATCCAGGAAAGAAAATTTTAAATATCCTTCGCTTTTTCAGAAAAAGAATTTTTAGACGTGTTATGCTATGAATTGTCCACCAGGAAAAAAGTTGCAAAGGAGTGATTCTATGAAAACTCACGAAAAAAACCTCTACATCAAACGTCTCAAATCTGGTCATCTGGTAACTAACGTCCTCCACCGAGTTATTAGCCATTCGCCTGGGGGGTTTGAAATCGGCTATAACGGATGCGGCCCTGCCGATTTTGCTCTCAATGCATTATTAATGGCAAAAACCCAAGAAAAGATTGCTTGGGGCAACTATCAGGACTTCAAGCGACAGTGGGTTTCACAACTGCCCCATGAAGGCGGAAGCATTCCCATTGCCACGGTACGCCGTTGGCTCTACAAAAACATCATAAAAAAGCACAAATTGTGCAAACAGGAGGAGTTCATATGAAAAATATTGCAAGCAAACTGATTAAGGTATCCCGAGAGTGCGCCGCCGTCGCCAAAAACGGCACAAATGATTTCCATCGTTACACCTATGTCCAAGCTAATGATGTCGCTAAAATAGTTAATCAGGCGCTTATCAACCACGGCATCGCAACCACAGTCACTCATGAAGTATTAAATTTCAGTTCTGCCATCAACAAAAACGGTAAAGAGGAAAAGGTTATTACAGTAAAAGCCACCGTTACGTTTGTTGACGCCGATTCAGGTGAGACGCTGACAACCACAGGACTTGGCTCTGGTCAAGACATTGGCGACAAGGCCACCATGAAAGCGGAAACTGCCGCACTAAAATACAGCTATATCCAAGCTTTTAACATGGCTTGCAGCGACGCAGACCCTGAAGCCGATTCCAGCGTCGACGAACGAATGGGTGCAGAAAAACAAAAAACCGCAAATGCAAGCACTCCAAAGAATCTCGCACAAAACAATACAATATCCTCAGCTACCCAATCACGCTGTTCTTCATGTAATAATCCAATATCGTTTAAAGTGCATAAATTCTCCATTGACACCTTCAATCGTCCACTTTGTCTCGATTGCCAAAAATCACATTAACCACGACTACTCTCTCAAAAAGGAGGGTCCCCTATCGTACAAAAAATTAACCCTGCCTAAGCAGGAGTAAAGAGAGGTAATTTCTATGAATAATAATCATCCTACAAACAAATCCTTCACATCTATTATTAGCAATGGCTCCTGGTGGAAAAAAGACCAAAATGGGCGTGATGTTGTCAATGCCCCTACCCTAGCTATGTATATCGCTCAGCAAAGCCATCTCTTATTTGCCAATGGCGAGCTTCATTATTATAATAACGGCGTCTATCAAACAGGTGCTTCTAAGCATGTCGGCAATATGGTTGTCCGACTATTGGGCGATAAGTTTCGCTCGTTCCACAGCAATGAAGTGCATCGTTTCTTAAACGATTGCTACAGCAGCCAACCGACGTCTTTAGATAAATCTACGCAGTTTGTCAATCTTGAAAACGGCTTACTCGATTGGGATGCCAACACACTATATGAACATTCGCCACAGCATCTGTCGAGTATTCGCGTTCCTCTTACTTACGCCCCCAACGCAACTTGTCCCCATATTGAACGCTTCTTGGGGCAAGTGCTTCCTATAGAGTGCCATGACTTGGTCTTAGAGCTATTCGCTTATTGCCTGCTGCCTACTACCAAGCTGGATATAGCAGTTCAATTAATTGGCGGCGGAGCAAACGGCAAGTCCGTGTTCCTCAAGCTTTTGAAGAGCTTCATTGGCGCAGCTAATACCTCCGCTGAATCCCTTCACGACATTGAAAAAAACCGTTTTCGCTTAGCCAGTTTGACTGGAAAGCTGGCAAACATCTGCGCCGATATCGCAGGTCAGCATCTCCCTTCCTCTGACACCTTTAAAAAGCTTACCACTGGCGATGAAATTTCTGTCGAGAAAAAATATTGCATGCCCTATACCACCTGCAACTTCGCCAAATTGTTTTTCTCCGCCAATCAGCTCCCTACTTGCGATGATGTCAGCGATGGTTTTTTCCGCCGCTGGATAATACTCCGTTTCCCAAATCAATTCCTGTCAGGAAAAGCTGACCCCGACCTCCTTGAGAAACTTACAACTCCGCAGGAGTTATCAGGCTTGTTAAATCTTGCGCTTCCCGCACTTCGCCGATTGATGAGCAATAAGGCATTCAGCATCCCTCTTTCCGTCAAAAGGGAGTTGAATGCCTACCGCAAGGACAATGACTCTGCAGTTCAGTTTTTAAATGAAAATTGCCAATTAAAACCTATGCAGCTTTATCCTAAAAGAAAGCTGTTTGCCGCATACATGGCATGGGCTAAAGAGTGCAACTACAAGCCTTGTAATATAAAACAGTTTAGTCAACAATTGCAGCAGCTTTACCCTCAGGTGAGTGAAGACCGCAATACAGGCATTCGCCAGTGGAAAGGAATAGTATATAACGGCACCGCTTCTTAACCTATATTTATCTTCTCTAAAAAGCAGGGCATCATGTCCTGCTTTTTGCTTGTAGGCAGCAGCGTCTACATTGAATACTTTTCTTTTCAGCAAATGCAACGACGTTAAGACGCCTGTCCAGCAGTACTCCTTTTACATAGCTTGTTCACAACTAGTGGACAGGGGCAGAAGTAGAAGTATCCCTGCAACAACGTCTTGACGTCTTTTACATTTGGGGGAAATTTCATATTGAAAAATTAGTTTATCAATAAATCTGTGCTAACAAAGCAATTACGCTTTCCTGTAAAGCAAAAATCTAATGGATATTATACCTTTTATGACAAATTATTCACTATAGATTAAAATTACTATTTATAAAAGGCTACCTCCGCATTGATATTACGCGCTTTCACAATTCCTGTAAGATACTGTGCGCCTTGCGGCAACGCGACTACAAAGTTTTTCTTATTATTGGGTGTTTCAAAGATTATACCTAATCTGCCACCGCATAATACAAGCATCCCTACCGCCCCGTCAAAACTCCACCTTTTCAAATAGCCGTCTACACCTTTATGATAAGTTACCACACCACCCTGAATTTCTCTAGGCTGGCAACCATCTCCATCAAAAGACACTTTCCCATCATAACTAACGGAAAACCCTACATATTGGCCATTATCCAGTTTGAATTGTATATAGCCGTTGTCATACTTATTTAGTTTTGTTAGCACGATAGAACGAATACCGTTTTGGCCAGAGAGTAAATCCACGTTCGCTTCATAAATTCCTTGTTCTACCTCTCTCGCTAAAACTAAATGCATATCGCCCAGCTCTTGTGGGAATTTCGTAATAGCATTTGAGGAGCTTACAGATTTTGGCGACTCACTAACTTGTTGAGACGATTGTGAGTTATTCTTGGACTCAGCTAAAATTTTATTAACAATTTGGATTTCGGTATAATCGGAACTAACTGGGCCGAATGGGTTGTCGGCAGTGGTAGAAACTGATTGCAGTAGTCTCCCATTGGCATCATACTGTTTCTCCCAGTAATAACGCATGACCCCTTTATCGGGCTTGTATTCCATCGTAATAATGTCATAATTTCCTTGCGAATAAATTTGCTTAGTATTATAGAATACGGAATCCCCCTTCTTTTCTACGGAATTTATATCTATGTAGTATTTAGAGCCATTCTCCTCATTCATAAATTGCCAGTCAGAAGCAGCTAATGCGGTGAACGGAATTAGAAATAAAATACCTACCATCAATAAGCTAATTGTAGCCTTTTGCATATTCCTCATCAATCTTTCCCCCTTCATCTTTTTGAAATATCAGCTTGTCATTGAACCATCTTTCATCAAAGCACTACGTCAAAATTAAATGTCTTTGCCTCCCCGCTGGGAAGTCCTCTTTCATTCAGTGAGTAAAGCCCCTGCAGTGACGCCTTTTGGACAACACCGCTCGCCTCTTTCGCAATTGCAAATATTATATCGTTTCCCCCTGGCGCAATTTTAACAGGTGCTTTCATTGGTACAATATAGCTTCCCTTGTCAGTAATAATTTTTACAGACCAGTCGCCAGCCCAGCCTAATTGAACAGCACCATTCGTCTGGTTGTCCACTTTAAAGCGCAACAGCTTCCCTTCGATGCATTCTCCAACCATTATGTCAGAAATGGTCAATTTACCATCGCCAATATTCCAAGACATTTGCTTTTTTGCCTTAGTTACAGCTAAAACATCGTTGATATCCAGCTTCCATTTTTCAGTTTCCTTAATGGCAATAACACGGTCTACAATGGCAACGTCTTTTCCGTTTGCCGTTCCTTTCCATTGGATTGTAACCGCTGTATGTGTATTATCTATCACCTTAGTTTCGACAATCTTAAATTCTTTCATAATTAAAGAGTTCTGATTATAAATTGTTTGAAATCTTGCTGAAAATTGCTCCTTATTCAGTCCTTGAATTAAAAACACACTGTTTGCCAGTTTCTCTGCTGCTTGGGCATACTGACCACTTTTCAAGTTTTCGTAGTATGACGTTACTACACTTTCTGGCGTTGAAGAGTTCCCGCATCCAGTTAACAGAAACAATAACAGTGCCATCCCCAATATATTGCTAATGCTTTTTCTATCCATATTAATTGGGTCCCTCCTCATGATGTTAAATCTGAAATACTTATATTGAGTGCAACGGCAAGCTTTTGTAGACAAACAATACCTGGATTTGTCAGCAACCCTGTTTCGATTCTGGAAATCGATGATTGCGGAACATCAGCTTTTTCTGCCAATGCCTTTTGTGACAGTCCCTGCTCTTCCCTGTATTTAGTCAATTTCTGAGCTAAATTAGTCATATCTCATCCTCCTCTCTTATGCATTTCCACATTACTATTTTATGATTATTTGCATTAATGGTCAATGCATTTTTGCATAATATTTTTTCAAAAATATGAGGTATAATGCAAATAAGCATATATAGGTTGGTGATAATTTGAACATTGGCGAAGTAATCAAAAATATTCGAGAGAACCAGAATATAAGTATGAATCAATTGGCAAAGATTGCTGACATTTCCCAAAGCTCGTTAAGCAGAATCGAAGCAGGAATCAGCCAACCCACCTTTGACGTATTAGAGCGCATCATAACCGCATTAGGCTTCTCACTTGCCGAATTCTTCTCGGATGAGCAGCAAGCCATAGACCCATCCATTGCTCGCCTATTACAAGCGGCTGAACGGCTGACAAATGAAGAACGGGAATATCTCACCAAATTTATTCAAGCGAGAAAAGAATAACATTAAAATATTCCACAAAAAAACCGCCAAACGGCGGCTTTTTATTTTGTAGAGCATAAAATTATTGCTACAATAAACTTAACAACACTCTCTATTCTTTGGGGCCGCTAATGCGGTCTTTTTTTTAATCGCAGGCGGCATTAACCCTCTTTCTTGCTGACGACATCAATGGTCTTCCGCATCGCTGTCTTGTTTCCCATGCATCCAGATATCCATTTCTGCCAAGAAACATTCTCGGCAGCGAACCTGCTTCGTATCATAGTCAGGAAAGCGTTCTTCGCCAACCTCAATGAATTTGCCGCAATCCATACAGATGCTGGCAACAGCAGGACGCCGTTGCACCGCTTCTTTTCGGGCAAGGTGGTCATAGAAGCCTTGGGTGTGAAAGACCTTTTCTGCTATCTGCTGCGGTGATAAAGCAGCATCAATCGTATCATTCAGCACCTCTTCAGGCGCTTCAATTTCCACCATCAACAGCATTCTGTCCAATGCCACCCGCTGGATGTAATAGAATAGTGCATGTTCGTCCTGCAGTACGGACAAGTTGTCAGCTTCACGGATAATGTGCGCAAAGCGATTGACCAATTTATTTTTATTCATATTGGGTTACCTCCATTTCCAGATATAGAAATGATAGCAAAATTTTTTCTCACCACCAAAGAATAACAGCGTTTATTATTTGTCGGTAAGAAGATTGTTTTGATAGGATTTAACCGTACCCACTTTCTCAATTATGAGCGTTGCTGGACACGACAGAACAGCCGCGCCTCGCGCTAGAGGCGGTTTACTGGCACGATAGACAGTACCATTAGGATGCGGTCTGATGATGATTTTGAGGTTTTAATCATTCCGCAACTTCTATATGGAAT
Organism: Bacillota bacterium; assembly: GCA_023421115.1. Classification (GTDB taxonomy): domain Bacteria; phylum Bacillota; class Clostridia; order Acetivibrionales; family Acetivibrionaceae; genus Acetivibrio. Next base: position 6,698 of record JAEZUI010000020.1, on the reverse strand, counting down.
ATGGAATAAGGTAAAACAATTCCGACATAATCAATGTCGTTTACGATATGTAACTTGTACGAAAAAGTTGCGGGTCAACATGCAGATTGCCAATCTGCAGGGTTGGCTATGCTGCCGCTACTGTCCGCCTGCCAAGCGGATATGCAGGCAGCATCGGCAAAGCGGCGTGCATCGAGAGGTGCTTGCGCCGCTATGATGGGGGCTGCGGGTAATACCGCTTCTACCCACTGCGTACTGTGAAGATGGGCGACTTGGAAACGATGCCTGCCCACCTGTGGGCAGGTGTCTGCTGAAATTAAAATGGTGCAAATCCATCCTGCGGGACGTTGGGAAACCACGTAACGCCAGGCACGGCGGGGGAGCCAAGTACCGAAAGGCAACTGGTAAATAGCTCAACCCGTAAAGGAACTGTAGCAAGGTACAGTCTAAAGCCCCTACACCGAAGCTTACAAGCTTGGAAAAGGTTGGGGCAACCGTGTAAGAGACTGCAGAGAAGTGACTGAATGCGTTGATGTCGTTAGTGTAGGGAAATCAGCATTTGCTGAAAGTAGCGGAGGTTTTACATATTCTACTCCGTGCGCAAGGCATACAAGCTAACGAATAGCAACTTGACTGCAGTCTTGATGATTTCAGCTAACAAGGCAAAACCTGAACGGCAACGGTGTGGCAACCGCCGTGCGAAGGTTGAGAGATTGGATGAGTAGGATGCTCTAAGAGCGCGACGCTGTTGCTGGTCAGTAATAGCACGTTGGTTGTCAGGATGGCACCTGACAGAATAAGCCTGCCGAAAGTCCTAGCCGCAAGCAACTGTTCGTACTGGGGATTATTCCCCATCCGTGTAAGTCAGCCACTTGATTTATAGGGATGGCGAATAATTCGGCAGGGATGCCGTGTTCATCGTCATCGGGAGGTGCAGCTATGAACACTATATGCGTAAGCTGGCAGGGACTACTGCAAATGCTGGTTTACCTTACGTCTCGCGGCTACTATTTTTACTGCCCCATTCTATTAAGTATGAACAAGCAGGAAAAATGGGAAAAGACCGATGCAAAGCTCATGCAGAAATATCAGGTCAGCCGCTCCAAATTTCAGCGCTGCCGCCGCAAGGAACAAGGTTTTGCCAACTTCTATTACCTGCGGTGGCAGCACATCGGTTTTATTTTGCATTCACAGGGTATCATGGGAAACGACATTTGCTATGATGATACATTTATTGATATCCGCCGCCAGGCTTTACAGCTTTCCATCAGCGAAAACACCGCCCTATGCGTCTATATAGGGCGGGCTGTCGGCAACAAGCTAGCTGTATCGGCTCGAATGTCGCCTACCATGTTTAAAGGCGCTAAAGCCGTATTAAGCACTATCGTAAAGTCCAAAAACATCAAACAGATTTGCTATGAATTTAACAAACTCAACGGGATACCCGCCTATGCTGGCATCATTGAGCAAAAACGCGCCTTAGCTGCCTATGTGGTCAAGCAGGCACAACGTCATCAACTGCCGCTTAAGGCTTCGCAACTGCGCATTTATACTCATTTGCACCGCTATAAGGTGTTTGTAAAAGACTGAACCCGCCATTTCTGACGGGTTCTTTTGTCTGGCTTATTTCCCAAAATAGAAGTCTTCCAGCAGGTTAATCCGCTTTACGGTTTCTTCCGCATTCAAGGTTGTCTGCCAAAGTGTCTCTGCAGCCTTTTTCGAAATCAGAAATACTCCGTCTTCCACTTCCGTTAGCGGACGCTTTGTTAAGCTTGCCAGAAGCAGTTTTTGCGCCGCAAGTTCCTTGTCATAGAACTCTTCATACATCTCAGTACCATAAGAAATGCCCAGTCGCATAAAGTATTGCGAAAGCACTGAGATGAAAGAATAATAAGCGATGTTATCTTCGTCAGAATACCGTTTCTTCAGCACTTCAACAATCGACTTTGCAATATTGTCCGCATCATTGCTGCACCAGACATCTTCGTAGCTCGGACCAGCAAAATTATTGGCCAGTCCTACTGGATAATTTGAAGGGGCCGTTTCAGGATTAAGGGTAATATGATAATGGTTAAAAACCGTTTGGCGGTCTAATAAATTCATAACAGTCAACTCCTCAGCATAATTGGTCTTTATTTATAAACTGCTAAAAATGCCGCTGCAGTCAACATTTCTAATGTTTACAATATAATTGTACCAAAATTCAAATTGACTTTTTTGAAAAAACGCCTATTTTGAGATAGCTACACTAAAAAAGTTTTTATTATTTGTTTTTATCTTTTATCTTCAGTATAATTCCAAAAAGACAGCGAAGTTTCTGGGCAACTTTAACGCACAGCGTCCCGACTGGACACGGGGAACGATAATCAAATTGGACAGCGTTTACCATTACGATAAATGGCACAACAAAATACAGGGCTTTCTGCCCAGCTAAACACTGGGTAGGAGCATCAGCATCCTCCTCAGTGTTTTCTATTTAACCATTAGGGAGGAATAACAAATGAATGGTGAAGAAACAAAACGGCACTATATCCCCAAAGTAGCGGTTAAGCTCGTCAGGGAAGGCAGTATTATTACAGCGGAACCAAAAGTTATCCGCCAGCCTGCCAACACCGTTCCTATCCTTGCAAAGTTGTTTGAAGGACTGGTAGTAGAACAGTTTGCTGCCATTTTGCTAAATACCAAAAATCATGTATTAGCAGTAAGCATCATCAGCAGCGGCAGCATAAACAGCTCTATCGTCCGTCCTGCAGAACTATTTAGGATAGCCCTGCTGCACGGCGCAACAGCTACATCAATAATTTTAGCCCATAACCACCCCAGCGGCGACCCATCGCCAAGTCAAGAAGACATTTCCTTGACCAAACGGCTTGTCGAGGCTGGAAAACTATTAGATATCATTATATTAGACCATATTATTTATTCGGATAACGCCTATGTAAGTTTCAAGGAAAAAGGTATTATCTAACGCAAAGGGATACGCAAAATGCGTACCCCTCTTTTTATCTCATATTTTCATCAGTACTGCTTTTTTCTTGCCTGTTCCTCGTCCAAACAAGTTGGCAATCGGAGATGCGGTTTGGTGTGCCTGCTGAATATCCGCTTCCAACAAAGCTACATAGTTTTTTGTTTGCTCCAATTTGCTGTGCCCCATAATTTTTTGCAGGGCAAATACTCCTGTTTTGGAAGAATTCCGTAAGAAATAGAGGGCAAAAGTATGCCGTAAATGGTACGGTGTAATTTGAGTGCCAATTGCTTTTGAATACGTCCTGAATCTGTCCCGCAAGTCTCCTGTTGTAATTTCCTCGCCACGCCAACTGCAAAAGACAAATTCACTTTCCCAGTTTGCATGCCGATAATGAATAAGCTTTTTGATTGCCGACACACACACATCTGATATTGGCAACGTTCTTTTCTGCTTTGTTTTGGTGATGCTTTCCCGCAAATATAAATAGCCATTTGCGAAATCAAAATTGGCAATGCATACCTGAACCAACTCATTAGGACGAATACCTGTATCCAAAGTTAAAATCATGGCCGTATAATCACGCAGTCCAGCCCAAGTGTTTCTATCTGGCGCATCCAAAAGTTTGCGAATGACTTCTTCGCCGTGCTGAACAATACGGTTTGTATGCGGCTTATACTTGATTGCCGCACAAGGATTGGCCTCCAAGTATCCCTCGCTTGCGCAGTATTGAAGGAAACCGCGCAGCGCCTGAAGCTGCTTGTTATAATGTTCGTTGTTTTTGCCGCTCAGAAACTGCAGCGCTTTCAGTTTTAAGCTTTTCTCTGTTACTGCGTCATCAAAACTGGTAAGAAAGTGATTCAGCGTCCGTCGGATGGAATTAACCGTGTACTTTGATACTTCCGCTTCCCTTATCAAAATATACTCTTCCGCCAACAACTCAAAATCAACCGTCCTTTTCACCTTCATCAGTATCCCGTCTTCACCTTTTTTAGACATAAAAAAACCAACCTCCCCTGATTGGGTACGTTGGTTAAGAAACACTGACACGTTTTTTATCTTCCTCAAGCTTCGTTTTTCTCTCTCTTTCTCTGTCATCCTCATCGGATTTCTGACGTCCCAAAGTGGTGTTTCTTTGGGTTTTGAGAGATACGTTCAAGGCTGAGAAACCGCGTCATTGTTGAATTTCTGGAGCGGGCAACGAGATTCGAACTCGCGACCCACGGCTTGGGAAGCCGGTACTCTACCACTGAGCTACGCCCGCACATGTTAAACATAGAGAGTTTTTGCACCCTTTAGCATAAACTATCCACGACTAAAGAAGCCTATGCTCTCGTTCTCTGGTGAAATTATAGCATACATAACATCCAGACGCAAGTTGGTCTCTATGTAAAAATACCGACCTAAAATTACATTTTGTAACTCCATTTTGTACTAATAGAAACTTGTTATTTGACTGACTGGTATATCTAATACCGGCTTTGGCTTTTAGAGTCCATAGAAAAATTCCTAAGTAGTCACACAACACAAGGATTCTCAGTCTTTTATTCAATCTTACACAAGTAATTTAAGTCGGGTTCATCCGGTTATTTCTATAACCTTAGTCTAGATCAAATAAGCCTTATCCCCTCATTTTTACCCTTTAAAATTCCGCCTGAACAACAAAAACTCTTCCAACGCTATTCCAAGTCGTTGAAGAACTTCAGTTGTATCCCTTTTCTCCTTACATAGTTGGTCAAATTCTTCGGATAGTTCACGAATTTTATCGCTTAGTTCAATTTCTTTTTGTTTATACTCTCGTGATTTATACATTTCTTATATTCACCTTAATATTCTAAATATTGTTATTATCAAAAGAGTAGCATTGTAAATCACTTATATTTATCCACCCCTACTGAAACCAATAAATTCATAAAATTTGTCCAAAACACTAAGTACTTTCAAGCTATGTCCGAAAGACTTCCTCCATATTATACCATATTATTCAAAACTAATGCAATATTATTGCGTTTTTAATGAAGTGCAATTGCATTTTTTCGCCCCTATAATGAACGCAGGAGGTGAATAGCTCTTGCGTAGACGAAAAAAGTTCGTAGAAAAATATAGAGAACTTGGAAGGAAAGTAGCTTTTTACCGAAATCTTCGCGGATTAACACAGGAAGAACTTGCTGAAAAAATAGAAGTCAGCGTGAGCCATATTAGTAAAATTGAGGCTCCCCAAGCTAATACCTCCCTCTCACTAGACATGCTGTACTTAATTGCCGAAGGGTTGGACATCGATATTGCAGCATTCTTTAATCCTATTGAAATAAGCAGTCCTTATATAAAAAAGTAATTAGCTGCATATTATTTGAATTGACGAAGGTGCCATAATTGGCACTTTTTTGTATTTATCAGGCTTTTAAGTTTACCAGAAGAAAAAAGACAGGCTCTATGCCTGCCCTACACGCCAAAAATTAAGTTAATATATACCTCGTCCAGTTCTTCCTTAGTATGCCATATAGCGGAGAGTAACTGAAGGAGCAGAATAATTCAATAGCTGCCGTATCCCGGTAATATCTACACCTTTCTTGTATGACCAATTAGGTGCAATGAAGCTCTAGTACACATGTCGTATTTGCATTGCCTGAAAGGAACTATACAAACGAAAAGAAGCCTCGTTTGCCTCTATTCCTTATTGTCGTCTGGCTTCATAGCAGGTTTAGCAATAAAGGAAGTCTGTTCTGAAGCTTGTTTTACCTTTGCTTTGGCTTTATCTTCGACATTCTCAATTAGTACCATAATTGCCCTCATTACTCCTGCAGCAATAAATATGACTAAGAAGCTACTAGTAAGCGTCCAACCGGGAAAGCCTTTAAATATGCCGAGATATTCAAATAGCGGTAATATGCCATAAAAAATTAAACTTGAACCAATTAAATTAGCAATCCAAAACTGTTTCCAACTATTCGAGTATTGGTAAACCATCATATAGGTAAGAGGGGTGACAGTCAAGTCATGAACAAATATGTCAGGTGCTATTGGAAATAAGCTAACAGCATAAACCCAACGCCCTAAATTGATAGCCATAACTACGTCCAGGATTACTCTTGAGACGGCTACCAGCGAACCATACAGCAATAAAGTCTTAAGTCTTGCCTTATCAACCAATATCCACCAAAGAGTATACATGGAGATTACCAAGCCAACAAGCAACCACCAACGAGTCGTAAACACATTTTCTAACCAAGCCGCATAAACGATACTGTATTGTTCTAATCGTAAGTTATGAATTACATTTGTGTAGTCGGCCACTTTAACCCCCCGCTTTTATTCAGCATCCAAAATTCAACTATTTTATGAACTTTACAAAAACGCCATATAGCATATGTCCTACACCTGAACCCGCTCGATACACTTCTTCATGCACTCATTGTACTTAAACAATATTTAGTATCTAAATACTAGGACTGAACTATTCATATAAATAAGTTTTAATTCCATTTTGGCTATTTGTAGTCACTAACGCTATTTAGGACATAGGATTTACATTTGTATTGCAATATCGCTTTTAACAGGAAATGTCCCCAATTTGTTGGACAGTATGATATACGGTCTACAAATTGGGGACATTTTAAATCAAAAGGTTTTTTATCTACACTCTCTATTGCTTACCCATTCTCATTTAAACCCGGACAATACTACCGGGGGCAAGACGATGATATTCCAGCGCTTCCCGGTCTGTCATGTCTTTGAAGTCTTTATAATAGCTGCC
>JAEZUI010000244.1 GCA_023421115.1 Bacillota bacterium | reverse complement strand
GATGAAACCTTTGATATAATAATTGAGGAGGTTTAAACTAAATGGATGAACAGTTAATCCCTAAAATTATCGAACTTCCAATTGGAGATAAGCTTACCAACGGACATATTAAGAAAATACAACGATTATTTCCTGTGCCGAGTGACTATAAAATACTTTGGGCTGTTGCCGAAAGTCTTGGACACCATCCCAGCGGTCTTGTTATTGCAGATAAAGGCATAATTATAAAAGCAAATAAAAAATGTGTTGAAGAAGTAAATGTAAAAGCTGAAGAAGGCAAGAGTCGAAATAATAAGGAACATCTAAAATTCATTTATCAGATAATTCCGTGGGATTTATTTGATCCAGATGATTACATTATAAAAATTGAAAGTAACTTAATTTCGATAACAGTTGGCGAGACAAGCTATACTGGATTTACAAATAAGGCCATAGCAGAATTTTTTAATAGAGCAGTAATAAAAAAGCGCAATTTAGAAAGTGCTGTATCGAAATTTGTTGAATCTGGAACGGTTGCTAATTTAAATACTCTCGGGCTAGATGGAATCTCATTTGCAGCCGCATATGGTGCAGACCAAACTAAAACCGGGCATGGTATTTATGCCGAAGAAGCAGGAGCATTACTTGACAGAATTAGTGGAGAAGCGGCCGAGGTTGTAGGTCGTGATAATGCAAAAAATGGACCGGATAAAGTTGTAAATGGACGCCCTGTGCAATGTAAGTATTGCAATAGCGCCAATTCCTCAGTAGGCAACTGTTTTAAGAAAAATGCAGCAACAGGGGTAAAAGAATATCGCTACATAGCTCTTGATGGAACTCCAATGATGGTTGAAGTACCGAAAGATCAGTATGCACAAGCTGTTGAGGCAATGAAAAAGAAAATCAAAGAAGGTAGTGTTCCGGGAATTTCTGATCCAAATAAGGCTTACGATATTATTCGTCAGGGTAAGCTTACTTATAAACAGGCTCGTAATCTGGCAAAGGCTGGGACATTTGAATCAATAACCTACGATGCAGCGACAGGCGCAGTAAACTGCTCGTTTGTATTTGGAATTTCTGTTTTAATAACTTTTGGCTTTTCTTATGCAAACAGTAAAGATGCCAAGAAATCTCTAAAAGCAGCTGCTCTTGTTGGGCTTCAGACTTTCGGTTTTGCTCTTGTAAGCCAAATTATATCGAGCCAGATCGCACGAACAAGTTTATCAAAGGCTCTAATTCCAGCATCAGACTATATCATAAAGAAACTTGGGGTTAAGACTGTTCAAAAACTGATTAACGGATTCCGCGCATTACTAGGTAAAAAAGCGATATATGGTAGCGCTGCACAAAAATCCTTAGCAAAGGCTCTCAGAAGCAATGTAATAACAGAAGGCGTAGCGTTTGTTGTGTTTTCTGTTCCAGACACAATCAAAGTATCTACTCAACAAATGTCTGTTGGCCAATATTTAAAGAATATGTCATCTCTTATCGCTTCATTCGCAGGAACAGCAGCGGCTGTTGCGGGAGCGGCTATGGCAACTGCAAAAATTGGAGAAAAGTTGGGCAAGTCCGTAGACAAGCGTGTAGGCGGTGCAATTGGTTTTGGTGCAGGTCTACTTGGCGGTGGAGGCGTAGGATTTGCTTCTAATCAAATTGGAAAACTTGTACGTGAAGACGATGCTGAAATCTTGCTAAGGCTCTTCAATTCGGTTGTAATGAATGTTTGCCTTGATAATATGCTTAGTGAATCAGAAATCAAGGAATTCCTTACGGCATTGAGTGAAGATAAAGAAAACACGAAGAAGTTAAAAAATGTAATGAAATCTTTATATTCTTCAAAAGAGCAATACCGTGAACTTGAAGCGTTTTGCAATGATATTCTTAAGCCGATTCTTGCCAAACGTACTGTTATATCAAAACATCTCGAGCCTAATGATGAGGAAGTTATTATCGCGATCGGAGATGTAATGAATGAAGTCTCAGAGGAGGAATCCAGCAATGAAGAATATTAAAATCTGTGCGAGGTGCGGAGTAAAAGAAAAGCGAGGAAAGGTGTTGGAAGCTGTTTCAAATTTCCATCTTTGTATTGACTGCGCTCAAATCGCATATAAAGCAAGAGATGCAGCTTTAGCAGGAGATCCAGATAAAGCTAATGAACAGATTGAGGAATTTATCAAGGGTGTCAAAGACAGCTCAGCTAAAGAACCTGTCTTAATATGGGTCGATGAATACAAGAAGCGCATATTCAAAAAATGATAAGATCTGGTTTAAAAATAAAATAAAGGGTCCCTTTTGGTATCTAAATCTGTAGGGACCCTTTGCCAACCTGTTCCGCTGACAAAGATATACCTTGGATGTGAAGGGTATGAAAACATTCCGATAAAACCGTAGTGTAATAAATAAGGAATAATGACCATACTGTGGTTTGGATGAGAGAGCTGGGATATTAAGATTTATGAGCTCACATGCTTGATTGCCCTTGCCAAGGGGCCTGCTTCCATGTTTATTAAGATGGTTTCTTGTGTATGTCGGTTTACTGACTCTCATGAAAATGTAAACATGATTGAATTCTCTCTTTTTTAATCTAAAATTTCTTTGCTACCAAAAACATCTTCAAGTAATTTTGATGCCTCAAGATCAGCTTCATAAAGTGCAAGAACAATTGGATATTTTTCCATTGCTGATCCAATGGCATAATACTGCGATTTATCCTCACTGAAGCCCATATGCCATCGAATGGCCATAACCTCATTCATACGTAATTTCATAAATCCCTGGATTATGAGACAGCTCTTTTCGCCATGTCCCAGAGGAGTTTGATCATTATCATTAATCTGATACCTTTCCACTGTTTCCCATACATAATCACCCAGATCATCGTGCTTTATGTCTCGTTTCTGTGCAGCCGCAATCTTGTCCGAGTCATAAGTTTTTTGATTCTTATAACTTTTGATGTAGAAATTGGCCTTGCATAGGTCATGAAGCAAGGACATGATAATTAAGCTCTCATCAGATATCCCTTCAAATACATTTTTCCATACAGAAATGTTCTTCTTTGAGACTAGGCAATTATAC
>JAEZUI010000178.1 GCA_023421115.1 Bacillota bacterium | reverse complement strand
AGTCTGAATAATGCCACACAAAACCGCTCTCACATGTAGTTTCATTTAATATTTATGCCGAAATGGCATATTTAAAAAAATCTTATTTTAAGATTTGATAAAGAAACATATTCATGAATTTACCGTGGGCTTACATTTTATATGTGTTGACATTATTAGACAGGATTCGTATAATAAATACATAAGTGCTGTTTGTAGGATTGCCAGCAATGAGAAATGCAATATGTATAAAAGTAGCTTTTCATGAAATATCTAAAAATGTAATCACTTTTAAGGATGACATCTCTTTTGGAATTTACTTTACAAAAATAAATATCAGTTTAGAGCCTATCTAAGAAGAATAGCATATCGGGCTAGAACTTAAATTTGCTGATTTTAAGCAAATAATAAAAATGAGTGACACGTAAGTTCTAAGTTAGGGGGATACAAATGAATGGTAAAATACTGATAGTAGACGATTCTGCAAACAACCGTACAAGTATTAAGAACTTGCTAAGTGATTACATTATACTAATTGCTTGTGATGGTTTACAAGCCATAGAACAAATTGAAAATAATGGGGATATAGATTTGGTCATTATAGATGAAGATTTGTTCAAAATAGATGGTTTGTACATACTTAATAGGTTAAAAGCCGATGATATATATAATAAAACACGTGTAATTATTCTTTCAAATCACGATGAGATTGAAAGTGAGATTGAAGGCTTAAAACTTGGTGTTGCAGATTATATAACAAAGCCCTTTCATATAAAGTCACTCAAAGCTAGAATTGAAGTTCATCTTGAAATAATACGCATACAGAGGTTTTGTGAAGAGAAATTGAATGAAAGCAGTTCCACTCTTGAAACAATAATTGAGCAAGCGCCTATAGGTATTGTTATATCATATTCTTATCAACCTTTTGATTCTAACGATTATGATGTTCCCATTATCAACAAAAAATTTGAAGAAATTACCGGGAGGACAAAGGAAGAACTCATGAATTTGGGGTGGAGTGGGATTACCCATCCTGATGATCTTCAAAAGGATATTGAAAACTATCGGAGGATGCAAGCTGGTGAGATTGAAGGTTATTCATTGGAAAAGAGGTATATAAAACCAAATGGGAATATTGTGTGGGCAAACATAGTAGTGGCCAGATTAAAACTTAATGATTGCTCAAAATTTAATCATATAAGCTTAGTTCAAGATATTACCACAAGAAAAAAAATAGAAACAGAGCTTTTTGACAGCGAGCGCAGCAAAGCTGTATTGTTGGATAATATACCAGGCATGATGTATCGCTGCAGTTACGATAAAGAATGGACAATGCAATATGTTTCAAATGGATGTCTTGAGTTGACTGGATACAGTCCTGAAAGTCTTTTGTTCAATAGGGACCTGTCATTTAATGCTTTGATAAAGCCGGAGTACCATGAATATCTATGGAGAAAATGGGATGTAGCAATTAAAAATCATGTGAAACTAAAAGAGGAGTACGAAATCATTACTTCTTCCGGGGAGATTAAATGGGTTTGGGAACAAGGTCAGGGCATTTACGATGAGGATGGAAATGTTATATGTTTAGAAGGCCTTATCATTGATATAAATGATAGAAAAAATAATGAAATAAAACTAAAATATTTAAGTGAGCGGGACCCTTTGACAGGATTATCCAATCTAAGGACTTTTGAAGAAACGTATTTAACTTATAACAAAACAAATAATATATTTAAAAGTGCTATCATCATGCTAAATGTCAGTACATTTAGTACTATCAGCAGCACTATGGGTTTTCGTTACGGACAGGAATTACTTAAGGACATATCAGAGTGTTTATTGCATCTATCCTCAGAGGTATATTTGCTTTTCCATATTTCTCTAGATCATTTTGCTTTTTATATTACAAAATATAAAGAGAGGCAGGAATTGAGTGATTTTTGTGAAAAGCTTATTCAAGAACTTGATGCAAAGATTTATCAAAAAACAACCAACTTTAATATTGGGGTAATTGAAATTGATAATAGTAATATAGGTGACGCTGAGAGTGTATTAAAGAAAGCGTATTTAGCTTCTGAAAAAATAAGTAATAGTTACAGATTCAGTTGTTGTTTTTTTAGTAAAGAGATGGAGGAGAAATTACAGCGCGACGTTGCAATTATTCAGGCATTGACTAAGACTATATATGAACAACATGATACGTCTTTATTTATGCTTTATCAGCCAATTATAAGTATGAAAACCAATGAAATTGTTGGTTTTGAAGCTTTAGCACGATATAAAGATGAGAGTATCGGATTTGTGTCACCGGCTGAATTTATACCAATTGCTGAAGCCTCCCAACTTATATTGCCTTTAGGTAAAAAAATTATGCGGCTTGTCTTCTGTTTTGCGTCCATTCTAAAACAGAAAGGGTATGAGTCAATTTTAATGTCCTTTAATGTCTCAGCTATACAGCTTCTTAGTGAGACTTTTTTGACAGACTTAGTAGATTTAGTTGAAGAAACAGGAGTCGACCCTAGAAATCTAAATGTTGAGATAACAGAATCGGTTTTTTCGGATAATTATCATGAAATAAATGAAAGACTAGACAAGATCAAAATGATGGGAATGAAAATTGCGATTGATGATTTTGGGACAGGATATTCATCTCTTGCTAGGGAAAGGGAGTTAAATGTAAATTGTTTAAAGATAGATAAGTATTTTATTGACAAATTAACAAGAATTAGCCCGGAAGATGCGATTACAGGTGATATTATTTCGATGGCTCATAAACTTGGGCACTATGTAGTAGCAGAAGGTGTTGAATATGAAGTTCAAAGAGAATATTTGTTGGAGCATGATTGTGATATGATGCAGGGATACCTTTTTAGCAGACCAGTTGATCAAGAAACTGCAATGGATATGCTAAAGAACTGTAAAAAAGATATGTTATAGTTTTACATAAAGAGTCTCTTTTTATTAGAGGATTTATAAACTATTTGTCGAATATATAAAAATATAACTAATTTCTTGAAGTACATTAAACAATTATTATTAATCACCGAATGTTCGCTTAAGTTCGATATTTGAGGTTCTAATTGTATATATTCGCAAAGGTTGAAGGAGGCTTTTTGTAGTATGCCTTTACCATATGTTTTTTCAATGCTGTTCCTTGTTGCAACTGTTATTATTTTATTATATGGATTGTTTGTTATGTCATTAAATACAAAATCAACACTACATATTATCTTTTTCATCCTTTGCTTGAGTTCGGCATTGTGGTCATTTGCCTTGGCTATATCAAATAGTGTTCAGGATTATGAGACTTGTCTACTTTGGAGGAGAATTGGTGCCTTTGGCTGGGGAACCTTTTTTAGCTTTTTTCTTCACTTTAGTATCATTCTAACTAAAAAAGAGGAACTTTTAAAGAAAAAGTGGGTGTATCTGCTAATATACTTTCCAGCAGTTATAAATGTTTTTGTTTTTGGACCATTTAGCAAGCTTGGTGAAGAAACTTATAATCTAGTTGAGACACAAACCGGTTGGGTAAATGTATCCTATGATACTGTTTGGGATTGGTTATATAATATTTATTATATAAGTTTTTATTTAGCAGCGATTAAACTTCTTTTCAGTTGGGCAAAGCAAATAAAGGAAAAGGATAGAAAAAAGAAAGTATATTTGATATGTGCTTCTACTTTGTGGGCATTCTTAATTGGTACTATGTCTGAGTTTGTTATAAATTCTGTATTTCCATTTAAGATACCACAAATAGCCCCGCTACTTTTTCTTATTCCAATAACCGTTATGCTTTATTATGTCAAAAGATATGGCTTCATGATAGAAAATAATACTATAGAGAATAACCTTAACATTCTTAGTGATGACAATCGCTCAAAGCTATATTTAAGTTTGAGTGTTGCCTTTTTATTAGGGGGTTTTATTAATATTGGGACTATGTACCTCACGGGTAGGGAGCCCTTAGAATCAGTTTTGATCTTTGGTGCTTTTATGACCTTTGTAGGTTTTGCACTCCAAATTATTCAGAAATTTGGAGTTAAATTTGTTTACAAAGACTTATTGTCAAATATTATTCTAGCATTGTCAATTCCAGTTATTGTATTGAGGTACTTTGATTATTCACCTATTTATGCAGGTATAATTCCTATACTGTTTTTAATATCAGCCATTGCATTTAGTCAGAGACGTATGCTTGTACTAAATGGTATTGCTGCCTTGTTTACTCTAATATGTATTTGGATTAAATCGCCTTCTGTAACGATTGTACTATTCACAGGTGCAGATCATGCAGTAAGAATATTTATGTTGCTTATAATATTTTTTATGGCTTATTATATTAATCGTGCCTATACCCAGAGGCTCTTTGAAAACGAAGAAAAACTGTTTGTTCAAAAGCTACTTTCCCGAATATCTTCGATATTTATAAATACCAATGAAAGTAATCTGGAAGATAGAGTAAATGAGGTACTAAGACTATGTGGGGAGTATTACAAGATAGACCGCATTTATGTATTGATTTTTCCAGAAGGTCAAAAAGAACTGAAATTTTTCGAGTGGTGTACAAATGTTAAATCATTAGGGGATGCTTATGCTAAAGAAAAAAGGGCAGAAAGAATTTTAGAATTAATGAACATAAAACAATTTTTACAGCAAGAGTGCATTTGTATATCGGATGTTGCTGCAACCTCTGAGGAATATATGGAAGGTGGAGAAACAAAATCTACAATTATCAATCCATTATTAAATCGAGACAGCGCAATAGGCCTGATGGGTTTTGAAAGTGCAAATCACGCGTTAGAATTTAAAGAGTATCAGAAGGAGACGCTTAAAGTTCTAGCGCACTTGATTTCTGACGTAATGTTAAAGGTAGATGCTGAAAAAGAAATTAATTATAGGGCAAATTACGATGCTTTGACAGGTCTTTTGAACAGAGCGATGTTTATGAATCAGCTAAAAGGTGCAATAAAGATGGCAGAACGGGCAGAAAAGCTTGTAGGAGTTGCTTTTGTTGATATAGATTCCTTTAAATATGTTAATGACACATTAGGTCATGATGGCGGAGATTCTTTACTGATGAAGATAGGTGAGAGGATTTCAAGTTCTCTTCGTATATATGATATTGTAGCACGTTTTGGAGGGGATGAGTTTGTAATAATGATTCCGCAGGTTTCAAATATTGAAGATATATATGCAGTTGCAGCGAAAATTACCGATAGTTTTAAAAAACCATTAAATATGGGCAACCAAGAGTTCTTTATAACTGTCAGTATGGGAGTTTCTGTGTGTCCTTTAGATGGAACAGAACCGGAGGATCTTGTTAAGAATGCTTCTGCCGCAATGAATATTTCAAAAGAGAACGGTAAAAACAAATATACTATGTCTTCTTCTGTTCTTCAAAAGGAGATTGAAGTAAATGCAAGCCTTACAAACAGTTTGCATATTGCTATACAACGGAAGGAATTTATATTGGATTATCAACCTCAAGTAAATGCTATGTCAGGTGAAATAGTAGGAGTGGAAGCGCTGATTAGATGGAATCATCCCCAAAAAGGAATAATATCACCAGGAGTATTTATTCCTTTAGCTGAAAAGAGTGGGCTAATCAATCATATAGGTCAATGGGTACTTAACGAAGCTTGTGAACAAAATAAATTATGGCAAAAGTCGGGTTACAAACCGATAAAAATGTCTGTTAACTTGTCATTAGGACAGTTTTTAAATCCTAATCTGGTTGAAACTATAGAAGGTATAATCAATAAAACACAACTGTCTCCAACTTTCCTCGAGCTCGAAATCACTGAAAGTATTGCTGCTTATGATGCGGACTATATAATAAATACGTTAAATAGGTTGAAATCATTAGGAGTTTCGATTTCTATAGATGATTTCGGTACAGAATATTCATCCTTGAGCAGATTGAAAATTATGCCCGTTGACAAGATAAAAATTGATATGAGATTTATACAAGGTATATACAGGGGATCAAAGGATGAGAGTATAATCAAGGCTATGTTGCAACTAGGGAAAACCTTTGGACTCAAAGTATTAGCAGAAGGTGTGGAAAATGAACAACAGTTGGAGTTTCTTAAAGAAAATCTTTGTGATGAAATTCAGGGCTTTTATTTTCATAAACCAATGAATGCTAAAGCTTTTGAACTGCTTCTAAAAGATATTAGGTAAAGCCATGGTTGTACTATATTGACAAAATTCAAATGGTGTAATATTATATAACATATCGGAAAAGTAGGGATATAAGTATTGGTTATATATAAATTAGTATAAACCGATATTTTTTTAAACAAAACACTACTAAAAAGATAGGAATAATAATGTATAAAAGGAGAGCCGCAATGGGTAAAAGTATAAGTACAAATCTAGTACATGGTTACAAAGGCTATGATCCACAGACAGGAGCTGTGAGTTTTCCTATATACCAAAGTGCAACATTCAGGCATCCAAGCTTGAATGAGTCTACGGGGTATGATTATTCAAGGCTTCAAAATCCCACAAGAGAAGAGTTGGAAAACACAATTGCATTGTTGGAAAATGGTAGGCATGGATTGGCATTTTCTAGTGGAATGGCTTCAGTGTCTGCAATACTAAAGCTTTTTTCTCCTGGTGACCATATAATTGTTTCTGATGATTTATATGGAGGTACATATCGCATTTTTGAAGAGATATATAAAAAGTATGGTATAGACTTTAGTTTTGTTGATACTAGCGGTGTGAAAAATATAGAAGAAAGTATAACACCGAAAACTGCTGCAATATTTATTGAGACACCTTCAAATCCCATGATGAAAATAACTGACTTAAGAGCAGTCTCAGAGCTTTCAAAAGCAAAAGGGATATTAACTATTGTAGATAATACTTTCCTTACACCATATTATCAAAGGCCTCTAGAGCTTGGAATAGACCTTGTACTTCACAGCGGAACCAAATATCTTGGTGGACATAATGATACCTTGGCAGGATTAATAGTTGTTTCTGATGATAAAATAGCAGAGGATTTGAGGTTAATACAAAAATCTGAAGGAGCAGTCCTTGCTCCCTTTGATAGTTGGCTTATATTAAGAGGTATAAAAACTCTTGGTATACGTCTTGATAGGCAACAGTACAACGCGCAAAAAATTGCAAATTGGCTAAAAGCACATAAAATGGTGGAAGCGGTTTACTATGCAGGATTACCTGAAAATGAGGGATATAAAATCTTAAATAGTCAAGCTTCGGGATATGGTGCTATGGTTTCGTTTCACCTAAAGGATGCCGCGCAGATAGAATCAATACTTGAAAGAGTAAAAGTTTTTATTTATGCTGAAAGCTTAGGAGGGGTTGAGAGTTTGATAACCTACCCTATCGCACAAACGCATAAGGCAATACCTTCTGAAATAAGAGAAAGAATAGGCGTTAATGACAAACTTCTTAGGTTATCAGTGGGTATAGAGGATATAAATGATTTGATAAATGACTTAGATCAAGCTATGATGTGATGAATATAGTCTTAAAAGCAGTTCCCATATAACAATACCTTCCGAAAAGGAAAATATTGAATACTTTCAATAAAATTGTCAGTAGAATTTTAATATACAAAAGATTAACTTAAAGACTATAAGAAGACTTTTATCCAAGCAAAAATTAATAAAAACCAATAACATGAAAACCCTAAAACAAAAAGCATAACAATAAAACAGCAAAAAATACCCCTAATTAAAGCATTAACCTGTTTTAGTGTCAAATGACGCAATTACTTGACCTGAGCACTAGAAGCTGTTGCCGAAAGCTTGATAATTTGAAGCAAAAATGCCACTGATGGCATTTTTAGCGTCTCGCGACAGGATGTCGCATAGACGCGGCGAAAATTATCAAGCTTTCGGCATACAGCTTCTTTGCGAAGGTCACGTAATGGAGTCGTTTGACACTAAAACAATAGGTACCCTCCCTTTCATTCAGTTCCCAAAATCCCCACACTCAATTTAAACAATAAAAATCAAGTGCAACAAATTTTCTTGCTGCACCAAAACTAACAAAATCCATAAAGCCTTATCAATAAGCACTAATTCCTCATTAATAATCTATGCTTTAAACAAAGTATTCTTCTCATAATAATACCCCGAAAAATCGAGCCTTCGAGCAAGCCTTGCCTGAGGTGGCAGTACAATATCACGAAGCACATATTCCTTAAATACCTCATAACCCGTTCTATCAATAATATACCCCACATGTTCCTTGCCATCAGGAGTCTGTCTATCAATAAACTTATCAATATAAATGTACAAATTCCTGAGTATCTTTATTATCGTATCTCTATCAACCCACTCAAGAAAAGGTGCTGCAAGTCGTGGATTTTTCTTCCCAGTTCTCCCTAATATAACCACTCTAAAGTAATTTTCCGGATTACGATGCCATGCGTTGGTAGGACATTTCATAATACACTCGCCACAGCCTATACACCTAGTCTTATCAATCTTAATTTTATAATTAACCATCGTCAAAGCACCAGTAACTCTACGCTCACAGTTTTTTACACAAGCATTACAGGAAATACATCGATACTCGTCATATTGCCTGTCAACCTGGCCAATTATCCCGATATCCTGTAAATGTGCCTTTATGCAGTCGTTAGGACATCCCGTGAGTGCAATTTTCACATGGTAATCGTGTGGAAAAACAGTTTTTTCAATTTCTTGCGCGAAGGCTGTAGTATCATAATTAGCAAAGGGACATACCCTGTTTCCTATACAGGCGGAAATGTTTCTGGTTCCTGCCGCTGGGTAACCTTCCTCTGGAGCGTCTATTTGCACACCGTTTTCAATTTCTACTTCTCTTATATAGGGTTCTATGAGCTTGTTTATTTCAGACATGTATTCAAAATCAATTTCGGGGATTTCAAAGCCTTGTCTGCTAGTTATATGAACAGTTCCATTTCCATATCTATCAGCGATTTCTTTTATCACATCAAAATGTTTAACGTTTAAGTGTCCACCGGGAACTCTTATTCTTAACGCTGTTTTTCCACGCTGTTTGGTAATTCGCCAAGCATTTTTCTTCACAGTTTTTGTATTTATTGACACTTAAGTCACCAGCCTTTCAATCAATAAGGTTTTTAGCTTTGGTAAACCTGAAAACAGGTCCTTCAAGGCACACATAGGTCTCGTCAATCTTACAATGTCCACATTTTCCAATTCCACAACTCATATTCCGTTCGAAGGATACCCAGATGTTTTCTTCCTTAATCCCAAGTTTTAAGAATTCTCTTGCTGTACAGCTCATCATAATTGGTGGACCAACTATGATAACCTCTACATTACTTAGATTATCTATTTTTACATGGGAAACAAAGTCGGTTATAAATCCTGTGTTACAAGCCCATGCGCAGTCATTTTTATCCACGGTAAGTATCACATTTACTTTTGGAGAGTTCATCCATTTGTCTACTTCATCTTTGAAAAGTATATCCTTTGGTGTCTTAAAACCTATCAATACGTCTAGCCTGTTTAATTCGTCCGCATTTGATATGAAATGGTTTATAATACTTCTTACAGGAGATAGACCTGTACCACCAGCAGCAACAATCAATTGCTTGCCCCTGAAAGAATCCACGCAAAAACCGTTTCCATAAGGCCCTCTTAGTAGAATGTAATCCCCCTCTTTAAGATTCTTAATTTCTTTTGTAACTTTACCTACGTGACGTATGGTCATTTCGATAAAACCTTTACCGAAGTTGGAAATTGAGATTGGGCATTCACCGATGGTGGGAAGGGATACTTGAAGGAACTGACCATGGTTAACCGGTTTGTCAAACTCTATTTTATAAGTGTAATCAGTATCTGTTTCAGGTGTAATTTCTAAAATTCTATATTTTTTTGATAAAAAACTATTTTCCATCAGCCTTTTCTCCTTCTGTAAGTTTTGTAACTTTATTTATTGAATTGGAATAGGAGATATACTCCGGGCAGATATCATCACATCTGCCGCAACCGGTACACATATTGTATCCAAAACGTTTTTTAAAATCATATATCTTGTGAAAGACCTTAAATCGCATTCTTTCTCCATTGCTTCTTCGGAAAGAATGTCCCCCGGCCATATCGGTATAGCCATCAACATGACAGCTTGCCCAAACCCGTCTTCTTTCGCCGGCACTTGGTTGACCGTCATACTTGATATCTTGCATTGACCAACAGGTGCAGGTAGGGCAGACAAAATTGCATCTGCCGCAAGCGATACATCTTTTGGTATACTCGGACCAAAGGTTATCATCAAACATGTCCAGTCGTATTTTATTTATATCGGGAACGTTAACTCTGATTTTATCTTCTTTGACAAACTCAGGGGAGAAATTGGAGTGTTCTCCTTTTCCTTTGAAATACTCGTCATACTCGGAGTTGTTAAAACTACAATAAACATTTTCTTTATCAAACCGAAGTCCAACATCATAGTTGTCAGTTTTATTCATATCCATTGAGACACAAAAGCATGAATCAAAACCATCCTTACATTCAAGCATAAATATTTTTACTTTGTCCCGCAATCTTTTGTAATAGAAATCCTCATTGTTTCCATTTTTTAAAAATACCGATTCAAGGATGGATAGTGAGTTTATATCACAAGGCCGCATAAATATAATATATTTTTTTTCATCTAGCTTAGGAACAGTCTCTTCATTATTGAAAAAGTAGAAGAGAGTCTGTGTTATGGGGAAATACACCTCTTTTGGTGAAAAATCCGACTTTCTATCGTGAACTATGGAATAGACATCCTCGATTTCCGTATACCTTATAATATCAGTACCAGAATAGGTTCCAATTCCTTTGAGTTCCACCGGTGCGAAAATTATATATTCCTTTTTTAAGTTATCCAGTATTTCGTTGAATAGGGAATAAGTCATTTGAACAGACATATCAATACTCCTTTATACCTTTATTTGATGAAATAAACCAATAGGTGAAACCGACAAATATGGCACCACCGACAATATTACCAAGCGTTACAGGAAGAAGGTTGTTAAAATAGCCAACCCAGTTAACACTTTCGTTTGTATGAGGAGAAAAAATTCCCATACCTAAAAGTGTCATGTTTGCTATACTATGTTCAAAACCTGAGCCTATAAATCCAAAGAGGCACCAGAATATAAGAAGCAACTTTGCAGTTTCTTCTTTTGCTCTTGCACAAGTCCATAGGGCAAGACAAACTAGTATATTGCAAAGAAGTGCCCTAAAGAACAATTCTCCAAAAGGAGTTGTCATTTTTGATGCTGTTGTTTCCACAAGGAATGCGTTCAGAGGTTGTTTCGAAATAAGCCCTGTACCTAGCATTATAATTGCAAGAAGAAGTGAACCGGCAAGATTTCCAATATAGCTCAAAGACCATACTTTGAAGGTATCTAACCAGCTTGTTTTTTTCTCAAGGCTTCCAACTACCATTACCATGGTGTTTCCGGTAAATAATTCGGAGCCTGCAAAAATGACCAGTGTTAGTGCTAACGAAAAAGACACTCCCATCAATGCTTTTAAAAAAGGTACGTTTGTCTCCTTTAAAGGAGCTCCGATGGAGAATATGAGTATTATACCCAGTCCTACATATATCCCTGCAAGCATTGAATACACAAAATACTGTAATGGTGCTCGGTTTAAAAAAGCTGCCTTTGCTTTTGCAGCATCAGAAAGTTTTATAACAGTTTCTTTTTCCATATAGACCTTCCCCTTCAAAAATTAGAACAAAGTAAGGTTATTCCAAAAAAATAACTTCCTAAATTGGTTTTCGGCTAAGGAGTCATTTTTCATTATATTACAGGTGAAAAAATATTTTCGTAGCTATAGATACCAAAAGTATACTTATTATATAATAAGGGAGAAAAGTCTTTATAATTTAAGTTGTTATATTGGAGTGGATAGTTTGATAAATGAACATTATGATATGATAATAAAGTCGGAGTTGTTTACGGGAGTAGATAAAGGGGAACTGAAAAATTTACTTTTTTGCCTTTCTTCAAAAATATGCAAATACAATAGAAATCAATTTATAGCAATAGAAAATGAAAAATTTGAAGGAGTAGGTTTGGTTCTTTCTGGAGAGGTTATCGTTATTAAAGAGAACTATAAAGGTGTTAGAACAATTCTCTCAAATTTCCAAGCTGGAGAAACTTTTGGGGCTATAATAGCCTTTTCAGGAACTGGAAATTGGCCTTCAACTGTTATGGCTAAGTCAGATTGTCAAATAATATTTTTACACCCTGAAAAAATACTTGGTTTTTGCGAGAAAATATGTGATTCACATCGTATTTTGTTAGCAAACATAACAAGGCTTATTGCCCAAAAGGCCCTGATTTTAAACCGCAAAGTAGAGTATCTTACCATAAAAAGCATGAAGGCAAAGGTGGCTAAATATTTATTGGAGCAATATAAAAAAACCGGCTCCTTAACTTTTTCTATGCCTCTAAATAGGGAAGCTTTAGCGGATTTTCTGAATGTTTCAAGACCATCTATGTCAAGAGAATTCTGTAAAATGAGGGATGATGGGATTATTGAATTTTTTAGGGACACTGTAAGAATAATTGATATTAGAAGGCTTGAGGATTATACGGAAAGCTGCTGATAGGGCACATTTTATGGATTGTTTGTTATAAAACCAATAATTCCTATAGGTTTTTTATAAATTTGTATTGACAATACGATTTGTACCATGGTATTATAATTCCAACAAAACACATATGAATTGTTGTGTATCCCTTGGCTCAGAAATCAAAAAGGAGCAAAGGGATAAAAAATACATAAAACCATAGTAAATAGATAGGAATAATATTATATAAGGAGTTGAGAAAAACCAAAGAGCCTGAATTCTACTTATAGACAGGCGCAGATATTTATGGGTTATCATTGCAAGGGGAGGTCGACTTATGGCGTATGAGCAAGTTTGGAGAAAAGATTTAGAGTCATTGAACAATGTGGAAAAAATAAAGCTTGATAGAGATGGCTTAGAGGTTATTGAAGCTATTATTAAAAGGTATTCAAAGTATGGGTTTGACTCGGTGCCCGAAGAAGATAGAATATTGCTTAAATGGGCAGGAATATATGAACAAAAACCGAGAAATGGATTATTTATGTTGAGGGTCCGTATAAATACTGGAAAAATTAATGTACCTGGAGCAAAAGTGTTGTCAGAAATTTCTGAAAATTACGGCGGGAGCTTTATGAGAATAACAACACGGGGTGCAATTCAATTCTATAACATTCGATTGGAAGATTTACCGGATATCTTTGATAAGCTAAATAATGTCGGTCTTGCTAGTTATGAAGCTTGTGGAGATTGCCCGAGAACTGTTGTAGGAAATCCTTTAGTTGGAGTTGACAAAAACGAGTTGTTTGATACCACTGAACTGGTTAATCAAGTTAATGATTTCTTACTTCTAAACAAAGATTTTTCAAATCTACCAAGGAAACTAAAAATTTCTATTTCAGCAAGTACAAAAAATGCAGGAAATTCAGAGATAAATGATATATCCTTTACTCCTGCCGTAAAAAACATAAAGGGAAGGGAAGTAATAGGATTTCACCTAAAGGTTGGGGGTGGACTTTCTACTAAACCACTTATGGCAAAGGAAGTAGATGCTTTTGTAGTCCCAGAGCAGGTACAAAAAGTTATTGAGGCAATTGCTACAATATTTAGAGACTTTGGATACAGAAACAACAGAAACCGGGCTAGATTAAAATTTCTTATAGAGGACTGGGGAATAGAGAAATTTACCGAAAAACTGTATGAATATACCGGAGTATTGCCAACAAGGGGAATTGATAAAACCGAGAGTTGCAGTCATTTAAATTATTACGGAGTCAACCGCCAAAAGCAAGAAGGTAAGAGTTATATAGGGGTACACGTTCCTTTAGGACAAATGAATTCAGCAGACTTTACTGAGCTTACCCGAATAAGTGAAGAGTATGGCGATGGTATCCTTCGTACCACTTCAAGTCAGAACATTATAATTTCAGGTGTTGAAAATGAAAAGCTTGATGAGGTTTTGAGTAAAGAGATATTTGAGAAATTTTCATACCAGCCTAAAACTATACTCAGTCATATAGTAGCGTGTACGGGTTCTAAGTTTTGTAATCTTGCCTTAGTTGACACTCAAAACATAGCGCTAAAGCTTTCTAGATATATTGATGAGAAACTAGAGGTTGATGTACCAATAAGCATTAAAATTTCAGGCTGTCCTAACTCATGTGGACATACCCATACAGCAGATATTGGAATCAGAGGTTCGGTAATCAAAGAGGAGGGCAAGAGCTATGAAGCATTTGATATGTTTTTAGGAGGTAAACTTGGTCAAGAGGCGACTTTTGGTCGAAAATTGGATTTAAGGTTAAGGGAAAATGAATTGTTAAAAGCCATTGCTAAGATTATTGAGCAGTATTTAGTTCATCGTAAGAATAATGAAACTTTTCATAACTTTGTAGCTAGAGTTGATCTGAGGACTTTTCGACCTAGATGTTGTGTAGATGAAGTAGACGGAGAATAGGCATAAGAATGATATTTTGAAAAAATATTGGAGGTAATTCATGAACAAACAGGAGATAGATAAATTAAACTATGATTTTAAGGAAAAGGCACCTAAGGAGATAATTGACTTTGCCATTGAAAAATTTGGATTACATAGAATAGCACTTGCGTCAAGTCTTTCGATAGAGGATCAGATGCTGACAGAAATCTTTGTAAAAGCATCTACAAATCCTAGAATATTTTTTATAGACACTGGAAGACACTTTCAAAGTACTTATGATTTAATGCAAGAAACATCTTCAAGATATCATTTCACATATGAAGTTTATGCTCCATCAAATGAACAGTTGGAAAAAATAATATCGGAGCATGGTCCAAATATGTTTTATGATAGCATTGATTTAAGGAAAAAGTGTTGTGAGGTAAGAAAAGTTGAACCTCTCAAGAGAGTGCTTGCTACATTGGATGCATGGGTGTGTGGGCTAAGAAGGGAGCAGTCTTTAACAAGAGATGGCATTGAATTATTTGAATGGGACTATACACATAAAGTGCTTAAAATAAACCCGTTGGTATTCTGGAGCGAGGATAAGGTTTGGGACTATATTCAAAAGGAGAACATACCTTATAACAGCCTATATAATAAGGATTTCAGAAGTATTGGTTGTCAACCCTGCACTCGGGCAGTAAAGCTTGGAGAAGATGTGAGAAGCGGCAGATGGTGGTGGGAAGACCCGGATAAAAAGGAATGTGGACTACATATTTCAAAAAGCCTAAGTAATTGAGGAGGGATAAGAATGGATCATTTAGACAAATTGGAGGCACAGAGTGTCTATATATTAAGAGAGGCGTACAGGGATTTTAAAAATATATGCATGTTGTGGTCGATAGGAAAAGATAGCACCGTGCTTTTATGGCTCGCTAGAAAGGCTTTTTTTGGACACGTTCCTATTCCGCTGGTACATATAGACACACATTATAAGATACCCGAAATGATATCTTATAGGGATCAACTGGCATTAAAATGGGGCCTAACGATGATATATGGAGAAAATTCGAAGGTATTAAAAGAAAAAAACACCTTTCCTGATGGCAAGACAGATCGCTTATCCTGCTGCCAATCCCTTAAATCAGAAGCTTTAAAACATACACTGTCAGGAGAATGGCAAAGATATATTTTAGATCACAGTACAGGAAAATATATCGAGGATTCAAACAATGAGAAATATACCGGGGTAATTGTTGGTGTGAGGGCCGATGAAGAGGGCAGCCGTTCAAAGGAAAGGTATTTTTCTCCTAGAGATAAAGAAAATGATTGGGATGTGGGAGATCAGCCTCCTGAATTCTGGAATCAGTTTAAGACGGATTTCGCCCCGGGGACGCATGTAAGAATACATCCCCTTCTTGATTGGACTGAACTTAATATATGGGAATATATTGAGCGGGAAAATATTCCTATAACCTCACTATATTTTGACAGAGGCGACGGAAAACGCTATAGGTCTTTGGGTTGTTACCCTTGTACTTTACCTGTAGATTCTACAGCAAAGAATGTAAGTGAAATAATAGAAGAATTAAAAAGTGGAAAATTTTCAAAAATAGCAGAAAGGTCGGGTAGAGCACAGGACAAGGATGATGGCGGAGGTCTTGAAACACTTCGTAAAGGGGGGTATATGTAATATGGATGGAAGAGAGCAAATGAATATTGTTATTGTCGGTCATGTTGACCATGGAAAGAGTACAGTTATAGGAAGACTTCTTGCCGATACTGGTTCACTGCCGGAAGGTAAGCTTGAATCGGTTAAGGAATATTGTCGTAAAAACTCTAAACCCTTTGAATATGCCTTTCTGCTCGATGCGTTGAAGGATGAGCAGGCACAAGGAATAACCATAGATGCCGCAAGATGTTTTTTCAAAACTAGAAAGAGGGATTATATAATAATTGATGCACCTGGGCATATTGAATTCCTTAAAAACATGGTTACCGGGGCATCAAGGGCGGAAGCCGCACTGCTTGTTATTGATGCTAAGGAAGGAATTCGTGAGAACTCTAAAAGGCATGGGCATATTGTATCAATGCTTGGAATAAAACAGGTTGTTGTATTGGTTAATAAAATGGATACAGTTAATTTTGATGAAACCGTTTATAACACAATTAAGTCAGAGTTTACAGAATTTCTTGAGAAAATCAAAATTAAGCCTATAGAGTTTATACCTATAAGTGCTTTTGTGGGAGATAATATAGCATCGAAATCCGATAAAACAACCTGGTATGATGGAGCTACTGTTTTAGAACAGCTAGATGGATTTAGTAATAAAAAGAATAATAAACAACAGGCCTTCCGTATGCCGGTTCAAGACATTTATAAATTTACCGAAAAGGGTGATGATAGAAGAATTGTTGCGGGAACAGTAACGGGAGGAACAATAAACGAAGGTGACGAGGTAGTTTTTCTACCCTCGTATAAAAAGTCAATTGTTGAAGGTATTGAAGCTTTTAATGTAAGCCCTAGAAAATCAGCAGGGGCAGAAGAGGCTATAGGTATTACTCTCAAAACTCAAATATATGTAAAGCCTGGAGAACTTATGGTTAGAAGAGATGAGCCACATCCGTTTGTAAGCTCAAGATTTAGAGCTAATGTTTTCTGGGTGGGAAAATCACCTCTTGTAAAAAATAAAAACTATAAAATTAAAATAGGAACTATGAGAATTAGTGTTAAACTACAAAAAATTATAAATATAATTGATGCTGCAGAAATGAATATAGATACGTTTAAGGATCAGGTAGAAAGACACGATGTGGCAGAGTGTGTATTTGAGACGCCAAAACCTATTGCCTTTGACACTATTTCTGAATATGAGCAAACCGGTCGGTTTGTAATTGTTGACAATTATGATATTGCGGGAGGCGGCATAATACTAGAAAGTGTAAATGACTCAGAAAGCAGTTTGAAGGAGCACATAAAAAGTAGGGAGTATTTGTGGGAAAAGAGTCTTATAGAAGAGTATCAGAGGAAACTAAGTTATGGGCATAAATCAAAATTTATTGTAATTACTTCAGGGAGCGAAGGTTTTGAGCAAAGTATTCAGGATATAGGAAGGAGATTGGAAAAAAAGCTTTTTGACATGAAACACAAAGTTTATTTTCTTGGAATTTCAAGTCTCCTCAGTGGACTTGGGTTGGAGCTAAATACACAAACGGAGGATAGAATTGATCAAATATATAAGCTTGGTGAATTGGCAAGAATATTTACCGACTCCGGTCAGATATTTATAACATCAGTTTACAATTTGGATGATTATGAGGCTCTGAGCTTAAAAAATCTTAATCAGCCTAATGATATATTGGTTATAAATATAGGTGAATCACCATTTAGTAATTATATACCAGATGCTAGCATCGAAATCAATGAAGCTGAGGATGAGATTTATAAAATACTTGTCAATCAGGACATAATAATTGAATACTATATTTAGTTTTGAAGCTTATTTAAAAGTAGCACAAATAACATTCTGTATCCTCGGATACAGAATGTTAAAAATATAACGATTATAATTTTGTTATTAGGACATTTCAAAAAATACCTATAAATTATTTAGGTCACAAAGCCTATCAAATCAATTTAAGATGAGGAGGAGAGATACATGAGTGCGTTTTTAGGGCAAATACACTACTGGCTTTATAATAAAATTCAATTGCATGAGAAATTGATTAGGGAAATTGCAGCTGTTGCTAAAAATTATGGAGACAAAAGCATTGATGCTATTTTAGATGAAAGCTATATAAGATATGGAAGTCCTGCGACAGGTGAACTTGAAGAGGAAATCGAACATGCGAATATTCATGGTTGGCTTCAGGAGAGAATAACAAGTGTTGAGATGAGACTTGCTTATGTAATAACGGAAATATTAAAGAAAAACTTATTGGGGAAAGATGATATTACTATAGTATTTAAGCAAAACGCAGCGGATTTGGCTCGGAAGATTGATATAAGTGAGAACTCCCCACAGGGCTTATTCAATAAAGTTTTTGATTATATGCTTGAGGGAATGCCTTGTGACCGTGTGAATGAAATAATTGAAAATAACGAAACCAATATCACTTGGAAAACAACCTTTTGTCTTCACAAGGATTATTGGGATGAAGCTGGCGGAGATGTAGAAAATTTTTACCATTTTAGAGGTGCGTGGATTAATAGCTTTTTGACAGAAAGTAAATCCGGGTATGTGTATAATAGGACAGAAGCTGCTTATAATACAATTAAAAGGATGTGATTATATGGACGGGATTGCTTTAATGGTTGAGGAACACAAACATATAAAAAGAATGCTCCAGGTGATTAGAAAAGCATGTTTTGGAATAATGAAGGGAAAGGATATTGATTACCCCGATTTTGAAAAGATGATTGATTTTGTAAGAAATTATGCAGACAACCATCATCACGGTAAAGAAGAGAAATTTCTTTTCAACAGAATGATAGCATTAGGTGGAGCTGCAGAAAAACTGGTCAGATTTGGAATGCTTGTGGAGCATGATTTGGGCAGATTATATATGCAGAGTCTTGAAGAGGCTCTTGTACAGGTAAAGAGCGGTGATGAAGAGGCAAAGGTAGATGTTATAGCTAATGCTGTGTCCTATACACATTTGCTTAACCGGCATATTGATAAGGAAGACAACATTGCCTATCCTTTTGGAAAAAAAGAGCTTTCTTCAGAAGAATACAGATGTATAAACCTTGAGTGCGAAGCTTTTGAGGAGGAAGCGGAAAAGTCCCGAACCCAAGAAAGGTATTTACAAATATTGAGTACGCTTGAGAGGAAATATCTAGAGTAAGTCATCTTCTACAATAGCGATTTCGATTTAATCCGTTTTGTACGCTTCCAGCTCTATGTGAATAGCTTGGAAGGACCCTATTTGACGGTAAGAAAATAAAAACTTCAGCACCGACTTTTTCCTGAGCGTTAATTTCAAGAAAACCACCGTGGCTTTCAATAACATTTTTACAGTAATAAAGTCCTAATCCATAGTTCTGATTGCTTTTTTTTGTAGAAAAGAAAGGTTCTGATACTTTTTTTATGTTGCTTTCTTTAATACCATATCCGTTGTCTTTTACTGAAATAGAAAGATATTTATTGATTAACTCGGTTTTTATTTCAATTATTCCATTAGATTTCACAGCTTCAAGAGCATTCTTTACTATATTGTTCAGAAGCTCTGTGAAATGTATTCTGTCACAGCAAATATTCAAATCTTCATGAATTGATAGGAAAAGTTCAATTTCTTTACTAGAAAGTAGCCTTTTGTTAAAAGCTATAACTTTGTATATTATTTCTTTAAGTTCTACACGGTCATTGCGTATGGATATTTCTTGCGCATGAAAATTCATTTTGTTAATAACATCTAAAAGACTATAGGAACTATCCATAATTGCATCTATAGTTTCCTCTTCTTCATTATCATAAAAACTTGAATAATTTTTGAGAAGGGTTGCACAAAGAGATATCTTAGATATATCTTTTTTTATAGAGTAATTAAATATGGACATACTAGAATCAAGTATCATTTTTTCGTAGCGGTGTCTCCTTTTTTGGAGAATGTGCCTGATACCTAAAAAAATAAATTTTAATGAAAAGAATAACAAATATATAACTAAATAAAAAATTGGAACTATATGTAAGTGGTTGAGATATTCGGGCTTAAATAGTGGGATTATAACTTCTGAAAGGATAAATATAACTTGTATAAACATTATAAAAACCATATTAATCAGCCGCTCGTTTTTAAGAAATCTGTGTTTTTCTTTAAGATAAGCTGCTAAAAGAAAAATGATAGAACAAATTGCATAGGGGGTTGTCCATACTAATAACAGTATATAATTCGTTGAAAGCTGTGGATTAGGTGATGCGCTAGGAGCAAATAAATACATTGATAAAGAAGGTATTAATAACAGACTCTTTAAGATCACCTTACTTATTGAATGCTTAAACCTAAGTAAATCAGAATAGGACATTGAGTAGAGTAAAATAAAGTAAAAGGGAAAGTATATAGAAATAGTATATAATAATCCATTAAAAAGCAATGAAGGATTGAGTAAACTAATTTGATAGTCTTCAATTATAGGAATTACATGAATTTTAAAAGAGTCCGCAGCAGGGCGCATACCTAGAAAAAGTATAATGAGACTAATATACCTGTTTGACTCCGATTTTCTGTCTGATATAAAAACTATCAATGCTAACGATAATAAAGCAATAAATACAATAAACATAAATTTACCTAATACTTCTTACAGAATATATAATAATACTATCATATTTTT
This sequence comes from Bacillota bacterium, assembly GCA_023421115.1. GTDB lineage: Bacteria > Bacillota > Clostridia > Acetivibrionales > Acetivibrionaceae > Acetivibrio. Next base: position 2,054 of record JAEZUI010000178.1, on the reverse strand, counting down.
TCTGTCAGTACAATTATTATGTAGTTTGTTTTTAGTATTATTAAGTGATTAGGCTATTTCTAAAAATAACCTAATCTGTTTGCCGCAGCGGAATTTACCACTTTGATTGAACCTTCCGTTACGGTATGCTAAACTTATTAAAAAGTACTAAATGGAGAATTAATGTTATGAATAAAGGCTTTGAAAAGTTGATCCTAAACTCAACGGGGTCAAAAGAATTATATAAAATTGAAGAAGTGCAGAAGCTTTGGGGAGGGTATGGAAAAATATTGCGTTATGCCTTGTCTGGGGGAGAAATAAAGAGCGTAATTGTAAAAAACGTATGTTTGCCTGAACTTCCGGGAAAATCTCGTGGCGGTAATACTTCCTTTCAGAGAAAACTGAAATCCTATAAAGTTGAAATAGCTTTTTATGAAAATTGGGGTCGAAAATGTGGGGATGATTGCAGAATTCCTAATTGGTATGCTTTCGAGTGGCAAAAGAATGAGTTTTTAATGGTATTTGAAGATCTTGATGCATCAGGTTTTAAAAGGAGAAAGCAGAGCGTAGGATGGAAGGAAATGCAAATATGTTTAAAGTGGTTGGCTTGTTTTCATGCAACTTTTATCGGTGAAAAACCTGAAAAGCTATGGGCACAAGGCACATATTGGCATTTGGAAACGCGCCCGGATGAACTTAAGGCTATGAAGGATGTGGAGCTAAAGAATGCTGCTAGAGCTATAGACAGAAAACTGAACAGCTGCACATTTAAAACTTTTGTTCATGGTGACGCAAAACTTGAGAACTTTTGTTTTTCCGACGATGGAAATAGTGTTGCTGCACTAGACTTTCAATATGTTGGGGGCGGTTGTGGAATGAAAGATATTGCATATTTTATTGACAGCTGTCTTTATGAGGATGAGTGTGAAAGTTGGGAGAGCGATGTATTAGCTTATTATTTCGGAGAATTGAAAAAAGCATTGGATATTAAGGAGAAAAATGTAGACTTTGAAGCCCTAGAAAAGGAATGGCGGCAACTATATCATGTGGCATGGGCAGATTTTTATCGTTTTATTAAAGGGTGGGCTCCTGGTCATTATGAAAGTAGATATAGTGAACGAGTTTCCCGTAAAGTTATAAAAGAGCTTACTTAAATATGAAATATAAGCAGCATTTAGCACTATTGACCGTAAATGTGAAGGTTACACTTTGCATATCAAAAAATCTGTCCAATCATCGACTGGACAGATTTTAAAATACCCATTGATTTACCACTTTGATTGCAGCTTCCGCAGCGGTATGTTTTAAACAGAAACTCCTGCATAAAAGCCTTCTCTTACAGCTCCTCCTACTTTACCTACCTTATCGCAGTCTCCTATAATTCTGGTTTTTGTATGATATTTTGAATCGATTTTTTGTGCAATAGTATCGTTGGATTTCATACCAAAGGCGGATATAACAGTATCACCTTCTATAAATATTTCGGTTCCATCATTTTTTTGTGCCTTCACACCATTTTGTTTGATTTCCTGAACTTTGTGTCCTGTATAAATTTCTACACCATTTTTTAATAGCATTGGAATAAGAGCGGCTTTGTTGATAAAGTGATCATTAGTTGCCACTTCGTCAAGCATCTCTATAATTGATACCTTTTTACCCTTTAATGCATTTTCAAGAGCACTGTCACATGCAGAAAGTCCTCCGCCGCAATAAATAATTCTGTTACCTTTAAGTCTTTCCGGATCAACGTGTGCTGAAATTACATCTATAGCATTTTCCATTCCCATGATATTTGGACTAATTGGAACAGCTCCGGTTGCTATAATAATTGCATCGGCTTTCTTTAGTTCCGGTGAATCTTCGTTTATTGTAGTGTTTAAATGGACATCCACATCTAGTAAATTAAGCTGGTTTCTCTGCCATTGGGCAAACTCACGCAACTGGCTTTTAAAATCAGGAGTTGCGGCACTTTTTAGCTGACCGCCAAGTTCATTGTCTTTTTCATAAAGTGAAACCTTGTGCCCTCGGATTGCAGCTACCCTTGCTGCCTCCATGCCACCGGGACCACCGCCTAT
>JAEZUI010000266.1 GCA_023421115.1 Bacillota bacterium | reverse complement strand
TTAGACCTGCCTCTATAGTATTATTTTAGTCTTCATTATCTAACTCATGATGGATATCATCACAACGTCTTCCACACACTCCAGCTTCACAATCCTTCTCAAGCCTTCCTGTCTTTATTAAATAATCCTCAATTGCTGCCTTAATAGCTTCTTCAGCCAAATTTGAGCAATGCATCTTCACAGGAGGAAGTCCGTCTAGAGCTTCCGCCACAGCTTTATTTGTAATTTTAAGGGCCTCTTCAATTGACTTTCCAACAACCAGTTCAGTTGCCATACTGCTTGTTGCAACGGCTGCACCACATCCGAAGGTTTTAAATTTAGCATCTATAATGATGTCATTCTCTATTTTGAGATATATTTTCATAATATCCCCGCATTTTGCATTACCTACTTCACCTATTGCGTCGGCATTATCAATCTCACCAACGTTTCTAGGATTCATGAAATGATCCATAACCTTTTCACTATACATATTAATTCCCTCTTTTCACTTTTTCATATAATGGGGACATCTCCCTTAATCTTTCAACTATCAATGGAAGTACTTCCATCAGATAATCGACATCCTCATGGGTATTCTCATCCCCAAAGCTTATTCGTAAAGAACCGTGTGCAATCTCATGAGCAAGTCCGATAGCTAAAAGTACATGCGACGGATCAAGCGAGCCTGAAGTACAGGCTGAGCCGCTAGATGCAGCAATCCCTTTCATATCAAGCATCAATAAAAGTGATTCTCCTTCAATAAATTCGAAGGAAAAATTAACATTCCCCGGCAATCTCTTATATCTATCACCATTTAGCTTTATAAACGGTACTTTTTTTGTAATCTCTTCAATAGTCCTGTCCCTTAACTCTATCAATTTCTTATTATACTTCTCTATGTTCTCAGTTGCAAGCTCAATGGCTTTGCCTAGTCCAACTATTCCTGGTACGTTTTCCGTACTTGCCCTTCTTCCTCTTTCCTGAGCTCCTCCGTGAAGAAACGTTGTAATCTTGACACCTTTTCTTATATATAAAGCACCTACACCCTTCGGTCCATAAAATTTATGAGCAGACAGTGATAATAGATCCACATTCAATTCATTGACATTTATAGGTATGTTACCAATGGCTTGTACAGCGTCGGTATGAAAATAAATATTGTTTTCCTTTGCAATTTTTCCAATTTCGGCTATGGGCTGAATTGTACCAATCTCATTGTTGGCAAACATTATTGTTATCAATATGGTGTTTGGCTTAATTGCATTTTTAACCTGCTCTGGCGACACCAAACCGTTTTCATCTACAGGAAGATAGGTAACTTCAAATCCATCACTTTCAAGATATTGGCACGTATGAAGCACTGCATGATGTTCTATGGCTGAAGTAATTATATGGTTACCCCTTTCTTTGTTGGAATAAGCCACCCCTTTAATTGCCCAGTTGTCCGCCTCAGAACCGGAACCTGTAAAAAATATTTCCCTAGTCATAGCTCCTAATGCCTTTGCAACTCTTTCTCTTGCCCCTTCTATAGCTTTTTTACTTTCCCTGCCAATACTGTATATTGATGATGCATTACCGAATTTGTTTGTATAATAAGGCATCATTTCTTCAATAACCTCAGGTTTTACAGGTGTTGTTGCTGCATGATCAAAATATATCATTTTGTTCTCCATAACAAGTGCTCCTTACATAGTTTTTTAATTAAGTATTGCTTATTTATTCCCTATAGTCTTAAAATCAAAACACTAAACTGTAGTAAATTTGTAGGAATTATATATAATATATATAGGCATTGTCCATATTACTCTTTCTGTATTCCTCTATTAGGTCAGCTAAAGTAATGGAATCCACTACCTCATTTACTTTATCCCTTATTTTTTCCCATACCATCTTTGTAACGCATCTATCGGATTTTGAACATTTAATCGGATCTTCTTCCACCACACATTCTACCGGTGCTAATGAACCTTCTAAAACCCTTAATATAGACCCAATGGTTATGCTTTTTGGATCATGTGCAAGTATATATCCGCCTTGTGCACCCCTTATACTCTTAACATGTCCTGCTTTTCTAAGGGTTGCAAAAAGCTGCTCTAAATAGTTTTCTGAAATATTCTGTCTCTCCGCAATGCTTTTCAAAGCAACAGGACCTTCCCCGTTATGAAGTGCGAGGTCAAGCATAGACTTCACTCCATAGCGCCCCTTAGTAGATAGTTTCATTTATAGTCCTCCAATTCCAAGTACTTTACTTGGTATTACTATCATAAGATTAGCACTGTGATAATTATTTGTCAATAGACATTATTTCAAAATGTTTATAATTTTTTGAGTTAATTTTTTTGAAATGGATTAGGCCATTTCTAAAAGTAACCTGCTCTTTTATAATAACCTATAGAAAGATAATTTAAAAAAGAGGACTATAATATCTTGTATTTAGCATATCCGATATTTCTTCCACCGTCTTGCCAAGGGAATTGACTATAAACACACCATAATTTGCTCTTTTGCCCATAGTCATTTCAGGCATATTATTTCTTGACACATAAGATATTTGGAAATTATTCCCTTCATACACAATTGCATCAATAGGATAGCAATAGGTCTCTAAATCCACCACTTCAAAACCCTTTTCTCTGAGCCCGTATTTAACACTGTCTAGCCCTTTTTGAACAGCAACTATAATAAAAACCACCTCCTACTATAAGTATTAGCAGGAAGTGGAATCAATATACAACTCAATTCTTAGATTCTTTTTTATTCATAAACAATAAAAAATATGCACAAATCGCTATATATACGATAAAACTAGCTTCAAGGAATTTTTTGAAGGTTAGTATATTGAGAATCAAAAGTACAAAACCAATCAACATAACCCAGGCAATTATTCTTTTTTTCATGCTTCTCTCCTTTCAAAATACTTAAGTCAAATCCCTTTCCTTCTGATAGAAAAAAGTTTGGATAGACCGAAAATTATACTTATTATACAATATTATTTGTTCTGTACTTCCAACAAAAAGTACACCTCCGATTTTTAATGAACTGTTAAACTTCATATATATATCGGTTTTCGCCTCTTCTGTAAAATAAATTAAAACATTTCTACATACAATAAGATCGCAACTTTTTGGATACGGATCTGCTAACAGGTTGTGGTGTTTAAATTCAACACACCTTCTCACCTCATCCTTTATTCTATATATATTTCCCTCAACGGTAAAATACTTGGTCTTATATTCCTGAGGAAGATTCGCTACACTTTTGTCAAGATACATCCCATTTTTAGCCTTTTGAAGTATATCTTTATCAATATCTGTTGCAATTATTTTAATCCTATCTAAAGGCAAAAATTCATTTAACACCATAGCGAGTGTGTAAGGCTCATCGCCACTAGAACATGCAGCACTCCATACTTTAAGCTCTTTATTGCTTTGAAGGAGCATTGGAAGTATAATGGTCTTAAGTTTCATCCATTGTTCAGGATTTCTATAGAATTCAGAAACATTTATGGTCATAAAATTGATAAACTCATTATATAGTTTTAGATTAACTTTCAATTCCGCCACATAAGTTGAATAACCGTTAAAATTATTCTTACTTATAAGAGAGTCTAGCCTTCTTTTCATTTGTTTTTCTTTATATAGACTAAGATCAATTCCCGAAATTTTATATATTTCCTTCTTAAAGCCTTCATAATCCATTATCATAGGATCATTCTCCATTCTTCACTACATTTTTTGTACTTCTCAAAGTTAAATCAATAAAATTCGGTATCAATAAAACTGTTTAAGGTGATTTTTTAAAAGACCTAAAAGAAACTCTTATGTTGGAAAAAACCTTTCTATTTCTAATTTGGCGCTCTCCTCTGAATCAGAGGCATGTATTAAGTTTTCAAAACAGTGAAACCCATAATCACCGCGTATAGTACCTGTCGGTGACTCAACACAGCTTGTTTTTCCAATCATATTCCTAACTATACTTATAGCATTCGAGCCGCTCATTATCATAACCACTACCGGTCCGGAGGTCATATAGCTTATCATTTCTTCAAAAATAGAGTATTTTTTTACATGAGCATAATGTAAAAGTGCCAACTCTTTGTCAATATTCATAACTTTCATTTGATTAATTGTGAGATTTTTTCTTTCAAATCTTGAAATGATTTCACCGATAAGCTTTCTTCTAACCGCATCCGGTTTTAAGATAACTAATGTCCTCTCCATATTCTCTCCTTAAGGTGATTTCTGAATAAATTTAAAATTTAAGCTTTAAGCGAGATTTTTGAAACACCAAAATTACTGAACAATAAGATAAACCATATCATAATTTTAGCATATAATAACTAAAAAATAAAGATATAAATAAATGCTATGAGAAAACAAAAAGCATACAAAATGTACGCTTTTTATTTGCATCTATATAAATTATAAATTTGCAACTTTAACAGGTTCTTCGAATATACCTCGTTTCACCTCGGTTGCAGTCATATGCTGAGCGTTAAAACGCTCCGTTAAGTAGTTACAGGCATCCCATGGATTAACAGTATCACCACAAGTAAATACATCAACTGCTGCATAGCCTAGTTCAGGCCATGTATGAATCGCCAAATGTGATTCCGAAATAACTACAACTCCGCTTACGCCCTGTGGACTGAATTTATGGAACGCTACTTCCCTTACCTCTGCTCCAGCTTCCAATGCGGACTCCACCATGATTTTTTCAATTTGACTGCGATTATTCAAAATTGCAGGATCGCACCCATAAATTTCTGCCAGAATATGACGGCCCAAAGCATTCATTTTATTTCCTCCTTCAAAATTAAAAAAATATCAACAACCTTTCTTGTATTTGAAATTGTTTAGAATTTCAACAAAATTCATTTTAGCACGTTTCATTTAAAAGTCAATACTTTTTACTTAATTTTTTATGTTGAATGCTTATCGGTGAAATATTCTATTCTTTCTTTTATTTACTCACTTTATTAGGCCATTTCAAAAAAGGAATAATCCATACATTACTCGTATGAACTATTCCTTTTTATTATCAATACTAAAATGTAAGCATTAAGATATCATATATACTCTACTCATTACCTTTATCAAGAATGTCACCTAAGGTTACTTCCATTTCCTCTTTGTGTTCTGAAGACTCTTCAACCTTCTCACCCTCAGAATTTGCACTAGAAGAATTATCGTTATCTTCACCGGCAGGGTCTATAGGTTTAACCTCTTTAATACTAAGGCTGATTTTTTTGTTTTCCAAATCAAACTCAAGAATCTTTGCATCTACCGTCATGCCAGTAGTTAAAACATCTTCCGGTTTTGCAAGCCTCTTAGAAGAAATCTGTGAAATATGAACAAGACCGTCTATACCTTCCTCAAGCTCTACAAAAGCACCAAAAGGAGCAAAGCGAAGGACTTTAACATTAACAACGTCTCCAACTTTATATTTCTCACTAGCCTTATACCAAGGATTGTCTTCTGTTCTTCTATAGCCTAAAGATATTTTTCCCTTTTCCTTTTTAAGTTCTAATATACTAACCTCGACTTTATCGCCGACTTTTAAAACTTCTGAGGGATGCTTTATTCTTGACCATGAAAGCTCCGATATATGAATTAATCCATCTACACCGCCGATATCAACAAATGCGCCAAAGTCTGTAAGGCTTTTAACAACACCATTATAAACTTTTCCTACTTCAGCCTCATTCCAGAATACTTTAGAATTCTTTTCTTTTTCTTCTTCAAGAATAGCCCTTGCAGAACCAACAAGCTTACGCTTATTATCATTACATTCGATAATTCTTAAATTAATCGTCTTCTTTACAAACTCATGAAGTTCTTTTACAAACTTATCACTAATCTGCGATGCAGGAACAAAAATCCTTACACCTTTAGCACTTGCTATAACACCACCGTTTACAACTTCTACAACAATAGCTCTAACAGGTGTCTTGTCCTCATAAGCTTTTTTTATTTCATCCCAGGATTTTAAAGCATCCAGGTGTTTTTTTGATAATAATACGTTGCCTTCACCGTCGTTTACCCTTTTAACATATACCTCAATTTTGTCACCGACTTTTATTTCGTCTGCAATTTTGAAGTCCGGTTCGTCAGTATACTCCTCCAACGGAATTATTCCATCGGATTTGTAGCCAAGGTCAACAAATATCTCGTTACTATTATAACCAATGACCTTCCCGGTAACTTTGTCACCATCTCTCAAAGTAACCATCGACTTTTCGAAGGCATCCGCAAAATTCATTTCACTTTCTTTCTCATTCATTTCGACCTTTTGTTGATTGTTTAAATCACTCATCTTTTTTATAACCTCCTCGATTACCCAGTCCGGCGTAGAAGCTCCGGCAGAAATACCTATTTTTTTAATTTTTTTTATGTCTACCGGTGGTAATTCACCGGAAGTTTCAACTTTATAAGTCAGAGGGCAATTTTTCTTGCTTAATTCATACAACTTTTGAGTGTTTGAGCTGTGTTTGCCCCCTATAATTATCATCAAATCCACTTTTTTGGATATCTCGCAAACCTCATTTTGGCGTGTACTTGTTGCACTGCATATTGTATCAAACTTTTCAATTTTGCCATATTTATTTTCTATATATTCTATTAGCTTTTCCCATTTCTGCCTTGATAATGTAGTCTGAGCTACAACGCATACCTTGTCGTTTTTTATTTCCAACCTGTCTACATCCTCAATACTGTCAACTACACTTGCCTTGTTGCTACACCATCCGTTTATACCTACTACTTCAGGATGGTTTTTATCGCCAGCTATAATTATATCATAACCTTCCTTGCTTTTCTCGTTTACTAGATTATGAATTTTCTTAACATAGGGACATGTAGCATCTTTAAGCACTAAACCCTTACTCTTAATATTATCATAAATCTGTGGTATAACGCCATGAGCTCTTATTACTATATGTCTTCCGGATATTACATTATCTAAATCTTCAATTGCTTCTACACCTTTAGAACTCAATTGCTCTACAACCTGATCGTTATGAATTATCGGACCGTATGTGTAAAGTCCTGACTTTTCTGTTTCAAGCAGTTCATTAACAAGTTTTACCGCGTTATTTACTCCAAAGCAAAAACCTGCTGACTTTGCAACAATAATTTCCAACTATTTTTCCTCCAAAAGAGCATATACTTTTGACATAATACTTTCAGATATTTCGACTAACTCACTATTAGTATATTTCTTATTTTTATCTAAATCAATACTAAAAGGCTTACCAAACACAACTTTTATTTTACTAAAGGGCCTATAACTGCCTGAAACAGCTACCGGAATAACAGGGACACCTGATTTCTGCGCTATTAATGCTATCCCTGGCTTAACTCTGACAGCTTTTGCCGCTTTCTTTTTCATTCTTGTTCCTTCAGGGAAAATGCCCAATATCTCATTATTCTCTAAAAGCCTTAGAGAAGTCTTAATTGCCTCTACATCTGCTTTACCCCTCTTCACAGGAAAAGCTCCTAACCACCTAAAAAACCTAGCTAATAGCCGATTCCTAAAAAGTTCTTCCTTAGCCATATAACGTACCAATCTCTTTAGCTTGTACCCAATAAAAAACATATCCATTTCACCGTTGTGATTAGCACATAATATTAAAGGACCGGTCTGAGGCAAATTCTGCATATCTATAATTTTCACTCTGTATAGAAGCGAAAAAACTATTTTCACAAAACCCCTAAATAAATTGATCAACATACGTCCTCTATCTGCTCCAATATTTTTTTAACCACTTCATCTATACTCATTATTGTAGTATCCAATTCAATAGCGTCCTGAGCTTTTGCCAAAGGTGCAAAGGCACGGCTGCTGTCATTCTTATCACGGTATATGATATCCTTTTTGACTTCCTCAAAGGAAATATCCTTAATACCTTTTGACAGTTGTTCATTATATCTTCTTTTTGCTCTTTCTTCAATAGATGCATTGAGAAAAATTTTTAGTGTTGCATTCGGAAGTACGTATGTACCTATATCACGACCATCCATCACAACACTACATTTTGATGCAATTTTTCTTTGAAGCTCAACCATCTTTATTCTTACTTCCGGTATTACAGCTACATTAGATGCCCCTAATGACACCTCAGGAGTCCTGATAAAATCACTTACATCTTCTCCATCTAAATATATTCTCTGTTCTTCATCTATATATTCAACTTTAATATTTATATCTTTTACAAGTTGTGATAACTTCTTTCCGTCACTAGTATCTATATTTTGCCTAATAGCTTTAAGAGCTACTGCTCTATACATAGCCCCGGTATCTAGGTAAACTATTTTTAGTTTTTTTGAAATCAATTTAGCAATTGTACTTTTACCTGCTCCTGCAGGTCCGTCAATAGCAACCGCTATGTTTTTGTTACTTTCCATGCTAAATCTCCTAATGTTTATTTATTGTTCTCTGAAATTTATTCGATTTTTAAGTCAGGTCTTAATACTTTTGCATCATTTAAATATATGTGTCGGATCTCATTATTTCTCTTATTCGTATTAAAATGCAACAAAACCCTTATGCACTTTTTAAGGCTTCCCGGCACCGGAATTTCATTTGTACACATTAGTGCAACGCTTGTCCAACCAAGATTTCTAGCAGCAATAGCCGGAAAGGTCGTATTCAAATCGTTAGTTACAGTAAAAATTATACTGATAATGTCTTCTTCTTTCAATTTATTTTTTTCAATAATTTCAACAAGAAGCTTTTCCGTCTCACGAAGCATCTCAACTGCATCGTTATTTTCGACGGTTGTAGCGCCTCTAATAGCCCTAACCATAACTTGTACCTCCATTATACCATACTACAAATATTAACAATTAAAATATTACGATTATACAACTCTATGCCCAAGTCCTATTGACACTTCATTCAAATGAAGAAGACCAATTCCGAAAAATATCGCTACACTTATATGGTTTTTATACCTTGCAATACCTATCTTACCTCCGACATTTAAGCCTATTGCCTTAGGCATTATTTGGGACAATGCCTCTCTTGTTGCACCGGCAACAGCACCCTCTTCAGTATGGCAATCTGTAATCACACCTTCTCTTTTCGAGGATACTACTGCTCTTTCAACAATCTTCATAACAGAGGTTATAAACTCCCCGCCATAATCAACAGCACAAGTATGTATCCCAATCTTAAGAAAATCAGTCTGGTATAATTTTTCTTCCTGTCTATCTGAAGTCAGGGCAATCTTAATAGCCGCCGACGCTATCTCCTTACTTCCAAAGGTTTTTAACTCATGAGGTTCTTTACTCATATTTTATCCATCCTATATTCTTATGATAGCACCTTATAACATTTCTAAAAACATATTGCAAAAAATGTTGATATATAGAACCTCTACATTTAGTGCTTACGTCTCCATTTTTTAATTCGTTTGAAAGAAAAAATTCAAACTTAAAATGGTATTTACATGGTTAATTATAAACCACTTTATATATTATATAGTAATAGTTGTTTTAAGACAATAAAAATTATTCATAAAGTGTGTAATTTCAAATGTTAGGTGATTTTAAAAACTTTGCAATCGCCTTTCTAAAAATATTGTATAGTTTTTTTTAAATGGCCTTACTCGATTGAGATCCTTGTTATTTCTTCAATATTTGAATTAACCTTTATTTTTTTACCAACCTCTACCCCGGATAGATTTTCACTTGCTGAAATAATTTCGAGCTCTGTTTCATGTTCTGTCGAACTCGCATCAACTTCTATCACGTCTCCGTCTTTTACAGAAAGTGTTATACGATTTTGATTGAATACTGCAACTTCATCTCCATTAACTAGCAACTTTAAGTCTTCATTATTTTCACTTTCCAAAAGCGCAATAGAAATTTCACCTTCTCTATACAGATATTCTTCTGAGGCTAAAGGTCTTCCGTCAGCACCTTCGTCTTTTACAAGGTAAGTCCTTAGCGAAGGATTAAGCAACGTACCCTGAACAAAAATAATCGCTATAAAGATACAGACGAAAGCAAAAAATAAAACTTTCTCGATACCGAAGTTTATAAAACGCATCGCAGATTTTTTACTGATTTTTTTCTTTTCTTTACCAGCTCTAAATACAACAATTTTCATTATAATCATCTCCCGCATATTATAATTATCACCATAGAAATAATATGCTAAAACGATTAAAAAAATACTCTTAACAATTCATGCCCGCTAAATAGCCTGTTGAAAATGCAATTGTGAGATTAAACCCACCGGTATAAGCATCAACATCAATTACTTCCCCTGCAAAATAAAGACCCTTAATTAATTTTGATTCCATAGTCGAAGGATTTATTTCGTCGGTTGATATTCCCCCAGCCGTAACAATTGCTTCGTCAATAGGCCTTGCTCCTACTATAGTAAGTTTGAATTTTTTCAATATTCCAACCAAATTTCTTCGTTCTTCTTTTGTAATTTGATTTACAAACTTGTCGGGTGAAATCTCCGAAAGCTTTATCACCACAGGAATTAATTTTTGTGGTAGCAGTTCATCCAATGCGTTCTTAAATTGCTTTCTCGAGAATTTCTCAAAATCCCGTTGTATTCTCTCATCAAGTTTTTCCTCTGCAAGAGCCGGTTTAAGGTCAATCACCATACTTATTCCTTTAAAATCATAGTCAAGGATATGTCTGCTTGAACTTAAAATTATAGGACCGGAAACTCCGTAATGTGTAAAAAGCATTTCTCCAAAATCTGAATAGATCTTTTTCCCTTTTTCATTTATGAGGGTTACTGAAACATTCTTTAGTGATAGCCCCTGAAGCTCACCTATCCATTTTTCCGAAACTATCAACGGAACAAGAGATGGACGAAGCTTAACAACTTCATGCCCAACTTTTTTGGCTATTTTAAAACCATCACCGGTTGAACCTGTGCCTCGATAGGATGCTCCTCCTGTACAAAGCACCACAGAATTACATTCAATTGTATTACCATCATTGAACATTACCCCAGTGACCTCACCATTCTTTACCAAAACTTCCGATACCGGTGACTTTAATCGAACCTTAACACCTGTATCCTCTAGATACTTTGCAAGGGTATCTACTACATCTTTAGCTCTGTCTGAGACGGGGAAAACCCTCCCCCCTCTTTCAACCTTTGTCTCAAGACCATATCTGTGCAAAAAGTCTAAAAGATCTGCATTGGAAAATGTATAAAAAGCAGAATATAAAAAATTCCCGTTCCCAGGAATATTCTCAATCAAACCTTCAATATCGGTGCTATTTGTGATATTACACCTTCCTTTACCTGAAATTAAAATTTTCTTTCCCAATCTGTCGTTCTTTTCAACTAGTATAACATCATTTCCAAATTCAGATGCCTTTCCTGCAGCAAGAATTCCTGCAGGCCCTCCTCCTATAACCACAACTTTTTTACCCATTGTTTTACCTCTTATTCATTTTTTGTTTAGGTCAATGCTTTGTAGCACTTCCGTCTTATTATCGCTTCAATCGATTTACAAATTACTCTTATGTTGTGCCCTGTACACTAAAAATGCCTTCTATCTAGGACACCACTAACGTGGCAGGTATCATTCAGTGTCCTCAAATATCTTCTATCTTTTTCTATCTTTACAATACTAACCGATGTATTTGCAATATAAAATTTATTGTAAGCTTCAAGATCAATTCCTAGAAGTCCTAAAACTATAAGCTTTATTACCCCGCCGTGAGATACTATAAGAATATTTTTACCTAAGTCTTTTATAATTATTTCATCCACATACTTCATTACACGCTTTTGCACATTAATCAAACTGCCCTCGCCGGGGAAAGAGGCAGTATGTGGTGAAAGTCTCCAAGCACTGTAATCATAATCGGGCCTTTTTCTCATTTCTTCAAAAGTAAGCCCTTCCCAATCTCCAAAATGTATCTCATTGAGAGCCTCACTTTTTGTTATACTAAAGTCACACTTTTTTGCAATTATTTCAGCAGTCCTGTAAGCTCTTTTAAGATTACTGCAGTAAATAGAGTGAATTTCATCTTTGTAAAGTCTTTCAGCTACAACTCTTGCCTGCTGAACCCCTACACTGTTAAGATCGATATCAATACATCCTTGGCATCTATCCTCTTTGTTCCAATCTGTTTCACCATGACGAACTAAGTAAACATTTGACATTATATGTCGGTTTCCTTTCTGATTAAGGCTTCATTATCTTCATCATGCTTCTCATAAACCTGATACTCTTCCCAAATCTTTTCTAAGTTTTCAAAAGTATCATACACATGCTGCTTTCTTCTAATACCTATTGCAACTATCAAGGCATTTATGACACTAAGGGGAGCAACGAGGGAATCGACAAAAGATGCCATATCGCTTCTAGCAATAAGCGAATGATCAGAACACTGTGCAAGGGGTGATTCTATACTATCAGTAATGGATATAACAGTAGCACCACGGCTTTTTCCAAATTTCAAAGCATTAATGGTTCTCTTAGAGTATCTTGGAAAACTTATTCCAATTACCACATCTTTTTCGGAAGCATAAATTATCTGTTCAAACATCTCACTAACGCTAGTTGTGTGCACTAATCTTACATTATCGAATATCAAGTTAAAGTAAAAACCCAAAAAACTAGCAAGGGGCGCAGAACTTCTCACTCCTAAAATATATATTTTTTGGGCATTTAATATGCTTTCTACAGCATTGTTGAACGTATTTGTGTCTATATCTTCAAGAGTTAATTTTATTTTTTCCATATCCGATTGGAGAACACTTTTTATTATATTGTCTTCACTAATCCGGTTAGAGGATACCTCTATTCTCTGAATAGAAGTCAGTTTACTTTTAATAAGTTCTTTTAAAACCTTCTGGAGCTTTGGATATCCGTCAAAACCTACTTCGTTTGCAAACCTTACAACAGTAGATTCACTTACACCTACTTCTTCTCCTAATTTGGCAGCTGTCATAAATGCAGCTTTATCATAATGATTAATAATAAAGTTTGCAATTAGTTTCTGGCCTTTACTAAAGTCAGGAATACTTGACTGTATTTTTTTCATTAAGTCATTACTTTTTGTCTCCATTATTTTCTCCTCTTTTGTTATACATGAATATATGAAAAAACAAACGTTTAATATATACATGTACTATGATTTGTCAAACACAATAATTCTTCCTTATTTTCCGATATATAGATAACGTACACTAAAGTTAAATTTATATAGCACTTAAACGTTATCTAATTTAGATGAAAAACTTCCTTTAAAATTTAGTTTTAGAGTTTTTCATCTATAGTTTGCCTAAATGTACTCAATTAAGTTTCATAAATTGATATCGTCATTTTTTTTTCCTTTTTGCTTAGACCAAAAATTAAATTTTTATCCTTTAGATTTTTATTAAGAAAATCAACCACCTTATATAGTTCTAAATTGCTCTCAACTTCAACTTTTGCCTTCAAATCAAGTTTATCATCAATATCCATTTAAACCTCCGCAAAAATTGTAATAAAGCTTTTCTATAGCATTTGACATTGTTTAAAATTTCGACAATAACCTTATTACAATAAAATTATAAATTATCACCTTATATAATATTACATTTTTGCAAGATAAAAATCAAGATTATGCATTTCTTATGTACAAAATATCTTTTTGAACAACAAAAAACAGGAGTAAGTGGGGGGACAACATCTCCTGTTTTTTTATAAACATATTGATATAAACTTATTATGAAATTCCAAAAAAACTTTGTAATTGCCATTTCTAAAAAAAATTGATTTAACAGGCTTTGTGACCAAAATGTCGTATCGGTTATTTATTATAATACTATAATATCAATATTCTTACTGGAAAACAATTGCAGAAATGTTTCGATTTCTTTACAAAATTATTTCAATTGGAATTATCCTATTGATTTAACAACATTAAGAAGTATTAATGCAAATATAGAGGTCACAAATGTAAGAATAAGAGAAAAAACAAAAGCAACTCTTATGACCTTGTTTTCCTCACCTAATTTATCTATTGATGCTGCCGCATTTTGAAGTTTTGATGGCGATACAACACTTGCTAGTCCCCCTCCAAACGCCAACGCTGCTGTAACAATTACAATTCCGGAAATTCCTAAGTTTAGATCTTTTGCTGTTGTCATTGTATATTTAGCAAACATTGCAATTGTAGAAGCTTCACTTCCTGTCAAGAAGCCTCCAAAAAGACCTATAAAACCTACAACAAAACCATAAGCTCCTTGAAATACACTCGACGAAGCACTTGCCAATACTTGTACCATACTTTTAACGGCATATGTCTGCTTTGAAATACTAAACCCTGACATATTCATTATTTCACCAATAGCAAAGAAAATTGCAGCTGAAAAAACCGGTCTTGGTGCTCTTTTTTTCCAAACCTGTAAGGTTTCTTTAATTTGGGACGCTTTAGGCCTTATAAAAAACATAGACAATATAACACTTACAAAAATCCAGGTATAAGCATTCCATAAAACTCTTGTCTTAATTACTTCGTTGAAATCAGCGGACAAACCTGCTATAGGCATAGTCATATCTTTATATAGAAAATCAAAAATACTCTTTGGAATGTTCAAAGCTAAAATCACAACAATAAGAATAATCCAAGGCATAAAGGCCTTCCAAAGAGGATATTTCTTTTCATATTCTATCTCATCTTTAGTGAGCTTACTTCTATCAATAACTTTTTTCCCTTTTGCCTTTAGATAGACCGCCATTGCTATAATTACAGCTATACCGGCTAAAACACCTGTTAAAGTAACGAGGTTCTCAAATTTATTTGTAAAGAACGAAACAACCCCTATTACAAATCCAGTTATAATACATGGAAGCCAGCCTTGCTTTATGCCCTCCCACTTGCCTACTATCCACAACATACAAAAACCTATCAATGTGGACACAACAGGCAAGAACATAAAGAATATACTTCCTATCTGTGCTAAAGACAATTCCGGACCTAAATTATTCTTTGAAATAAATCCATTTGCTATATCATAAAAAACTACCACAGGAGCACCTAGTAGAGCATATGTACACAAGGAGTCATACCCAATCGCCGGAAGTGCTATTGAAACATAAGTAGAATAACCCATTGCAATAAGAATCGGAGGAAGAATAGATACCGGTGTTGCACCTACGGCAACCATCAACGTACCGAATCCAATACTTAGCATCATTATCTGAACCGCTTTATCCTCACTAGCTATTGTTTTCATAAAAATAATAACTCTCTTTAAAGCACCTGTTTTTTCCATGAAGGCCATCTGAAGAAGTGAAGTTGCAACTATCAGTGAAACTGGAAAAGATTTTATAAAACCTGCGGCTGTTGAGCGTGCAATAACCTCCGGTGAGGTTTTAAAAAAAATCACCGCAATAACCGAAATAAGAACCCATCCCACAATTCCGCTTATATCTGCAGGTTTTTTCCAGATTATAAGCATACAAAGTATTACCGCTATAGGTAACAACGTCAATAAAAGAGGCATTAAAGTCCCCATGTACTACCATCCTTCCATACTATCTATATTTCAATACCTACCATACTACAAGCCCCACGGCTAGTTGTATAAGGAAATTGATCACATTTATTTTATAACAATATACCTATATTTTGCAACAATAGATTTTGTTGAGGGGTATTGAAGGTTCATTCGCAAGCAATTGATAAAGCAAATTCACCACATATAAAAGACTTTATGCAAATACAGTAATTGTCTATAACAATTGTATCCGTTGATGTATCTAATTTTTTAAAATTCATCTTCATTCCAAGTTTGAGCAATTTTGAAACCGCCTCTTTCCTTGTCCAAAACATCATTGCCCTTTGACAATACTCACCGGTTTTCTTTAAATTCTCTAAAATCGTTTTCTCTTCGTTTGAGTAAAAATATCTTATCAATGACTCTTTCGGTTCACTGATTTCCTCTAAATCTATCCCAATTTTTTTATTTGACACTATTGCTATGCAATATGGAAATGAGTGTGTTATAGAAACACACATATCTTTATATTGAAGAATACAAGGAGAAGAATCCTCTCCCTTCAATATATCAATACACGAAAGATCCATTAGTGCTGCCCTCTCTACTTTGTATTTAAACAGCGCAGATTTAGCAGCATACCTTCCAGCTATCCACTGAATTCTATTCTTTTCGATTTTTAGAGAATCCAAATGCTGTATTTCCTTTTCCGAAAGGATAGAGAGAAGGTTTATATCCTTCTCTCCCACCCTTCTCATATCCATTACTTGATATTCAAATTCGTGAATCCTGCTATAAGTCTCAAGGAAACTATTAATTATATACTCTGTACTCATTGACTTATACGCCTTACAGTAACATCTTTAGCATAATAGTATACCTCACCCTTTTCATCACACAATATAACATTATATACCTTTTCTGAATCACTGCTCTTAGTTAGCTTTGCATATGACTTGAACAATCCCGGCTCTTTGGGCACCTTTATCAGCCCTAATTCAGCTATTTCGGCCGGTAGAAAAACTTTATCTTCTCCTTCTGAAGCATGAACACCACACGTCTGCATCAAGGTGTCGGCAAATGCGGGATTAAATAACAAATTCGGCAGATCATACTTTTTATTTCTTATTTGTTCTTCGCATAATGATACTATCATCATCGCACCTTTATCATTATACTTATATTTATTTAATTTTGCTGACTTCTCATCTAAAAACAAAGGCCCTAACTGTATTGCGTTATTGTGATTTCTTCCAAGTTTTTTTAGTGATTCGCTCACTAAATCCTCAATCATATTATCGGTTTCAATATTAAGGGTATCCATCAAAAACTCATACGCTCCAATCTCTCCCGATATTTTCATCGAAGCGATTTCGACCATTTTTCCAGCTCCGATCTTTGGTTTAAAGTAATTGTACGCAACTGCATCAATAGACTGATCGGTAGATGTTTCGTCCAGCTTCAAAACTATCTCCTGAGCTTTTTCATTAAAGAGCTTCAAAGGGTTATATATCTTTACATCTCTATAGCAGTACTGTTCATTCTTTCCGAAAATTAAGCTGTGGGTTTGTGCTCCAATTTCCAGATATGCTACCAAAGGTACTATTGGAGTTTTACCAAGCCTGTGATGATTTATAAGGGGATCTGCTTTAACGGAAAATACCTTGTATACTTTTTTTATTTTACCGTCTCTCTCACTCACCCAATCAACCATTGGTACATTGTTTTTAATACCATGCCACTTTTCTGCCTGAAGAACAGTACCAAGTCCTTTACTTATAATAACTTCGTTTATGTTTAGCTCACTAAATAGGATATTTAGAAATTCTACATTTGCTCTTTCCGGTTCAATTAAGTGAAGCCCCATTCCCTCAGCGTTTTCCTTAACAAACTCATTTCTCCATGCCATGCCATAGTCCTTCCAACCGGACCATGAAATACTTATAGCCCTTATTCCCTTATGCTTGTACGAAACCATGGACATAAAACTACTTATAAAATTGTTTGCAGCGCAGTAATCCAACTGTGCCTCATTTCCAAACCTTCCGGATATGGATGAAAACCCAATGATAAGCTTTAATTCATTTTTATCTATCAATCGATATAAATTGCACAAACCTCTAGCTTTAACCGAGAATACTTCATCAAACTCTTCTTTTGTCTTTTGCCCCAGTAATCTGCTCTTTTCAACACCGGCACCATGAATTACAACATTTGCCGGTCCATAGTTTGATACCGCTTTGTTAATTGCTGTCTTTAAGGCATCAAAATCCGATACATCACAGGTATAGTAGCAGGCTTCACATCCGTTTTCTCTGATCTCCTTTAAAAGGTTATGCACTGAAATGGCTTTCGTGAGCTTTGAAAACTCCTTTTGAACCTCTGAAGGAGTTGCCTTCTTGCCTTCTTCCTTTAGTTGGTCATATATTTCAGTCTTTTTTTGTTCAAGGACACTTATGTCTAGCTTCGAAAGCTCCTCAATATCGGAAGGAACAGGGGTTCTTCCTAAAATTGAAAACTTCGCTTTAGTGCTCCTAGAAATTCCACGGATAATTTCCGCTGTTATTCCGTTTCCACCACCGGTAATAACAAAATGCTTACTGTCAAAATTTAAAGTAGGAATAATGTTTGAACGATTCACGTTAGCAAGTTTTAAAGTAACTCTTTTGTTGCAATTATATCCTATCTCGTAGCTATCAAATTCCTCTTCAAATTCCTTTTTAATCATAGAAAACACTTCATTTGTCAACTTGGAACCTTTCGGATTACCTAAATCTATAACTTTTACCTTTGACTTCACAAATTCCTTACGAAGCCCTTTATAAAAACCACATAGTGCTCCATAAAAAGGATCCGCTTTCAAAGCATCATCCTGGGCAAAGCCAAAGCATCCATCTATCGAAACTGTACATATAATTCTCAATTCAGGACTATCAATATTTTTAGAAAGTTCCTTGTAAAAAAGAAATCTATAGATACTATTTTTATCCAATAAATCCTTTTCATTTTTTTTCGATAAATCTTCAAAATCAATATCTTCACCTAAGTGTCCTAAATCCAGTACAACATCAATGCTATTTAAGGCATCTATGATATTGGAGATTTTGCTTTCCAAAGCCTCGTGGCTTTCCTTTTCTCCAAATACAAATTCACCAATATTTGATGAAATTCTTCCTAAATGCTTTGCAGCTTCTTTAACAGTTTCAGGAACATCACCAATTACAAGTATGTTTTTGCCTTTAAGATCAAAACACTTTTTTCCGATTTTTTCTTCGACAACTATCGGATACTGAAGGCTAAGCTCCCTGTCAACCATATTCTCAACTTCCTGAGAATTTATATCTTTAAATTTTCCCTCAGTCTCATTTTCTGAAACTATATTTACACTTTTAGCATCTGTTCCATCAACATAAATATTTTTTAATGCCTCAATTAGCGATTTAATTGTTTTAAACTGAGACAGACTAAGGTTTGTGTCTTCACTAATACAGAATTTTTTGCTCAATTCAGACAAGATTGTTCCTTGTTTAATAGTATCAACACCTAAATCAGCTTCCATTTCCATATCCTCTTCGAGCATATCCGCAGGATATTGAGTTATTTCAGCTATTATTTTCATAACATCATCTCTAATGGAAAGGCTATGGGTAACCGGCATTTTACCTTCCTTAATATCAGCTTTATTAACTTGATTTTCTATAGAGATTGCCTCTAATTGCGACGCAACAGAGTCAATTTTCTTATTATTACTATTGACCAGATCAATCAATTCTCCTATTGTGCGATACTGTGAAATACTACCGGTCTCTTTCTCATCCATTCCATACTTTTCGCTTAGCATTGAAAATATAGTTGCCTGTTTTACAGTATCTATACCTAAATCTGCTTCCATTTCCATATCCTTGTCAAGAAGCTCAACAGGATATAAAGTGATTTCCGAAATCAACTTTAGTACTTCAGCCTCGCAACTGATATTTGATGACTTATAATTTTCATCCTCTACTGAGCTTAGACTCTGTTTTTCTTCTTGAGACTTAATATCCGTAGTCGTAGCATTAGTGTTTTTCATAACAAATTCAACCATTTGACCAATTGTATTGTAATTAGAAAGAGCCTGTCCTTCTATAAGACTTAAATTGAATTTTTCAGATATCATAGAAAATATAGTTGCCTGCTTCACCGTATCTACTCCTAAATCTGCTTCAAGTTCCATAGACAAATCAAGCATATCTTTAGGATACTGCGTTACATTAGAATAAATCGAAAGAACCTCATCAATTATTTGTTGTGTATTTATAGTAGCAGGAGCATCAGTTTTCTCTTTTGCAGAATCAACAGCTCTTACGGACTGTTCAACCGCCTTTTCCCTTGCAATATCAGTCACCGGTGCCGCTTCCATATATCCATCATCCATAGAATACCTGTTTGATGATTTCTCTTCAGCAACTAAAATCCTGCCGTAATTTTTAAGTTCTGCATCCTTTGAAGAAATCTGATCTATCCATTCTCTATAAACCCTATTATCAACAATTCTCTCATTTCCTTTTGCTATCCTTTGCATGAGATGATAATTGCCTTGTCCTCCAAAAGCTGCTACAGCCCTTAATACATAATCAAACTCGTAGTCTCCGCCCTTTGACAAATTAAGTCCTTCAAGTTCTGGATCTATTTGCTTTATGTTTACAACGGGAGGAATTTTTTGATATTGCAATGCTTTAGCAGATACTGCCTCCTCAATTGATGCACCCATTATGTGTCCGGTCATTCCTTTTGTATTAATGACTTTAATCTCTTTAAATTTCTCCCCGAAAGCGCTTTCTAGAGATGTTCTTTCCATGTAAGAGCAACCGGGTTTGTGGGAATAAGTCTCGTGAGAACAATATACAAGCTTTGAAGCAATACTGCTCCGATTTAGACAATGTTCGTTTTCCATCTTTGCAATAAACCTGTCCAGTTCAATGCAGTGCTTATTAGTATCAATTTTTGACTGATGTCCAGCTGCATTGAACACATGAGTCCCTAAAAGGCGGCAGATACCATTCATTCCACGTCTTAGAACATCACTTTCTCTTTCAATTACAATGCCGGTAGCACCGGATCCTAGAATCATTCCACTCCTTCGATTATCAAACGGAACCGCGGCTTCAAACAAATTTTCGCACTCCGTAAGAGCACCGATACTTGAGAATCCCGCACCAAACCATGGCAATAGATTCTTTGTAGTTGATATATCCGCACCTATTACAATCATTCTTCGGGCATGTCCAGCTCTTATCATATCCTCTGCGACCGTTACTGAAGTTGCATTTGAAGCACAGGCAGTATTTATGTACATATTTGGTCCCGTTGCACCTATAAACTGTGCAAGCCTGTTATTTGCCTGTGAGGACAATATATTCATAAAATTATGATTAAACTCATATACATCAGCTTCACCAGGATTAGACGAAAGCCTTGAATAATACATAGCAAACCAATCACCTAGCAGCTTTTTGGTATCGGGATCGCTTACTTTTGAAATGATTGATTCAAAGAAATCTAGTACTTCCCTTCTTGTACTTGACCCGAATTTTGCTGCGGTATATTTTGATACTTCAGCAATTACAGATTCAATAGGCCACAACCCATTTGCATAGATTATACCGGTATCTTCCTGCATTTCTTTCGGCAATACCAATCTTCCCGGAAGCATTGAACCAGAGGCAGTCTTTTTATATTCTCTGATGAGAGGAATCCCTGCATCTTTTAATGCCTCATAACCTGCCGCAACACCGGCACATATTGCTTGAGTCATTTGGTCTAGTATTTTTTCATCAATGAGATAATCGTTTATCATGTCCATTTTACCGAATTTTCCAGCGAAATGTATTACCTCGTTTATTGATTCTATTTTTTTAAATATAGTTTCTTTCTCAGTTTTTATAAGCCTTGTAATATTTAAATCATATATACTTCGAGCTTCATCATCCGTCAACATTTCAATCATGTTTTTGCCTTCTGTTATATAGTCAAAGTTGTTGTCGTCAAAAGCCTTTTTGAAGGTGCCCGGCAAACCTACCGCTACACCACTGAATACTAAACTTTCTTTAGTATTCTCTCCGAAAGTTTTTTGTTGAGTAAACGGCAAATCCTGTATATTTATTACAGAGCTGTTTTTTATTAGTTCATGGTTTTGCGTAAGTTTATTTGAAATAGCTGTATCAACCGGTTTAGACTCCACTTGATATACCACAGTACTTATGTTTTCCTTGTGCAACCCTAAAATATTATTAGAAGGAACATAATTAACCTCAACCCCATGGGCAAATAGAATTGCCATGGCTTGCTTAAACGTGTCCACAGAAGATTTACTCTTACTATCAATATTTACTATCTTTACATCTTTGTCCGATAGTATAGCTTTGACAAGATTAGTCAAAACATTTGACGGCCCTGCTTCTATAAATACTCTAACCCCTTCTTCATAAAGCTTTTGTACTGAATCGGTAAATTTAACAGTTGATAGAATCTGCTCCTTTAATGTATCATGCATTTTATCAAGTCTTGATTTACTGTTGTTATAAAAATCCACCAAGTGGCATGCCATTATCTTGTACTTCGGATTACTAAACTTTATTTCTTTTATACTTTCTAGAAATTCATCTGCAGCTTTTGACACAACATCTGTATGAAAAGCATGAGATACATTAAGCTCGGTATATTTATAGCCATCCTTACCCAAAAACTCAACAAACTTGGCTGTTTCTTCATCATTTCCTCCAACTACCGTTTGCTCCGGAGAGTTTATGTTTGCAACGCTTACTTTAAAACCGTTGTCTTTAATTAACTCTGCTACCTTATTCGCCTTTTCCTTTACGCTTACCATCTTGCCCCGTCTGTCCACATCAATTCTGTCAAAGGAAAAACCTCTTTCACCAACTATATTTATAGCTGATTTTAAGCTTACCGCTTCACCGGCATAAAGAGCAGTAATCTCTCCTAAACTGTGCCCTATCATATAATCAGCTTTGATACCTGCTTCCTCAAGCAGTTTATACACTGCCATAT
This sequence comes from Bacillota bacterium, assembly GCA_023421115.1. Lineage (GTDB taxonomy): Bacteria > Bacillota > Clostridia > Acetivibrionales > Acetivibrionaceae > Acetivibrio. The sequence continues at coordinate 12,526 of JAEZUI010000266.1, read as the reverse complement.
TGCTTACAAACATTGCAGGATGAGTATTTTTCGTATTTTTTAGCTCTGCCTTCAATTGCTCTTCATCCTCACCAAATATCAGAGGCATCAAAGAGTAATCATACTTTGCTTTCCACATAGCATCAGTCTTGGTGTAGAAAGACCTCACCATAGAATAATTATCATACAGTTCCTTTAGCATGTTTGGGTATTGGGATGCCTGTCCCGGGAACATTAATGCAATTTGAGACGACTCTGTTTTAGTGCTGTTTCCAATGTAAATTCCCTTTAGTCCAAGTAAATGAGAGTCCTCTAGCTTATTCTCCCCTATATACTCTTCTATCGAATTTAATTTGTCTCTTAATTGATCCATTGAAGAAGCACAAATGGATATACGCCATTGATAATCCGTACAAGCTGACAAATTATTTAAATATACAGCTTGTTCAAAGGATACCTCCGATTTGTTTTCTATAAACTCTCTTACGGCTGCACACACCTCCTCTAGTGAAGCACCCGAAAAGAATACTGCTTCTTCTGAACTATTCCTAACATCAACTTTATTTCTATTATAAAAAGTATAACTCTTTTGTAAAAATTCCGGTCTGAATTCCTCAACACAAACATGGCAATCGGCACCGCCAAACCCAAAGGCACTTACATTCGCTCTTCTTGGGTGTAGTGGATTTTCAACCCATTCCTTGTTTTCTGTCAATATGTAAAAAGGAGAACCTTCCAATTGAAGTTTTGGATTTACTTGCTTTATATTTGCGGTTGCCGGCAAAATTTTATTTTCTACTGCTAAAGACGCTTTTATAAAGCCTGCTATTCCTGCAGCGTTTCTTAAGTGTCCTACATTTGACTTTATTGAACCTAACCCACAGTTATTTTCCTTTTTTGCTCCAAGCTTTTCAAAAGCTTTTTTCAATGAAGCCACTTCAACTACATCTCCAACAATAGTCCCCGTTCCATGGGCCTCAACCATTTCAATGGTGTCAGCAGAATATCCTGCCATATTACAAGCTCCCGTTATGGCCCTTATCTGACCTTCCTCACTCGGTGCTGCAATATATTTACCCTTACCGTCACTTCCCATACAATAACCCGATATTATAGAATAGATATAGTCGTTGTCTCTTAAAGCATCTGAAAGCCTTTTAAGAACAACTATTCCTCCTCCAAGCCCCATAACAAAACCATTTGCTCTAGAATCGAAGGGGTAAGAACCGTTCGGTGACAAAGCATTTATTCCGCTGAATGTAGTTAATCCGACTTCTGTAAGGGTTACTTCCGAACCACCTGTAATAACCGCATCATACTCATGGTTTATAAGTCCTAAAACACTCTCCGAAATTGTCAGTAGTGAAGATGCACATGCACCGTCAACTACATAGGAAGGACCCCACAAGTCAAATATATTTGAAATTCTGCCTGCCGTTATATTCTGCAAATAACCTGTAGTAGAATCTTCTGTTATTGTTTGTGTTTCTTTTAGTATTTCATCCGATACATCTTTGAGCACCCTATCCATCTGGGGTAATTTACCATAAACCTCAGAATGATTGAGTATATGATTCTCAACATTACTAAAGAAAGTTCTTCTAACAATATTTTCAAACTTGGTTCCCGGGGCACCTGTACAAAGTATAACCGCCGTTTTTTCTTTAGGAAGATTGGTTTTTAACTGTTCCATCACCTGATCTACGCAATATACCGTAGCCTTTTGATTTATATCCATGTAAGCACTTACTGCCGGTGGAATTTTATATTTCCTGCTAAGTGCCATAAAATCAAGATCGTCAGGAATTGCTCCAACTTTTGTATAAGTCTTATCATTCTTATTTGGCTTACCGAAAACCTCCGGCTTATAAAATACTGATTTGTTAAAAAATTTATCCGGCACTTCTTTTATAGAAATCTTTTTTTCTAAAATATTGTTCCAAAGCATATTTATATTAGCAGCATCCGGCATATAGCAACCCATTGCCACGACAGCTACTCTTTCTGCAGGATAGTAATATTTATTCATTTTTAAACCTCCAACTATTCAATAAAAAATTAAGTAAAATTATTTTGACCTTGTCTTTCTCTATATTGTATTAGGTGATATTCTTCAGCACATTTTTATCAATTTTCCCAAGGTTATTTCTTGGGAATTCATCAAGAAATTTAATATACTTTGGCACTTTAAAGTTTGCAATCTTCCCAGAAACATACTTAATCAAATCTCTTTCAGAAACTTTTGCCCCATCTTTTAATACTACAAAAGCCTGTACTACTTCTCCATAAATATTGTCTTCAAGCCCAACAGCTGCCGAATCAACTACATCTTCATGTGAGTTAATTGACGCCTCTACTTCAAGAGGAGAAATCTTAAGACCTGCAACATTAATAACATCCTTTTTTCTGCCACAGATTACAAAAGATCCATCACTTCTTCTATATCCATGATCACCGGAATACATCCATCCGTCTCTTAGTCTTTCAGCTGTTTCCTCAGGTCTGTTTAAGTAACCTAACATTAAACCTCTTCCTCTAATCCGGAGTTCGCCTATGACTCCGTCTGCACAAATATTACCTTCTTCATCAACAGCATTAATTTCCAGGATACCCTCTGGAGGAAAACCAACATTTCCTGCAGGTTCGGGTAACATATTCATTCTTGTTGAAATAAGAGTGGTAGTCTCGGACATACCGTAACCTTCATCAAGGTATATTCCTGTAGTTTTGTACCAAGATAAGGCTGTTTCATAATTAAGGGGTGCAGCAGCTACAAAAGCCGCTTTTAACCTCTTAAGCGAATCATGCAACGCTTCATATCTTAAAAGCTGCTGATAATGCGTTGGGACTCCAAAAATATGTGTTATATTTTCATTATTTATGGCATTGGAAATTTTTATAGGCTGAAATGATCTCAAAAATACGATAGCCGACTTTCCATTTAATGATGGAACTAAAATGGACACCGAGCCGAATCCGTGGGAAAACGGTACAAAACATAGTATCCTGTCGTCCTTTGTATAACGATACATAGAAATGTTGCTTTTCTCCAAAAACGTAAATAAACATCCCGTCGTCAGCATTACTCCCTTTGGTGTTGATGTTGAACCCGATGTATATAACAACATGCAAAGCTCATTTTCTTTGTAGCTGTAAAATTCTTCTTCCTCATACTCAAAGTTCTGAACTTCAATTTCAAATTCTTTAACATTTAAAATATTACATTGCACCTTTGCAGGCAACTCCACGTCTGCACTCTTTAGGTGTGTGAATAGACCTTTTGCTCCTGAGTCTTCAATATAATATAATACTTCATTAGCTTTATATAAAGGGTCTACTAGACATATAACACCGCCAATATATTGAATTCCCAACAAAACAACTGCCGCTTCAACACTATTGTATAAATGAGTAGCTATTACATCTCCACTCTTATAACCCTTTGCTTTTAAAAAACCTGCTGTCTTTTTTACTTCTTCAATAAGCTCTCTATATGTAAGTCTCTTTCCAGTTTCAGCATCGATAAGTGCTTCAAGTTCTAAATCCTTTTCCTTTGTATCAAATAACAATTCACAATAGTTCATAGAATATATCCTCCAAGAAAATCATTTTTCATAATTTAGGTGATTTTAAAAAGTAACTCTTTATTAAGGTGATTCCAAAAAATTAACTAGTCAATCGCCATTTCAAAAAATCTGATTTACATTTTTTGCACTGCAAAATAATGTTCCTCTGTTTGAAAGCTTTTAAGCTTTCATGATGGCTTTATGACTTGAATATTGTATAGGTTATTTTTTGAAATGGCCTAATCTTAATAAAATATAGGAAAAATAAAAGTAAATTCTAATATCTAAATATCATACCGCCACTGCTAGCTCCTGCTCCATGTGCTTGCATCATAACAAGATCCCCTCTTTTTAATCGCCCTGAAACAATGAGCTCGTCCAATACTAAAGGGCTCATTGCAGAAACAGTATTGCCATACTTATAAAACAAACTTTCACTTTTCTCTTTTGGAATGTTCAACGCTTTAAGCTGTGCTTCCCAAATTTTAGTTGACTGATCCGATGTTACAAAAAAATCTATATCCTCAATTGAAAGACCGGTCTCATTGAGAAGTTTTTCTGCTATAATTTTTGAGTATTCTGCAGAGCTATTAAAAACGACATTACCATCAGCTATTCGCATAAAGAAAATATTTGGTTCTAAATTTTCCATACCTTCTCTTAAAAACTCAGTTCCAAAAGTAATTTTTGCATTGTCATACAAAAAATGATTGGTAAGTATATATGAAGCCATAAAGCTCTTTATTTCAGAATAACTTATAAGCATGGCCACAATTGCATCCCCAAACAAGAATACAGTTTTAGGATCAGGTTTTCTCCATAGACGGCTGCATTTAGCCATTACACTGCCTCCTAAAATGAGTACATAATCATCGCCTGTAGCAATATAACGTATAGCAAGATCCATTGCGTGCATAAAACCGCTGCATGCAGAGCAAATATCAAATGCAGGTATTCCTTTTTTTGCATTAAGCTTTTTTAACAATCCTATAGAAGTTGCAGGAACCTGATAATCCCCAAACAGCTTTGTAAAAATAACCCGGTCAACCATTTCTATACTAACGTTAGCTCTTTCAAGACATTGGCTTGCCGCATCCATCATAAGGTCTTCTACTTTTTCACCAAAGTCACTCCATCTTCTCTCTTTTATTCCTAATGAATACTGAACCGCTCTATCTGTTGCAATTATATTATAGTCATTTATGATATCCTGGTTTGTAACAACACACTTAGGTAATCCGACCCCTGTAGAAACAATTCTAGCATACCTATCAATATTAAGGGGTCTTATTTCAGGAAACTTAATTTCTCTATCCATTTTTCCTCCACTCAAGACATAAGTGCCTTAGTTCTGCATTTTTTCCATAATGAAATTTACTAGATTCTTCATAATAAACAGTTCTGAATCACCTTCAACCATGGGTATAGAAAAAGTCTCCGAAAACCTAAAACCCAACTCAACAAGAGCAATAGAATCTGCACACAAATCGTCAACAAGATTTGTTCCTGTATCCACTTCATTTTCCTCCACATTTAAATATTCCACTACAATTTCTTTTACCTTTTCAAAAACTTCTTTTTCATTCATTTCAATACTCAACCTCCTAAAATAATTGTTTTTTAACTAAACTTTATATAAAATGCCACCACCGCTTAAGCCTTCTCCATGCGATATCAGCATTATATTCATACCTTTTTGAATTTGACCTGTGGCAAACCCATTGTCTAAAAGCAAAGGCAGCATAGCAGACATGGTGTTTCCATGGTTCTTTATAAGGGAAAGACTTTTTTGCTCTCCCACTCCTAAAACGTCTAGTGTAAGCTCCCAGATTTTTCGATTGTTTTCAGTTACAAGTACTAAATCTATATTATCAATCTTAAGACCACTTTCTAAAAATAAACTTTTTGACACAGCAAGTACTGCTTCTCTATAAAACACTTCCGCCTCTTTCCAATTACCTATGCTATATGTATCATAAATTGAAGCCATCTGTTCTTCTATTGTCATTGTGTCCTTCTTTTCAATCAGTGTTAATGGTGTTATGGATGTGCTAAGCTCATAAAACTCATAATTTGAATAAAAATAACTTGCTAAAATATGTGGTTGTTCTGAGTAACCTACCAAAATTGATGCTGCTGCATCACCAAAAAGAAAAGCAACCCTCGGGTCAGTTTTGCTTATCATTTTACTGCTGATACCACCTGATGATATAAGAATATTTTCATCTCCGGTACTAATAAACCTTGCTGCTGCATCAAAGGCATACAGAAAAGAAGATATTCCTCCTTCAATATCAAACGCATGTATTGCAGTGCTGCTTCCAAGCTTACGCTGCAAAATACTTGCAGTCATAGGCAAAAGATTGTCACCATAATACTTATTAACAATAAGTCTTGATAAATCATCTACTTTAATCCCACACTGCTTAAGACACATATCAGCGGAGAGCATCAAAAGATCGCTATCCGACTGATTATCTTCTGCAATAAACCTTGACTCGACTCCTATGGACTTTGTAATAAATGAGGACTTAAACGGCAGACCATATTTTCTGATAATTTCCTCATTATCGACGGACTTTTTCGGTCTGTAAGATGCTGTAGATTTGATCTCACAATAGCGATTTATCTTTTTCCTTTTGTTCTCAGGAAAAAAATACTCTGAGTTTTTCATACTATCTCCCCCAAAAAATAAATGTTATACTACAAATCAAACTGTAATTTATCAATTAATTCGCTGAAAACAACCATTAAATCCTACTTCATTTTTCTTTAAAAGGCATATAAACATAAACGCTTAACAGATTTTGGGTCTAATTTGGATTATTTCCAGTATTTATTTTATACGTATGATTTACACATTTCAACAGTTTTTTACTTTAATTTTTTGCAAAATATACTAAGTAGTTTTAATATGGAGTTTTTTAGTTATTTATAAGGAAATTAAGGTAGTTCCAAAAAACTATACAAATGCCTTTCAAAAATTAAACTTCCGTGATGTGTTTTGAGACTTAAATGATGTATAGGTTATTCTTTGAAATGGAATAAGCAGACATTTATGTCACGACTTAGATATTTTAATTTTGAAAATATCTAATAAATATAAACCCTACTTTTTAATTGTAAAACGAATTAAATGATATGAGTTTGTACAAACTGCAAAAATATCGTATGTTTTTATTTAATATACAAAACATTCTTTAAGTTAGGTTATTATTTAACAATTATATGTCGGCTTTGCTGTCATAATTAAGGGAATACCTTTACATCCTAGTTTATGGTATTAACTCTAATTCTTCACTTCTCTTACAAAACTAATTGCGCACAATGTTTTCCTTTATATTACACCCTATAACCTTTTCAAGTTTATTTTTAGAATAAATCACCCCATATAACAACTTAATAACCCCCCCGGACATATATCTCCTTCATTTTTACCACTTTGACTTCGTCCAAAAGTGGCGGAATAAAAACTCCGGTGCATTTAGCCACGACTTTAGGTACTTTTTTTTACATTTACTATTATATCATACTTTTTCAAAAAAGAATATTATTGTTTAATATTCCACAATATGCGTTTTTATATTATCTTACTCAGGAAATTGAACATTTCCTTCAAGTATATAAGCTGGACGGGTATCTCCCGAAATAGGAATACTATCGAGCATATCAGTCAGAACATATCCCCTTATATCTGTAATCCTTATTTTAGGAGTTGTAGAATCCACATTTTCTACAAGAAAATGATTCCAATGCATTTTTTTCATATCAACCCAAGTATTATTTGTATAACATTCCATCTTAAGTACAGGATATCGGTGATTTCTAACTTGAACTGCAAGCCAGGATGTAGTGCTGCCTTCCTTAATGCGGTAAGATACATTTCCGGTTATAGGCGCTGCAACAATGTGCCATTTTATATCTATTTTTCCCTTTGCCATCTCATCAATTTTACCAAAAGATGTCGGACATAAATCCAATGCACCAGGAGCTCCTTCGGGGTAAAGATCTGTTACATATACCATTGTAGTACCCTTTTCTCCTGTAACTTCAAGATATGCACCGGCTAAAGCTGCCTGTATACCATAACAATTATAATCTTCAGGGTTTAATGCTGTAATTTCCATATCCAACGGTATTGGATCTAGAAGAGCGGCTCCGCCAGAATATCCCGAACCGGTAAAAGTCGCATAACTTGAACGCTCTTTATCCCAATCAGGATAGGCACTTGCAGAAGGTATTGGTGTAGTTGTTGGTGTAGTTGTTGGTGTAGTTGTTGGTGTAGAATTAGTCTTAGGCAACGTATCAATTTTTCCAAGTAGATAACTTCTCATAAATCCAAAATCTATACTATTTATTTCATTATCCCCGTTTACATCAGCTGCCCATAAACCGTCAGTTCCCGGAAAATCATCACTCATTCCCAACAAGTAGATCCTTATGTGTGCATAATCCACACTATTTACTTCACCATCACCATTAACATCCCCAACAATAGCTTTACCTTCTTTTGAGAATACATTTAGAAATGATAGCTGTACAAAAGTTGATACTATGACAAAACATAAAATCCTTTTAATATTCACAATTACTCCCCCCAAATAATAACACTTTTTGTTTTAATTTAAAAACAAATTTATTATAACATATTTATAAACCTTATTGTCCACCACCAGAGAATTCATCTATAAATCCTAGTAAATATTTTCTAATTATTGCATAATCTATAGAATTGACATCCTTGTTTCCGTCTACATCTGCAGCATAATTTCCATACTCTGAAAAAGATGTAGATTTATGTCCTAATAAAAATAGCCTTAGTTGTGCAAAATCTAACGAATTTACCTCAGCATTTCCGTCTATATCACCAAACTTATAAACGTTTACTTGCTGTGTTTTGCTTATTTCATTCCCATTAGCATCAACAGCTACCCATTTAACAATAGTTTTTCCAAGAGGATAGCCTTGGGGTGCATCATTTGAAATATGTACATCAAACAAATCACTTGCCGTTGCTTCCCCGATATCAACAGCTATATTATCGATATTTGTCCCAATAAAAATATCTTTAGGTACAAGTAATTCAGGCGGTTCTTTATCAATAATCAAAGTAACTTTTTGGATAGCATGAGTTTTGTTCCCCTTCTCGTCCTCAGCTCTCCAAATAACCTCAGTTGTACCTAAAGGAAAAGCTTTTGGAGCATTATTGGTAACTTTAACCTCAGAATTACCTAAGGAGTCTGCCTCTCCTATATCAACTACTGTTAGCTCTTCAGTCGCAGCTATTGTTAAGTCTGCAGGAGGCTCGAGAATAGGTGGTATTTTATCCTGATCAATATTTATAATTTGAATTAAGCCTTTAGTTAATTCGGACTGCTCTGATGTAGCAATTGAAATACTATCCATATACCCGCCAAAAGCAATGATACTGTCTTTATATGTTCCTATACCAAAGCTACTAATATCAGTGCTAATACCGTCAATATCCCTTGAAATATTTGTTTCAGGGTCATACTCAGAAATTCTTGTGTATTTATTTAACAAATCTCTCCAAAAGATATAAAATTTATTTCCAACTGTAATAATATCGCTTATATTTCTAAAATCAAAATCTTCTCCTAAACTGAATTTTCGGGTCACTGTATCATATATAATGTACTTTCTCAATGACTCATAAGGATTGTTGAATATCTTTGTAGCATGATTAGTATTATACCTGCCCACATTAAACATATAAATCTTCCCATCCATAAATCCAATTGCTCCAGGGCTTGTACCCTTTTCCATATAAACTTGATGAGTTACAGTATTTGAAACAGGATCATATTCCTCCATGCTAAAAATTGTTTCTTCCTTCAATATAGTATCTTTTGTTCCTATAATATATATCTTACCATTTGTTTGCCCTACACTCATTGTTTCCCAATAGTTTATATCTGTCTTATATACCCAACTATCAGAATCGGCATCATATTCTTCTATCACACTTTCACCTGATGATAACCTTTTTATAGCATAAATTTTATCATCAACACTGACAGTCTTGATATAATTTGCCTGTTCACCTGTTAAATCATTCTTTTTTTCCCAAGTACAAGTTTTCGGATCATATATTTCAAAAGTCTTCAGATACTTTTCTCTTTCAATTCCACCAATGACATAAATCTTGTCACCTACTGAAACTACACTTGGTAAACTTCTTTGAGTACACATACTTTCAGAAGCCAGCTTTATCCCTTTCAATCCTGTTAGCTTTTTCTCAAAACTTATGGGGCCAATTGTAAATTCAGTATTATCAAAACTAACGGGAAGTTTGCCTTCATAATAGTAATTCTGACCGCTAACATTATCAATCACTTTTAAATCTTTTAATGTACAGGGTTCGCCTTGCATTTGATCAATAAATGTTACATACAAATTACCCTTTGCACTGTCAAATCTATCATATAAATCACTAATGTCAAAAACAAAGGTCGCATCACATGCATTGCCGGTTCCGTCGTAACTAGACCTTACATGTGTCGGACAATTTAAAATATCAAATTGATAAAATGAAACAGGTTTGTTTTGATTATAATCTGAATAACCAAATACTGCTGCAATTTCATATTTATTTGAATGATTTACCGTATACTCAATCATAAGCTTTGGTTCAGATGGTTCCTTCGGACATATCCAATGCAGTTTATTTCTGGAGTTTATAGCATTTCTACGTTCTGTTACAGGACAATCTGGTACTGATGATACTTTGTTCAAAGCATCATATGAAAGCCATATAAAACCAGCATTTGAATAGAAGTCAAACTTATCGCAAACTGTAAATCTCCCCTCGTCATTTCCCCAAGAATTAGCTATCTTAAAAGCTCCTTTTTCACCGATATCAACTATGCCGTTTCCATTTATATCAACCCAAATATTGTCGTTATATCCTACCAAGGTCATAACATGACCGTCCATGCCAGTTATCTGTCTATCTGTAATATGGGCAATATATTGATTTATGTATTCATTGTCCTCGCTAATTGTTGTATCATCACCAATTGTCGTAAATCTCCAGGTTGACAAATTTGTGTCAAAGGTTAGTACATAGCCATTATTCAACAACTGCTTAACTTTATTTAGACTAGGAGAATTCGGACTTTTTACCGGTGTATTAGAGCCATCGCATATACTAATGTATCCATAATCTTTTATTCTATAGTTTAGTGCATTCCTCCAGATTGAAGCATCCCTTGGCCATTGGGTATAGTTTTCCACACTATAATCTTCACCGTTGTAAGGGAACTCATCCCATAATGCAGCACCACTTTTTAAAAATATAGAAAATGCAGTTTCAATACCAAAAACACCGTTTTCACCGGCATTTGATAAATTGAAGGTCCATTGTGGTGAAAATTTCAGTTTGTTTTCAACATCGTTTTTTACATCCCACCCCAACTTCAAGCCAAACATATGTGTTAGTTGATAATATGTGGTTGCATAGGATGCACACGAGTTTAAATACCCCTGGTCGCCTATCGGCGGAAAAGCTTTTAATCTGCTATTGTCTACATAAGTTGGTAAATCGTCAATAGGTATTTCTTCATATGTTGTATTTACTTTTTTAATTATTTCATTTCCAAATTCGCTCGTTGGAATATTTAGTTTATCCAAATTTTTCTTAGTTCTATATTCATTAATTCGATCAAGACCTAATTGATTGGGTAAAATCTTTCTAACATCATCGACATTAACTTCATTTTCTGATTCATTATTTGCATCTAGAAGTCTTGGATTTGTTGCTTCATTAAGATTAGTGTATTCTTGTTCAGGAATTGTATTTGTGTCAGCATAAGCAAATGTATTTTGAGAAAATGTTATAAAAACAAACACACAAAAAACAGATACTCTCACTTTAAGAGATTTCATAAACATCATATTATTCCCCCATTTAAACTAAAATAAATATTTACAGCATTTTTTCTTTTAGTATACCATATTTTATGACAACCATCAATAAATTCCAACAATTATACAAACTATATTTTCCATATATTATTCATACAAATCACCTTATATCAAAATTTCAGTTCATTATCGCTTAAACTTTATGTAACCTATACAAGCATGAAAAACTCCTCACTGTTGAAAATCAACAGCAAGGAGTTATAAATAATATTATTTGTATTTTGGAGAATTTCAAAACCAAGAAATTATAAAACCAAATTTTTCTAAAAGTCAGATACGTCTCTAATCTTTATTTACCGGAAAATCTTTTATCATACCTAGCAAATACATTCTGAAATGTGCAAGGTCAATTGAATTTATCTCACCGTCTCCTGACAAATCTGCAACTTCATCCGGTACACTAAACTTCTTAATTATTCCAAGAAGATACTGTCTTAACAAAGCCATATCTATAGAGTTAACGTTTTTATCACCATTAAGATCTCCATACAATACATCTGGTGTTGGAGTAGGTTCAGGTGAACCAAAGTTTACGGGTGCTTCTCCATAAACCAACTCTGATTTATACGTAAGTGTGATTTTATTGTTTTCCGTAAAGACTTCTGCAAGAGGTTCATAGGAATAGTCATTTGACTGTCTGTAGGAACCGACTTCGTCATTTGCAATTCTAATGGCTATTTCACCGGTATTCGCTCCTGCTCCTATTACACCTGCGTCTTCAGTAAAACTTATTTCTAGATACCTGTCAATATTTAGGGCCTTTTCATCACGTCTAATAAATTCCCCTTTTACATTCTCACTAGAAATATGGGCAAAATCACAGGAAAAAGCAGGTTCTGATACCGAGTCAGCTGTAAACCAGTATTGTGCCTTTACATCCGAAAGCTTTATCGGCTTTTTGCCGTCATTTTGAATTTTTAAAATTGCCCTTATATCTGAAACGCTGTCAACAGGGTTCAAACACTTATATAGCACCTTTAATGAAACTGTATCAGGCACAGGTGTTGAAGTGTTATTAGGATCCTTAGTCGGTG